>JAZSRS010000143.1:0-15816 GCA_045538595.1 Faecousia sp. | reverse complement strand
GCGCACCGGCGAAAAGATCACGGTGGAAATCGTGGATTAACGGCTTATGCGTGACGCTTGGCGCCACGCATATTTCGTTATTTGGAGGAAACTTATGAGAAAGACGTTTATCGATGCCGGAGAAATTGTCACCACCCACGGTGTCCGTGGTGAGGCAAAGGTACTGACTTGGCTGGATTCTCCGGAAATGCTTTGTGAATTTGACCGTTGCCGTATTGACGGAAAAGAATATAAAATGGAATCCTGCCGTGTGCAGAAGACCTGTAACCTGCTGAAACTGAAAGGCATCGATACAATGGAAGATGCCCAGGCGATGCGTGGCAAAACTGTCCAACTCTACCGGGAGGATATTGACCCCGATATAATATTTGGTGATGAGTTGATTGGTGTGGCGGTGTATTGTGATGGCGAGGAAATCGGCCAGATCACGGAAGTGCTGGACTACCCCGGAAATTCTGTTTATGTGGTAGGGGAAGGGAAATATATGATTCCCGCGGTGAAGGAATTCATTTTGTCTACCGATATCGACAAGAACGAAATGCAGGTTAAACTCATTGAGGGGATGCGCAGCGATGAGAATTGACATACTGACACTGTTCCCGGAAACAGTGGGAGATGTACTGTCGGAAAGTATTCTGGGACGGGCGCAAGAGCGTGGATTTATCTCCATCGACACCCACCAGATCCGGGACTATACCGCCAATAAGCAGATGCAGGTGGACGATTATCCCTACGGTGGGGGGCGTGGCGCTGTAATGATGGCAGACCCACTGTACCGCTGCTGGGAGGCAGTTTGCGATCAGGCAGGCGGCCCGGTGCATACCATTTATCTTTCCCCCTGTGGCAAGACATTTAAGCAAGCGGATGCCATTCGCCTGAGTAAACTGGAGAATATCATCTTTGTCTGCGGCCACTATGAGGGTATCGACCAGCGGTTTATTGACGAGTGCGTTGATGAGGAACTGTCTTTGGGCGACTTTGTACTCACCGGCGGTGAGATCGCAGCCATGGCGATGACAGATGCCATCTGTCGCATGGTCCCTGGCGTGCTGGCTGACCCGGAGTGTTTTGAGGACGAAAGCCACTATAACGGTATGTTGGAATATCCCCAGTACACCCGTCCCGCGGTGTGGCACGATCGGGAAGTGCCGGAGATCCTACTTTCCGGCAACCACGAGAAAGTGGCCCAGTGGCGCAGAAAACAGTCCATTCGCAAGACCCGGGAGAGAAGACCGGATATGTATGAAAAACTGGACCTCTCCGGTAAAAAGGATCAAAAACTGCTTTTGGAAATAGAGGCAGAAGACACTGAATAAAATAGCGGCATAACCTGCGATCGCAGGCTATGCCGCTACTTTGTTGTAGACTATCTGGTGGGATCATAATTGACGACCACGCTTTGAGAGGTGAGGGCGCTGACATTGGTAACTCTTGTGCCGTACACATTGACCTGAATCAACACCGGGCAGTTCGCCAATGCTTTTACAGAGGAGATGCCCTTGTTGTAGTCCATAGATACATTGTTCAGTTTTTTTAGTCCGGCCAAAGGCTCCAAGGTGCTGATCTCGTTATAAGAACCATCAATATTTACCAGTTCGCAGTCTGTCTTCCACTCTGGGATACTCGTTACCTTGTTATTGGTAAACTCCAGGTCTACCAACTTGTTAAGATTTGCAAGAACGGAGATGTCGGTAAGAGAATTGTAGGAAACATTCAGATTTTCCAGTTCTGTGCAGGCGGAAAGGGGTGCGATAGAGGCAATGGCGTTGTTGGCCAAATCCAAATGTGTCAAAGCAGTCAGCCTTTCAAAACCGGCAATATCCTTGAGGCTGTTGTTACCTGCGGTCAATTTTTTTAAACTGGTAACGGATGCGATGGGGGATAGGGTATCCAGACTGTTGAAAGAAACATCCAAGGCTGTCAGACTTTGCAGGGAAGACAGTGCGGTCAGATCGTTGAGTGCGTTGTGAGAGAGGTTGATCTCCTGCAATTTCTGCAGTTTTGCCAAGGGTTCAATGTTGCGGATGGCGTTGTTGCTTAGGTTCAGATAGGTCAGTTTTGCAAGAGACTCCAATCCGGCGGTGGTGGAGAGACTGCAACCGGTCAAAGTGAGTTTTTCCAAATTAGGAAGCCGACCGATGACGGCCAGTTCTTCGGCGCTGACAGATGTGTCCTGAACGATCAGTTCTTTCAGATTGCTGAGTTGTGCAATATTGGAAAGTTGACCGGACAGTTGCATATCTACCGTCAGTTTCTCCAAGAATGCCAAATGCCGCAGATCCTGCAGATTGGTGGCTTGCTGGGGAACGGTAAATTCTTTGATGGTGAACAGATCATCAGTGTAAATTGTCTTTTCAGTGCTGACGCCTAAAATTTCCCGATAAGCCGCTTCAATTGCAGCATCAGAGAACGCTACCTGTTCTACCACGCCACCAACGATAAACCGGAAGAAGGAAATCGGACTGACCAAGCCCTCCTCTGTAATCGCCACAGAATAGATCAGATTGATGCCGTCCTTCAGGGTAATGCCGTTTTTGTAAAGGTCTTTCTCCACAGAGGGGAATTCACCGTTGCCATTGGCATATAAAGTGCCTTTCTGGGCAGAAATAGTAACGGTAATATATTCGGTGTAATAGGAACCAACACTGTTCGGTTCCGGGGAACAGGTGGGCGCGGCGGGACGCAGCATATCCAGTTGTTCCTTAATGGCTTGGTTGCTTACATTGTCCAGGAAATTGACGGCAGAGATCAACTTGTCCTGCTCCACAAAAGTTTTACACAGGGCAATGTACAAGTCTACACCGCCACCATCCTCAATGGCTTGTTTCAAGGTGCGTTCTGCTTTTGTATAATTGCCGCTTTCTTTGTACTGTTCTGCCAGTTCAATGGCCACGGCGTCGTTATCATCTGCCTGTTTGTAGGCAAGATTATAAAACCAGGTGGAAACACTGCGGTTGCCCTTGTTCTCAAAATACCGGGCAGAGGACAACAAAACATCCCGGGTAAACTCCCGGTCATATATAAACAGATACCAGCCAATGCAAACAATGATGGCAAGGACCAGCACAATAGGAATAATGATACGAATTGCTTTCTTCATGGTTCGCTCCATTTCGATAAAATATCACCTTAATTATACTTCCAATGACGAAATGTGTCAAGGAAAACAAGGCGCCAAAATGCCAATAGGAAAAAACCGCCATATTTTTTATTTATCTTAAAGTAAAATGAAGGTGGGTGATGCATATGAAAGGAAAAGCCTTGTTGTTCGCAACAGTGATGGGTGTTTTTGTGCCCTTTTTGATGTACGGGATGGTGAAAAACATACTGCCATCTCCAAATTTACCGCCTACAACTCCCACAGAGGAAACGATATCCAAGGATCACAGTGATGCCCCGCAAATAGGTGAAACCATAACCGTCCCGGTGATCTTGCCCCAAGGGGTCGTGCAGGTAATGGATATGGATGGATACTTAACAGGTGTTTTGTTGGGTGAGATGCCGGCAGAGTTTGATCAGGAAGCGCTGAAGGCACAGGCAGTGGTGGCAAGGACCTATGCCATGAAGAGAGCCACTACGGGGAAAAAGCACATCATCGACGGTGTTTGTACAGAATCCGGGTGCTGTCAGGCCTATTGCGGGCCGGAAACATATTTGTCACAGGGTGGCAAACAAGAAAATGTGGAAAAAGTAAAAAATGCAGTTGCAGAGACCACAGGATTGGTGCTGCTGTATGAAAATCAGTTGATCGATGCCACATATTACTCCTGTTCCGGCGGTAAGACAGAGGATGCCCTTGCAGTGTGGGGAACGGACATTCCCTATTTGCAGGCGGTGGAAAGTCCGGGAGAGGAAAAGGCAACCCATTATCAGGATACCGTTACCTATTCCGTCGATGCCTTTGCCAAGATGCTGAAAATCTCGGCGGAGAATCCATCCTCCTGGATCGGCGCATATACTTATACCCGTGGTGGCGGCGTGGATACTGTGTACATTGCTGGTAAAAAATATCAGGGGACAACCCTGCGAAACCTTTTGGCATTGCCATCGACGGCATTTACCATCGTTGTGAAAGGCAATACTGTAAATATCCACACGCGGGGATTCGGACACCGGGTTGGAATGAGTCAGTATGGCGCAGAGGCTATGGCGGTGGCGGGCAAGGATTTCGAAGACATTCTGTCCCACTATTATCCGGGAACAAGTTTGGAAACCTACCGGCAGAATTGACAAAGGGAAAAAAATCTTGTAGAATAGAAAAAATTGTGGAAAAGGGGGCGTCCCAATGCCAATTCAAATTCCGAATAATCTGCCCGCTGCCGGTGTGCTGCAGCAGGAGAATATATTTATAATGCCGGAAAACAGGGCCATTACCCAGGATATTCGCCCCTTGGAAATCGTGGTGCTAAACCTGATGCCCACCAAGATCGCCACAGAGACACAACTCAGTCGCCTGCTGGGCAATACCCCCTTGCAGGTACGGCTGGAACTGATGCACACCAAGACCCACATCGCCAAAAACACCGCGCAGGAACACCTGCTGACATTCTATAAAACTTTTGACGAATTGAAGCACCGAAAGTTCGACGGTATGGTGATCACCGGTGCACCGGTGGAGAATATGGCATTTGAAGATGTGGACTATTGGCCGGAACTTTGTGAAATTATGGAGTGGAGCAAGACCCATGTCCATAGTACGTTCCATATTTGTTGGGGTGCGCAGGCAGGATTGTATTACCACTACGGTGTGAAAAAATATCCGCTGGAGAAGAAATTGTTCGGCGTGTTCGATCATGTAAAGGACTACCCATTGGCCATTTTGCTCCGGGGTTTTGACGACCATTTCTGGGTACCGCACTCCCGTCACACCACCGTTCTCCGGGAGGATATTGAGAAAATTCCGGAACTGAAGATCATTTCTTCCTCTCAAGAGGCGGGTGTATATGCCGTGATGAGCAAGGCGGGCCGCCATATCTTCGTGACTGGTCACTCCGAGTACGATCCGGAAACATTGGAAAAGGAATACCTGCGGGATAAGAACCTGGGATTACCCATTTCTGTGCCGAAAAACTATTACCCCGACGATGACGATACTAAGCGCCCCTTGGTGCGCTGGAGAGGCCACGCCAATCTTCTGTTCTCCAACTGGCTGAACTACTTTGTATATCAGACTACACCGTACGATATTGCCGATATCGGCAACGAATAAAAATATCCGCTGATTATTTCAGCGGATATTTTTATTGACAAATTGGAAGAAGAGGTATATAATGGATTTACTTAGTTAGCATATGCTAACTCCCGTAGGAGGAAATTATGACCATTAATGATTTACAAGTAGGGCAAAAGGGGATTATTACCCAAGTTGGTGGAGAAGGCCCTCTTCGTCTGCGTTTTT
This sequence comes from Faecousia sp., assembly GCA_045538595.1. GTDB lineage: Bacteria > Bacillota > Clostridia > Oscillospirales > Oscillospiraceae > Faecousia. The sequence continues at coordinate 10,418 of JAZSRS010000143.1, read as the reverse complement.
TGGATATGGGTTTGATTCCTGGAACGCAGGTGCAGTTGCAAAAAATAGCACCTATGGGAGATCCTATTCAGATTCAGGTACGGGGATACGAACTGACGATTCGCCGGGAAGACGCAAGGATGATCAGGTTGCAGGAGGTAGAAAAATGATTTTTGCATTAGCTGGCAACCAGAACAGCGGTAAGACCACCCTGTTTAACGCACTGACCGGCGCGAACCAGCATGTTGGCAATTTTCCCGGAGTAACCGTTGATCAAAAGGTTGGTGTGATCCGCAATACAGAACATCAAGTGGTGGATCTGCCGGGAATATATTCTATTCGCCCCTATTCCCAGGAGGAGATCATCACCCGGGATTTTCTCTTGAAGGAAAAACCGGACGCCATTATCAATATCGTCGATGCCACCAATATTGAACGGAACTTATATTTGACACTGCAACTGCTGACCTTGCGTGTGCCTATGGTGATTGCGCTGAATATGATGGATGAACTCCGTGGCAACGGTGGCAGTGTGGATGTTCAGAAAATGACAAAGGCGCTGGGTGTGCCGGTGGTGCCAATCAGCGCCATTAAAAAACAGGGCATTTCCGAGTTGGTGGATACTTTGCTTGAAACCGCAAGAGAAAAGAAATTGCCTGCAGTGATGGATTTCTGTCCCGACGGGCCTGTACATAGATGTATTCATGCGGTGAGCCACATTATCGAAGACCATGCTACCCGTGTGAATATTTCCCGCCGTTTCTGCGCTATGAAACTGATTGAAGGGGAAAAAGAATTCTACGATCTTCTGCAGTTGAGCCAGAACGAGGAGGAACTGATCGAACACTCCGTCATTGAAATGGAATATGAGCGGGGGATGGACAGAAATGCCACATTGGCTGATATGCGGTATAACTTTGTGGAAAATGTTTGCCGTGAATGCGTAACGAAGGCAAAGGAAAGCAAGGAACATCAGAGAAGCGTGCAGATCGATAAGGTGCTGACCAACAAATACCTTGCAATTCCGGTCTTTGTGGCCATTATGGGCCTTGTATTCTTCCTGACTTTCAATGTATTTGGCGCGTGGCTGTCGGATTTGCTGGCCTACGCCATCGACGGACTGACGATGCTGGCAGATGACCTGTTGTCCCGCTACGGGATCAACCCGGTGGTACACAGCCTGATTATTGACGGTGTTTTCTCCGGCGTGGGAAGCGTGCTGAGTTTTCTGCCACTGATCGTGGTGCTGTTTTTCTTCCTGTCGCTGCTGGAAGATTCCGGTTATATGGCCCGAGTGGCATTTGTGATGGATAAACTTCTGCGAAAAATCGGCCTGTCCGGCAGAAGTTTTGTGCCGATGCTGGTGGGCTTCGGCTGCAGCGTTCCCGGTATTATGGCCACCAGAACGCTGTCTTCCAACCGGGACAGAAAAATGACTATCTTGCTGACACCCTATATGAGTTGCTCGGCTAAGATCCCTATTTACTCCGTATTTGCCGCGGCATTCTTCCCTGGCAAGGAACTGCCCGTGATGATCGCTTTGTACTTTGGCGGTATGGCCGTAGGTGTTGTGATTGCTCTGATCCTGAAAAAGACGGCATTCCAAGGCAATCCCGTTCCCTTCGTTATGGAACTACCCAACTATCGGCTGCCGTCGGCAAGAAGCGTACTGCTGCTGATGTGGGAAAAAGCAAAGGACTTCCTGCAGAGAGCCTTCTCTGTGATCTTTGTAGCCACCGTGCTTATTTGGTTCTTGCAAACCTTCGATCCCCGGTTTAACGTGGTTTCCGACAGTTCGGAAAGTATTTTGGCAGCATTGGGCCGTCTGGTTGCTCCTATATTTGCCCCCCTGGGCTTTGGTGACTGGCGAATGGTTACGGCATTGGTATCCGGTTTTACTGCCAAGGAAGCCGTGGTCAGTACATTCGGTGTGATTTTGGGCGTCGGTACAGAGCATCTTACCACGGCGCTGCATAGTCTGTTTTCCACCGCATCTGCGTGTAGTTTTCTGGCATTCTGCCTGCTGTATACACCTTGCGTTGCTGCAGTTGCTGCGATCCGTAGAGAATTGAATTCCGGTTGGAAAACATTGGGCGTTGTGGTTATGCAATGCGCTGTTGCATGGATCGTGTCGTTTTTGGTGTACCGGGTGGGGGTGCTGCTATGAGATGGTATGATTTTTTGATTTTGCTGCCAATTCTCGGCTATTGTGTGTATATCCTGCTTTCTCCTAAAAAGCAAAGTTGCTGCGGGAATTGCAGCCAATGCAAGGGTTGTTCTTGCAAGAAGTAAACCAAATAGAAAGTGGTGGAGCATTTGTTCTGATCGGAGGATTTGAAAATATACTCATTTTCTGTTAAGAACCAGCATCGCATTTGTAAGTACAACTACAGTTGGGCGGTAGCCCAAACCCACTAACAGCAAAAAAAGGAGAAGATTCGTTCCCACGAGTCTTCTCTTTCTTTTTTGTGTATACATTACAAGTCAATTACCAGCTGCATTTCTTTGAAATGCTTACCTAAAAAGGTGTACTCAACCTCTTATTTACAACTTTACTACCGCATCTAAGCAAAGAGTAAGTGCATATTCGTAAGCATTGCCACCCCAATTTCGCTCGTCGTATTTATCAACATCAGCAAGGCTGTCTGCGGTATAGAGTATCATTCCCCAAGTTGCACCTCTGAAAGCGGCACACGCTGCAAGTGCCGAACATTCCATTTCAACAACAGAACAACCCTCGCTTTTTCGGTATGCAACTTTTTCTTTGGTTTCACGGAAAAAACCGTCGGTTGACCAAGTAATAACTTCTTGATATTTCATTCCGTGTTCAAGCACGGTTTCTTCGATTGCTTTTCTTGCATTTTCACTAATTTCCATAAAACGTGATGGAGCCGCATAATGGTAGGATGTTCCTTCATCACGCAGAGCTTTATTCGGCACAAGAAAAGAACTTTCGGGGAATTTTTTAAGCGCACCGCAAGAACCGGCAGAGATAATTTCACGCACACCGTAGCCGATCAGCCAATCAAGTATCTGCACTGCGGGAGCAGCACCCACGGGAGCTTGGCAAAGCACGATTTCCTCGTCTTTGTACCGGATTATGTAGATAGGATAATGCTTGGTTGCACTGATAAATTCCTCAACCTTTTGTGCGTTGTTTTTTAGTGCATATTCGTCAATATAATCACCAAGAAAGGCAAAAACACATTTTCTCGGCAAGTTCAGTTCCAACTTTTCGTGTGCGGGATCAATGACCGCTGTTTGCTCACTATCAAACTCCAAGATAGGGATTTCGTTCTTTATAATACTCATTATTCTTACTCCTGTATAAACCTATCATTTCCCCACCAATCGGGAAGCAGATCTTTCAGTTTGACAGTTTTTTGTGTGTCAAGGTCAAGTAAGATTTCGATGTCTCCACTATCCTTATCCAGTTGCATCATATATTCACGGCAAGCACCGCAAGGAGAACCGACCTTGCCATTGGGCATTACAGCAACAACCTTGTCTATTTGACTTTCCCCGTTGGTTATCATATTTGCAATAGCATTTCTTTCGGCACACATTCCGAGTGTTGAAGCAGTGTCAATGCAAACGCCAACATAAATATTGCCTTTTTTGGTGAGAATTGCGGCAGCCACACCTCCTGCATCAATAAACGGAGAAATCTTTCTTCCGTGCTGGACTTTGCTAGCAGCATCATATAATATCTTCCACATAATACTTACCTCCAAACTGCTTTTTGATGCTCATTTTATTTTTCTTCCAATCTTCATATCCTGTCGCCACTCTGGAGTTTCACCATCATCTGCCCAATACTCGTCCATAGCGACGATTCTATCACCTTTCAGTTTAACGAAAGACGTGACATGGAATGAAGCGGAGCAGTCTTTGGGATACACCCGTGTTGCAGTTATAATCATATCGTCCGTTGTAACGATTTTTTCAACCTCACCATCCCAATTACCGGGATATTCGCAGTTGGCTCTTATATATTCATCAACCGAAAAATGTTCGTTGGAACAATGCCAATTCACATAGGCATCTGCGTGGAAATATTCCTTTATTTTATCTGCTCTCTGTGCAAGAACATCAGACCAAAATTGTTGTATGTTCATTTCGGCTCCTTTAATCTCTTTCGTACACATAATGTAGTATTATACCACACATTTATGAATACTGCTACTAAAGCGCAAGAAAAAGTGGTAGAGAGAAGTAAATCTCCCTGACTCCCTCACATTTCATATAAGAAAGACCGTATGGCGTTATGCCATACGGTCAGTTTTTTGCATCCTACTCAGTTAGCGTAATACTCCGTTGAGGACATCACGCTTTTGCTCCACCGTTTTTATTTTTAAATTTGTTCTATGGAATGATAAGCAGAAGGCTCATCTTGATGTTTATATTTGTTAGGACTGGGGAAATTTAAGATCAGAGAGAAAAACAGGCAGACAACTATGGCCACCGCTCCGGCGGTGATCCACAAACTCCGCTGCTTCAGCAGTTCGTGGGTCATATACAAAAACCACAGAAGCGCACCGGACACAGCAATGCACAGCAATGTGAGAATTACCTTCAGCCAAATAATGCCGTTGCCTGCAACGATCAAATAGAAAATAAACAGTACTGCATCCAAACACAGGGCATAGGTCATATACCGCTCCATCTGCTTGTAACGGTTGGGTTTTTGTGCCATAGCGTATCCCTCCTTTTTTAAATATTTTATCACAGTTTGTCGAAAAATGCAATATGCGGGAATTTTTTTGCAAATACTTGCAGGAAAACAGAATGTTTGGTATAATAACACAAATATTACTTTATGGTGCAAGCAAGGAGCGACTATGGGAGAACCGCAATATCGCTTAGAGGGCATAGTCCATACCAGAAATGAACTGATGGAGGACTTTGAAGGCCCTCTGGATGTTATTTTTCTGTTGCTGAGTAAAAATAAAATAGAGATTCAGGATGTGTCCATTACGGCCATTTTGGAGCAATACCTTGCCTACTTGGAAGAGATGAAGCGGCTGGATATTGAACTGGCCAGCGAGTTTATCACGATGGCATCACACTTGATGCTGATCAAGACCAAGATGTTGCTCTCCACTGCAGAAGCCATCGAAGCGGAAACAGAACTGGACTTGCTGCGGCAATCCTTGATCGAGCGTCAGCGTCACGAGGCGATGGACCAGATCCGTATGGCCATTACGGTGTTGGAACCGATGAATGATATTGGCCGTTGCCTGTTTACCAAGCAGCCGGAGCCGCTACGGCGGGATACCACCTACCGCTACCAGCACGATGTAATGGATATGCTCTGGGCGCTGGACGAAATTACAGAGCGGAATAACCGCCGTTTGCCGCCTCCCACCGTAAACTTTAAGGGCATTGTGGGCAAAGAGCCCTATCCTGTTACTAAGAAAGCCAAGGAATTGATCCACAACCTGATCCTCCGTGGCGTTCAGAAATTAAAGAATTTGTTCAAAGGCAGCCGCAGTCGTTCCGAAATTGTGGCCACCTTTTTGGCGGTGCTGGAATTGTGTAAAACCAATTCCGTAGCGCTGGAAGATGATGTGTCCGGAGATAATCCCAATGTGCGTCTGCTGGACGAATCCGCATTGACGAAGCAAGGAGATGACGAAAATGGAACAAATTGAATTGCAGAGGGCCATTGAAGCCATCTTGTTTGCTGCCGGTGAACGGGTAGAGGTTTCTCAACTGGCCAATGTTTTGGAAGTAGATCCGCAGGATATCATCTCGGCAACCAACGCGCTTGCAGACGAACTGGCATTTAATCGCCGGGGTATCCGCATTCTGCAACTGGAAAAGGGTTACCAGATGGTGTCCTCTGGTGAAATGGCAGATTACATCACCCAAGCACTGGAGACTCGCAAGCCCCCCAAACTTTCCGCTTCTCAGTTGGAAACCTTGACGATCATTGCATACTACCAGCCGGCTACCAAAGCGGTGGTGGAGCAACTCCGGGGCGTGGACAGCGGTTACTCCATCGGCGCGCTGCTGAATAAGAAACTGATCGAAGATGCCGGCCGGTTGAATGTACCCGGCAGACCCATTCAGTATAAGACAACCTCCAATTTTCTGCGCACCTTTGGCCTGCGTTCCTTGGAAGAACTTCCCGCCATTGAAAAAGTGGAATTGGGAGAACCGGAAATCCAAGCAGAGTCTGTAGACCCGGACCAAATGACTATGGAGGAAGTATAACTTGGCTGCAGGTCAGCCTGAAACCCTTTCTGATACATGCGCAAATGATTTCATAAACTAAGAAAAGGCGGTACGATACAATGAGTCAAAAACTTCCCAATATGCTGGAAAGCGCAATTGCAAAGATGCGGGAGTTGGTAGATGTCAACTCCGTTGTGGGTGAGCCTATTACTGCAGGTAATACCACGATTATCCCCATTTCCAAGATCAGTATCGGTCTTGGCGGCGGCGGCTCTGATTTCGTTACCAAGAACACCACCCAGGAAAACCCCTTCGGTGGCGGTGTGGCTGCCGGTGTGAAGGTGACCCCGGTGGCATTTTTGGTGATCAAGGAAGATAGCGTCCGTATGTTGCCGGTGGCCAACCCTGCCAATACGACTGCAGACCGTTTGGTAGAGATGGTCCCCGATGCGCTGGATAAAATCGTAGAGTTTATTGATTCCCGTTTGGAGAAAAAAGAGAATAATTGATTTTTCCCGGGGGACACTACCTTCGGGTGATTGAAATGAAACGATTATTTGCCGGGGTGGCAGCTGCATTTCTGGCTGCTGCTCTGGTTTTTCCTTGTAAGGCTATGTCTGCCCAGTCTGCCATTTTGCTGGATGCCCAAACCGGTCGGGTGCTGTATGAAAAAAATCCCGACAAGCAGAGCCTCATTGCCAGTACTACGAAAATTATGACGGCGCTGCTGGTATGCGAGCAGGTCAATGTGCTGGACCGGGTGCGAATCCCGGCAGAGGCAACCGGCATTGAGGGGTCATCTATGTACCTGAAAGCAGGGGAAGTGATGACTGTGCAGGACCTGCTTTACGGACTGATGCTCCACAGCGGCAACGACGCTGCGGTGGCGCTGGCAATTTACTGCGGCGGCACAGTGGAGGGGTTTGCGGAACTGATGAATGACAAGGCTCACCGTTTGGGTATGCATAATACCCATTTTGAAAATCCAAACGGATTGGACAGTCCTGGACATTACTCCACCGCCAGAGATATGGCTGTGCTGGCTGCCTATGCTATGGAAAACCCCATTTTTTACAAGACGGTATCCACAAAGACTGTAACCGCATGCGGCCGCAGCCTTCGTAACCATAATAAACTACTTTGGTCTTTGGAGGGCGCTGACGGCGTTAAGACAGGGTTTACCAAAAAGGCGGGGAGAATACTGGTTTCCAGTTGTACCCGGCAAAGCCGCCGATTGATCGCCGTCACCATGAACGACGGTAACGATTGGCAGGACCATAAGGCTCTGATGAACTCCGGATTTTCCGGATATGAAGTACAGCAAATTGTTTGCGCCGGAGATTGTCTAGGTACGATCGCCGTGCTGTCTGGATCCTCTGACCGAGTCAAATTGCTGGCAATGGAGGATTTCTCCTATGCCCTTGCTCAAGGAGAAAAGCCTGAGATCGTGCTGCCAAAACCGGAATTTGTATATGCGCCAGTGGCAGAGGGCCAGCAGGCCGGCTATGCCTATGTCTGCTTAAACGGAAAGACAGTGGGTAAGATTCCTGTGGTCTACGGTGAAACTGTGGAAGCAGAAACTGTCAAAAAAGAAACAATTTGGAATCGACTTTGGAAAGGAGGCAAATCATGACGGAACGATTGCAGAAGATCCTTGCGTCCCGGGGTGTGGCATCCCGCAGAAAAGTGGAAGAAATGATCCAAGCGGGACGGGTCACCTGTAACGGCCGGGTTTGCCTTCTGGGCGAAAGCGCCGATCCGGATTCGGATATGATCTTGCTGGACGGGAAACCGCTCCCGTCCGGCGGTGAAAATACGTACATCTTATTGCATAAACCCAGAGGCTATGTGACGACCCTGTCCGACGAAAAAGGCAGGAAAAATGTTTCCCAGTTGGTTGCCGATTGCTGCCAGCGGGTATACCCGGTGGGTAGACTGGATATGGATTCCGAGGGTTTGCTGATTCTGACCAATGACGGGGAATTTGCCAATAAAGTGATGCACCCCAGACATACAGTCAACAAAACTTATCGCGTGCTGGTGAAGGGATATACTCCCCATGGTCTGCATCAACTGAGCCAACCGGTGACCTTGGACGGCTATACCATCGCAAAACCGGATGTCCGCCTGCTCTCTGCAGACGAAAAGGGAAATGCCCAGATAGAAGTGGTGATCCACGAGGGGAGAAACCGACAGGTCCGAAGGATGTGCGACCTGGCAGGGATGTTCGTCACCCGCCTGATTCGACTGGCAGAAGGTGGCGTAGAACTGGGAACACTCCCACCTGGCAAGTGGCGGCATCTGACAGATGCAGAGATAGAAAAACTGATAGGTGAGACGCGATGAAATCTGATGTAATTGTGATTGGCGGCGGTCCGGCAGGTATGTATGCGGCCATTACCGCAGCCCAGCAGGGGAGTCAGGTGATCCTGCTGGAAGCCAATGACCGACTGGGAAAGAAACTGCTGATTACCGGCAAAGGCCGCTGCAATGTAACCAATAACTGCTCTGCCCAAGAGGTTATGCAAAATACGCCCCGGAATGGAAAATTCCTGTTTAGCGCGTTAGAAAACTGTCCCCCAGCAAAAGTGATGGAATTTTTTGAAAATAACGGTTGCACGCTAAAAACAGAGCGGGGAAATCGAGTGTTTCCCGTGAGTGACAGATCACAATCTATCCTGGAGTGCCTGAGAAATGCGTTGTATCAAAACCGTGTGAAGATCCTTACTGCCAAGGCTATGGAGATATTGACGGAAAACAATGCTGTAACCGGCGTTAAGACCGATGTGGGTATTGTTTCTGCACCCAAAGTGATCTTGGCCACAGGAGGACTGTCTTATCCTGCCACCGGCTCTACAGGAGATGGTTACCGAATGGCAAAAGCGCTGGGACATACAGTCGTGGAGGCGGAGGGAAGCCTTGTGCCGCTGGAAACAGCGGGGGACACCTGCCAAAAGATGCAGGGCTTGAGTCTTCGAAATGTTGGCGTGCGGTTGCTGGATACCAAGGGGAAAACACTTTATAAAGACTTTGGAGAATTGCTGTTTACCCATTTCGGTGTCTCCGGACCCACGGTGCTCAGCGCCAGCGCCCATTTACGGGGGGGAGGTTGCAAACTGCTTTTGGACTTGAAACCTGCGCTGGACGAAAATAAACTCAATGACCGCATCCTCCGAGATTTGGATACTTATAAAAATCGTACCATGGAAAACGCCTTGACGGACTTGCTGCCCCGGTCTATGATCCCTGTAGTGCTGGAACTGCTGGAGATCCCGGTCGATTTGCAGGCCAATTCTCTGACAAAACAGCAGCGTAGAGGACTGGTAGATCTGCTAAAGACATTTCCTGTTTCGATTGTCGGAAAGCGGCCGGTTGCGGAAGCCATCATTACTTCCGGTGGTATCAAAGTTTCGGAGATCAACCCCAAAACTATGGAATCAAAACTGGTTTCCGGCCTGTTTTTCGCCGGGGAGATCATTGACTGCGACGCTTATACCGGCGGATTCAATTTACAAATTGCCTGGGCCACTGCTTATGCCGCAGGCATTGGCGTGAAAAACTGTGATTGACAAACATTCTGCTATGTAATAAAATACAGTAAGATAAAAACCATTTGGAGGGATAGACAGATGTATGAAAAACTTGTTTCTTATGCTGCCAAGCAATTGGATCTGAATCCGGACGATATTACACCGGGCAGTACCTTTGAGAGCCTTGGTATCGACTCTCTGGATATCGTTGAAATGATTATGGATCTGGAATCCGAATTGGGTGTAGAACTGGAGATGGAAGACCAGAAGATCACCACTTTCCAGGAACTGGCTAATTTCATCGATTCTAAAGTTAACTAAAAATTTACTATCCTTGTTATACCAACCGGCTTATAACAAGGTCGCACTAGTCGGGGAGATAGCGGTGCCCTATGCCTGCAATCCGCTACAGCAGGGATGAATTCCCACACCCGGGTTTGTTTCAGTACCGTCCGGACTATATAAGCGGTGTTGATGGAATGGTCCTGCGCAACAGAATCCCGTGAACCATGTCAGGTGGGGAACCAAGCAGCATTAAGCGGAGCGTTTTGTGAAGTCGGAGGCCAAGCGGTCTTAGGAAGACAAATTGGCAACTCAACTCCTTGGCTCACAGAACGACATGGCTAGATCCGACTTATATAAGCGGTGTTGATGGAATGGTCCTGCGCAACAGAATCCCGTGAACCATGTCAGGTGGGGAACCAAGCAGCATTAAGCGGAGCGTTTTGT
>JAZSRS010000014.1:0-12170 GCA_045538595.1 Faecousia sp. | reverse complement strand
CAATAAACCGGTAGGCAGACAGGGCCAAATTGGCCTTGATACCGCTTTCCGCTACCGCTTGGGCGGTGGCCTCCGGGAAATAGTACAGGTCCGACACAGAGGTAACGCCAAACCGCAAGCACTCGGCAATGGCCAGCGTAGCGGCGGCCTTAGCAGCCCGGGTGTCCAACTTATCCTGCCGGGTCAACAGTTGTTCCAACGCATCACGCTTGGAACTGTCGTCTAAAAAGTTTCGCAGCACCGCGGTGGACAGGTGGGTATGGCAGTTAATAAGACCGGGCAGCGCCACCATTCCTGTGCCGTCGATAATGGTCTCCGGCTGTTCCTCCGGCGCGGTTTTGCCGATATAGGCTATTTTGCCGTCTGCGATGCCAAGATATGCACCGAACAGTGTTTCCATTTTCTCATTCATGGTTACCAAGGTAACATTTGCAATCAAAGTATCCAAAATACCACTTCCTTTTCGCAGGCGGTAGCCTGCCATGTATGAATTGATGGTTCCCATCATGAATAGATGCAGAGCATCATGATTTCTCGCTTCGCTCCATGATTTGAATTGCCCAAATACAATTCATGCCGACAGGCAATTCATGGCGAAGCCAAATCATGCCCAACGGGCAATTCATTGCAATTAAGTCTTACAGTAATTGGAACAGTTCGTCCTTTTGCCGCAGGACACTGTCTAACTGTTCGATGTACTGCTCCGGGAATTTGGGGTTATGGAATCGTTCTAGGCGGCCTTCCGGCAGGTTGACTTTGTTCATACCGCCACCGCCTAAGGACAAAATGGTGTGAGTCTCCTCCATCATATAGATATTGTAGAGACAGTCCAGTTCATTCCGGCTCCAGCCCACATTTTCAAAAGAGCCGGACATATATTTCTGCCGGTACAGGTAGTAAGGTTTGTACCCGGCGGAGCGCAGGGCGTGGTTGGCATAGTCCACCATTTGGGCCACTTCTTCCATGTTGGGGAGCGAAACCCGCTTTTCAAACAGGTCTGCGCCTTTTTTTAAGGACAAGGTGTGGACGGTGATGTTGGCGGGGTTTAATCCGATCACCTGCTCCAAAGAATCGCAGAATCCATTGTAGGAATCTTGGGGCAGACCGGCGATCAAGTCCATATTGATGGCGTCAAAACCGGCGTTTACTGCATCGTGATAACGGTCTAAGATACCCTTTGCGGTGTGGGGTCGGCCGCAGGCCCGTAGCACCGCGTCCTGCATGGTCTGAGGGTTGATGCTCATACGGTCTGCCCCGTGGGAACGGATGGTGCGCAGTTTCACTAAGTCCAAAGTGTCGGGCCGACCGCCCTCTACGGTAAACTCTATGTTGCGGGACAGATCAAAGGCATCGTACAGGGTGTCCAGTAGTTCGGCCATTTGGGAGGCGCACAAGGTGGTGGGCGTGCCGCCGCCGATGTACACCGAGCGGACAGTCTTGCCGGAATCTTTTAAGAGGCGACCGGTGTGGGAAATTTCTTTGTACAGCGCCTGCAGATAGGGGTCGATCAGGTCGGTGCGTTTGCCCACGGTGCGGCTGACAAAACTGCAGTAACTGCACCGGGTTGGGCAAAATGGAATGCCCACATACAGGGAAATATCCTTCTCCGTGGTGCGGTTTACCGCATTTACGGTGGAGTTGGAACAGTCAATGGCCAGTTGCCGCCGGGCTTTTGACACAAAATAGGTGTCTTTCAGCAGTTTGTCGGCAGTCTTTTCCGTACCACCCTCCAGCAAGTGGCGGGTGGAGATTTTGGTGGGTCTTACCCCTGCCAATGCGCCCCAGGCCGGGGCGGTTTTCAGGTGGGGCAAGGCCGCCAAATAGATGCTCTGCTGCAAAATCTGCCGCCGCAGACGCACCGATTCGGCATTTGCCGCCAATCGCCGGGTAGCCCGGGTCTTTTCGCCGCCGATTTCTATTTCTGCAATGGCGGTGAGCCAGGTGTTTCCCCGGGTCAGTTTGGACAGGGCAACCCCTTCGGTTTCTGAAAATAGGGACAGAAGCAGTTGCTCTGCTGCGTAACGGTCATCATGACCGAGGATCGTTAGATTCATAGTGTGTTCACCTGTTCATATAGGGGTTAAACTGCCGTTCTTGGGAGAGGCGGGTTGCCGGGCCGTGGCCGGGATACACGGCGTAGTCCCCGGGCAATTCTGTAAGTCGGGACAGGGAACGGAACATTTCATGGATACTACCGCCGGGGAAATCCGTGCGGCCGCAGGAATCCATAAACAGGGTGTCCCCGGTGAACAGGGTGTCCTCTGCCTGCAAGCACACCGAGCCGGGGGTATGCCCCGGAGTGTGGAGCACCCGGATATTTAGGCCTGCCAAAGAGAGAGTATCTCCCTCGCCGTAGGTGTGGGAGTAGCATAGAGGGCCGTCGGTCATCCCCTCCGGCAGGGAGAGTTCCTTTTCGTGGAGGTAAACCGGGCAGCCGGTGGCGTCTGCAATGCCCCGTACCCCGCCCACATGGTCAAAATGGCCGTGGGTCAAAAATACGGCGGCAACGGTTTTATTTAACTTCTTTACTTCTGCCAGCACCGTTTCCGGCGTATATCCCGGGTCGATGACGATACAATCGGAAGATGCGTCTCCCCAGACGATATAGCAGTTTGTTTGATAAGCACCTAACGGCAATGTTTTCATGTTCAACATAGCAAACTCCTTAATTGTCCATTATCCATTCCGTCTGGGTGTTTCCAGTAGGTCCTTGGTGTCCAGAATCAGGGTAACCGGGCCGTCGTTGACGGAACTTACCTGCATATCCGCGCCAAACCGGCCGTGCTGGGGAGGATACCCCAAAGCGGTGCAGTCCGCAAGGAACTGTTCATATAGCCGGTTACCCAATTCTGGGTCTGCCGCGCCTACAAAACTGGGCCGGCGGCCTTTCCGGCAGTTGCCGTACAGGGTGAACTGGCTCACCACCAGCACCTGACCGCCCACATCGCTCAGGCCTAAGTTCATTTTGCCGTTTTCGTCCTCAAAGACCCGCAGGTTCAGCGCCTTTTCCGCCAAATACCGGCTGGTTTCTTCCGTGTCCTCCGGGCCGACGCCCAGCAGAATGAGAAATCCCTGACCGATTTGGCCTACCACTTCTCCGTCAATGGCAACGGAGGCGGATTTCACTCTTGTCAGAACTGCTCGCATAATAACTCCTTTGTTTTGCATTCTGCATTATGCATTTTGCATTTAATTGTGTCCTCTGCGGGAACGGACCACATCCCGGATGTTCAGCAATTTGTTCCGGACGGCGTCCAGTTCGTCCACATCTTTCACTTCAAACCGAAGGCTGAACACACTTCTGCCGCCGGGCAGATCCTTGCCGCTGAGTTCCTTCACCCGGACGCGGGCGGCGGTCAGGGCGTTGGCCACATCCAAAAGCAGGCCGTCTCGTGTGATACACTCCAATTCCAAAGAGGTGTCGAAGGGCTGGTCTTCGTCGTCTGCCCACTGCACCCGCACCCACCGGGCTTTTTGGTGAGGCTCTTCCCGGTTCTGCACATTGGGGCAGTCAATCCGGTGGACAGACACGCCGAATCCCTTGGTGATAAAGCCAATAATGCCGTCGCCGGGAACGGGAGTACAGCACTTGGCGAAACGGATCATACAGGAGTCAATATCCTCCACGATGACGCCGTTGACCGCGTGGCGGTTGGTTTTTGTTCCGGTATCGGATTTGGTGTTCAGAATAGTCTGTTTTTCACTGTTTTGCAGTTTCAAGGCCCGGTTGATATCGTCCCGGATACGGCCCACGGCCTTCACCGCCGTCAGACCGCCGTAGCCGATGGCGGCATACATATCTTCCCAGGAGTCGAAGGCCAGTTTCTTCAGTAGTTGCGGCCCTACCTCCGGGTCTACGGTGATGGACAGGGGCAGACCTACCCGGCGCATTTCTCCTTCGAAGGAGGCGCGGCCGTGGGTAACATTCTCTTCCCGCCGTTCCTTTTTGAACCACTGCTTGATCTTGGTGCGGGCTTGGTTACTCTTACAGATACTCAGCCAGTCCCGACTGGGGCCTTTGGCGGTTTTGGAGGTGATGATCTCCACCACATCGCCATTTTGCAAGGACGAATCAATGTTGCAGATCCGGCCGTTGACTTTTGCCCCCACCAAAGCGTTGCCCACGCCGGAGTGAATGGCGTATGCAAAGTCAATGGGGGTAGAGCCGGCAGGCAGGGAGACGATCTTGCCCTTGGGGGTGAAGGCGAACACCTCGTCGTCGAACATATCGATCTTCATGGAGTTCACATAGTCCTCCGCGTCGGTATCCTGCTGGCTTTCCAAAAGTCTGCGTACCCACTCGAAGTCCTTTTCCTCTCCGTCGCCTTCGCCTTGCTTGTATTTCCAGTGGGCCGCGATGCCGTATTCGGCAGTCTCGTGCATCTCCCAAGTGCGGATCTGCACCTCAAAGGGAATACCCTGAGAGCCGATGACGGTGGTATGCAAACTCTGATACATATTGGGCTTGGGAGTGGAAATATAGTCCTTAAACCGGCCGGGAACCAAGTTGAACAGATCGTGGATATGACCCAGCACATTATAGCAGTCAGGAATGGTGTTCACCACCACCCGGAAGGCATAAATGTCGAACAGTTCGTCCATGGCCTTGCCCTGGGCGCCCATCTTCCGGTAGATGGAGTATACGTGCTTGATCCGGCCGTAAACGGTACAGTGAATGCCCATGGCGTTCAGCCGCTGGGAGATCTTGTCGTCAATGGTGTGCATAAAGGCCTCGTCTTTTTCCTTGTGGGCAGACAGATAGGCCATAATGTCGTTGTATGCTTCCGGCTCCAGATACCGCAGAGCGATGTCTTCCAGTTCCCATTTTACCTTTTGCATACCGAGCCGGTGGGCCAGGGGGGCATAGATATCCATGGTCTCCCGGCATTTTAAGACCTGCTTTTCCGGGGTCTGGTACTGCATAGTACGCATATTGTGGAGCCGGTCGGCAATCTTGATGAGAACCACCCGAATGTCCTTGCTCATGGCCATGAACATCTTCCGCAGGTTCTCCATCTGGGCCTCCTCGGAGGAGGAGAAATTGGCCCGGGTCAGTTTGGTGACACCTTCCACCAGTTCTGCGGCGGTGTTGCCGAAGATCTTGGCGATCTCGTCGAAGGAGGCGTCGGTGTCCTCAATGCAGTCGTGAAGCAGAGCGCCTAAAATGGCATCGGTGTCCAGACCCATTTCCGCCACAATCTCCGCCACCGCCAGGGGGTGGATGATGTAGGGCGAGCCGTCTTTTCGCTTTTGCTCTTTATGTTTTTCTCGGGCATACTCCACCGCCCGGTCGATCAGGGTCATATCCACGCCGGGAAGACACCTATTCACCGTCTGGTACAGAGAGCCGTAGTGTTCAGCAAAACTTTCCATAGTAAGCAGAGGGAAAAAGCCCCTCAACCGTCCTTTCTTGGGGATTATTCGGTGGCAGCCAGCAAGCGCTGCATGGTCCGGCTGGCAGAGAGATCTGCCTTGGCGTCGGTGGGAATCAGCCGGATAGAGATGTATTTATGATGCCGTGTGGTCTCCAGCAGACCTACATCGGCAAAAATGTCCAGACAGGTCAGCAGTTGTGACAGCGTTAAATCGCAGTCTGACCAGCGGATAATTTTTCTGCACAGGCAGACAGGGGTCTCCTGCAGATTGCCGCCGTGGGCGGACAGATAGCGCCAAACCGTGCCAAGGGTGGCTCTGTCCGGCATAAGCCGGGCGGCACTATCCTGGTCTAAGGTGTCGGAAGTGAGCCGGCGGTAGTCGGAAGTGTCGCAGCACACAGGTTTGTTGCAGGCAGGACGGATGTCCTGAATGTTCATCTGCACCGTTTTTTCGCCCCGGAATTCGTTGATCTGGGGGATAAACGCCACATCCACCCGGTCGCCTTGGGCGATGGAAGCGGATTCCGGGGTGGCGGAGAAGAAAATGCCGTTAAAACTGTGATGACGGCTCTGCAAGCGCAGACGCAGGTGGCGTCCGCCGCCGACTTGACTCAGCCGATCCACCAGCAGATTTTCCATCACCAACACCGGCTTGGGACAGCCATTGCCGCAGGGCTCCAATGCGTCCAAAGAGGCGATGTTAGGCAGAGTCAGCAGTTCCGGGGGGATGACACAGTCTGCTTCCAACACGGTCTGCGGGGCATCGCCGCAGTAAAATTCCTCGGCCAGCCGGGAAATTTCCTGCCGGAACGGGACGATCTGCTGCCGGCTGATGGTAAAACCGGCTGCCAGTTCGTGACCGCCGTAACTTTCCAGCAAATGAGACAGTTGGGTCAGGGAGGAAAACAGATTGAATCCGCCGAAACTTCGGGAACTGGCCTTGCCGTGTTCTCCGTCCAAGCAAATCAGGAAGGTGGGACAGCAGTATTCTTCAGCAATGCGGCTGGCCACGATCCCCACCACGCCCTGATGCCAACTTTCGTCTGCCAGCACGATGGCGTTGGGGGTCTGACCCGGGGGCAGCATTTCAATGGCACCGGCGTAGATCTCCGATTCCACCGCTTGCCGCTGCTTGTTCAGTTCGCACAGAGCCTTGGCCAGGGAGTTGGCCTTGGCGGGATCGGTGGTCAAAAACAGTTCCATCGCCAAGTCGATCTGCCCCATACGGCCTGCGGCGTTGATCCGGGGACACAGCACATAGCCGATGCCGGAGGCGGTCAGGTCGGCAGGTTCGCAGCCACATTGCTTCATCAGAGCAGCGATGCCGGGGCGAGGATTTTTTTGCAAAATAGACAGTCCTTGAGCCACGATGGTGCGGTTTTCCCCGTGGAGGGGCATTACATCCGCCACCGTACCAAGGCAAACCATATCTCCGTACTGACGGAGCAATTCCTCCTGACTGCCGCAAAGGGCGGCGGCCAACTTGAACGCCACGCCCACACCGCACAAAGTCTGGTGGGGATAGCCGCCGTCAGGCCGGTGAGGGTCGACCACCGCAATGGCGTCGGGGAGGGTGTCTTTGCATTCGTGGTGGTCGGTGATCACCAAATCAATGCCAAGGGATTGGCACAGTTTGGCTTCCTCCATAGCGGTAATACCGCAGTCCACAGTGATGATCAGGGTAACCCCCAAAGAGTGGAGGTAGTCGATAGCAATAGGATTCAGGCCGTAGCCCTCCTCCAGCCGGCCGGGGATATAAGGCACGCAGTCGCAGCCTTGCTTCCGCAGAAAGTCCGTCAGCAAGCAGGTGGCGGTGATGCCGTCCACATCGTAGTCGCCAAACACGGCGATCTTTTCTTTCCGTTCCATAGCCACGGCCACCCGTCCGGCAGCCAGCGCCATATCTGTCAGCAGGTAGGGGTCTAACAAATTTGCGTGACAATCTAAGTACTGATTGGCCGCTGTAGGGGTCTGAAGACCTCGGGCCGCCAGCACCATGGCCGTCAGCGGGGCATAACCCTCCCGCGTCAGGCCGTTGACTGCGTCTATGCCCGGCGCAGCCGTTTTCCATATTCCGTATTTCAAAGCATTCCACATCCATTATATTTTTTCTTAATATTATACCAAAAAACAGAGCAATACACAATAGAAAAGTTCTATAAACCGGACAGGCAACATAAATTGAGAATGAAAAATTAAAAATGAAAAATTGAGAATTGCAGAATGTGAAAAAACTTGGACATAACACACAGAAAAAGGAATTTTTAATTTTTAACTTTTAATTTTTAATTTGTCTGGGAGGGTATATTATGAAAAGAATACTCTGTTTATTGTGTGTATTGATACTTCTTCCAATTCTGCCTGTATCGGCAGAGGGGGAAGTAAAGGCCAAAAGCGCGGTGTTGATGGATGTGGCAACCGGTACAGTACTCTATGAACAGGATGCTCACACGCCACTACCTCCTGCCAGTGTCACCAAGGTGATGACCATGCTGCTGATCATGGAGGCCATTGACGACGGTCGCATCCACTGGGATGACACGGTTACCACTTCGGAAGCCGCTGCTGCCAAAGGGGGCAGTCAAGTGTTTCTAAAGGAAGGGGAGACCATGTCGGTGACGGAAATGGTGAAAGCCATTGCCGTCAGTTCCGCCAACGACTGCGCCTGCGCGATGGCGGAACATCTGGCCGGCAGCGAGGACGGATTTGTGGAACTGATGAACAAGCGGGCCAAAGAACTGGGGATGCATGACACCAATTTCGTCAACTGCACTGGCCTGGACGATGACGAAAATGCCAAAGACCACAAAACCTCTGCCTATGACATTGCGGTAATGTCCCGGGAATTGCTGAAAAACCACCCGGACATCAAGAAATTTACCACCATTTGGATGGACACGGTGCGAAACGGGGCCTTTGGCCTTTCCAACACCAACAAACTGGTGCGATTTTACCGGGGCGCAACGGGACTAAAAACCGGTTTCACCTCCAAGGCGGGGTACTGCCTGTCTGCATCGGCTATGCGGGAGGATATGGAACTGGTGGCGGTGGTGATGGGGTGCGAGACTTCCAAAGATCGGTTTGCTGCCGCCAAGGGACTGCTGGATTCTGGGTTTGCCGGGTATGCGTTGGTGCTCCCCCAGACAGAAAAGGCCGACATTCCCGTAAAATTGGGGGTGCGGGATTCTGTAACTGCGATCCCCGCAGGAGAGGATGCGGTGCTGATCGAAAAGGCCCAGAAAAATCAGATCACCCAGCAGGTGGAATTGATGGAATCTGTAGACGCCCCGGTGAGCAAGGGGCAGCGGCTGGGTACATTATACATTAAGGCCGGTGAGCAGGTGCTGAAGGAGATTCCTATGGTGGCGGAAGAACCGGTAGAACGGCTCACTTTCTGGCAAATGTGGAGCAGAGTGTTCCGCCAACTGGTAATGGCAAGATAGATGGTCGTTCATACTTTCTCACCGGCGAGAAAGTATGCAAAGAGCCGCCGGGAAACGTTTCGTAGGTTTCCCGGACCCTTCCCACGACCAAAAGGGGAAGTGGTACGAGCATATACCACATCATACATTTCTTACACTTCCCCCTTTGGAATCCCCTAAAAGATGTTTGATATTCTGAGAGGTAACGTTGGGGCGGCGGGGGATACTTAAGGGGGAGCGATGGGAGCGCTGCCGGTGGCAGATGAAGCGACCTGAGCGAGTACCACAACAGGAGAAACCTTAAAAACCTTCCCCCTGGGGGAAGGCTTAAAAACCCACCCCGGGGCGTGATCCTCGGGGTGGTAATTCGTTATAGGATTATTTATGGGCAATGTCTTCCGGCAGGGGAATCTGTCCCTGTTTGG
Organism: Faecousia sp.; assembly: GCA_045538595.1. GTDB lineage: Bacteria > Bacillota > Clostridia > Oscillospirales > Oscillospiraceae > Faecousia. The sequence goes on along the minus strand of JAZSRS010000014.1, from coordinate 2,948 downwards.
TTTCAAAGTCCCGGATACATTGGCGGATCAGGTGCAAAACCTGACCGTTGCCGGAGCGGCCCTCGTACTTTGCAATATAGTGCAGTTTGTAATGCAGTTCCGGATCTACCTCAATACCCAAATGTTTGTTATTTTTGTTTCGCATAATCTCACCTTAAATATCTTAATTTAAGTATATTTTAAGATTAAATTATGCTATAATGGCAAAAGTATACTTAAAACAAGTATATAATATTAGAAAGAGGTGGTTTTATGTCGGAAATATGTATAGATTGTTGGAACAAATATATGGAGACGGATGATAAACCTAAAAAGTTTCTTATGACCCGAGTGCCGGAGTTGTGTGAGGATTGTGGTCAATGGAAGCCGGTGATTATCCGGTACAAACTGCGGTATATATTAGCAGATAGATTTTCTGAGATGGTGGAGGATCTGCGATACCGGCGAAAATAGAAAAAACCCACTCCGGGGAGTGATCCTCGGAGTGGGTTGTGTTATTTTTTAATTATTTGCCAGCGCCGGCGATCTGTGCGGCAACTTCGTCAGCAAAGTTCTCTTCCTTCTTCTCGATGCCTTCACCCTTGATGTAGTGAATGGCGTCCACGAAGGTAACCTTGCCGCCCAACTTCTTGGCAGCGTCAGCAATGTAGCCAGCCACATCGCCCTGGAACAGGTCGCTGCGGACGAAGTCCTGCTGCAGCAGGCAGATTTCCTTGAAGAAGGCGTTCAGTTTGCCCTGTGCGATCTTTTCCTTCACCTGTGCAGGCTTGGAAGCCATCTTGGGATCGTTGTCCATCAGAGCCATCTGCACGGACATTTCCTTGTCCACTTCTTCCTGAGGAACTTGGGACTTGTCCCAGTACTTTGCGTTCATGGCAGCGATCTGCATAGCAACATTCTTACCGATCTCGGTAGCGTCGCAGCCTTCCACAGCCAGGTTTACCAGAACACCGTGGGTGCCGCCTGCGTGAACGTAAGCGACGGAGGTGTTGTCAGCAAAACGGGCGAAACGGCGGATCTGCATATTTTCGCCGATGGACATAACCTTCTCCTGCAGGATCTCGGTAACGGTCAGGTCGGAATTGGGGTACTTAGCAGCCTTCAGAGCCTCAACATCTGCGGGGTTAGCGGTAGCAACCACTTCAGCCAGATTCTTCACCAGGTCCAGGAATGCGTCGGTCTTGGCGGCAAAGTCGGTCTCGGAGTTCACTTCGATCACGACGCCCACGCCGTTTACTACGGTAGCGTAAGCAACGCCTTCGGCGGCCACACGGCCAGCCTTCTTAGCAGCCTTGGCCAGACCCTTTTCACGGAGCCAGTCCACAGCCTTGTCCATATCGCCATCGGTGGCGGCCAGGGCTGCCTTGCAGTCCATCATGCCAACGTTGGTCATCTCACGGAGTTTCTTAACATCCAATGCGGTAAATGCCATTATAGTGTCCTCCTGTGTAATTATTCAGCAGCGGGTGCTTCTTCGGCGGCGGGAGCAGCCTCAGTAGCCTCGACAGTTGCGTCTTCGCCCTGACGGCCTTCGATTACGGCAGATGCCATAGCGCCGGCGATCAGACGGATGGCGCGGATAGCGTCGTCGTTGCCGGGGATCACGTAGTCGATCTCGTCGGGATCGCAGTTGGTGTCCACGATAGCCACGATGGGAATGTTCAGTTTCTTAGCCTCAGCGATGGCGTTGCGCTCCTTGCGGGGGTCAACGATGAACAGAGCAGCAGGGATCTTCTTCATTTCCTTCACGCCGCCCAGGTACTTTTCCAGTTTTTCAATTTCGCCCTGCAGTTTGATAACTTCCTTCTTGGGCAGCATTGCGAAAGTGCCGTCGGCTTCCATCTTGCGCAGCTGCGCCAGACGGTCGATACGGGTACGCATAGTGCGGAAGTTGGTCATCATACCGCCCAGCCAACGAGCGTTCACATAGTAGCCGCCGCAACGGATGGCTTCTTCCTTAATAGCGTCCTGTGCCTGCTTCTTGGTGCCGACGAACAGGATGTTGCCGCCTTCTGCAGCCATATCGCGAACGAAGTTGTAAGCCTCTTCCAACTTCTTAACGGTCTTCTGCAAGTCGATGATGTAGATGCCGTTACGCTCGGTGTAGATGTAGGTGGCCATTTTGGGATTCCAGCGGCGGGTCTGGTGACCGAAGTGCACGCCGGCTTCCAGCAGACTTTTCATAGATACGACAGACATAGTTTTTTCTCCTTTTGTTTTGTCCTCCACCCCGTTCATTCCGTGCCGCCCGTTCGCAAGTTCTTCTTGGGAACACGGGAGCGACAGGTCCCCGGGTGTGTGGTTTGAATACTACGGAAAATTTCCGTGCCGAATTATTATATAAGAAGTATGCCCATTTTGCAAGTGTTTTTTTCTTATTTTTCATATTTTTTCCAATATTTTTTGGCAAAACAGGATGTTGTTGTTTGAAGGGAAATAAGGCCCAAGATGTGGGGCGTGAAACCTGTTCAAATGTAAAATGCAAAGGGCAAAATGCAAAATGAAGGTATTGCCTGCGGCAATGATTCAAATAGGTCGCGAAGCGACACATTCACTTTGCATTTTGCACTTTGCATTAAAAACGGGAGGGGAGCCCCCTCCCCCCGGTCTTGTTAAAACAGCAGCCGCGGTTTTCCCCGCATGACCCGGCAGTCCTCGGGTTTGATGTCCACCAGAACGATGTCCGGGCCAATGCGGCAGATACAGTTCCACGGGATCACAAAATCGTCTCTAGGCGGCCCAAGACCGCCCATTTTGCACCTTCCCGGCACGACAATGGCGCTGACTTCCCCATTGGGAAGTTGAATGATTACATCGTGGATCAGACCCAGCCGCCGGCCGTCGCTGATGCAGATGACTTCCTTGCAGTGCACATCCGTAAATTTGGCTGAGATAGCTTCTACCCCCCAGAATTGCTACAGTATATGCCGGGAAACGGCGGTGTAGAA
>JAZSRS010000151.1:0-8605 GCA_045538595.1 Faecousia sp. | reverse complement strand
CCGCACCTTGGCTTTTGCGCCACACACATCATTGATGGTGGCCTCAGCCATAGCAACCACAGCGGAGATAGCAGCGCAGACAATATCCTGCCCGGCCTCTGCATAGCCACTGTGTCCGGAGACGGAGAATCCTGTGATTCTGCCTTCCTCCATAAAAAACTCGCATCTTGTCATAATTACAGTGCGATCTTGGTGATTTCCACCTTGGTGTAGGGCTGACGATGGCCCTGCTTCTTCTTCTCGTTCTTCTTGGCCTTGTACTTGAAGACAATGATCTTCTTAGCCTTGCCGTTCTTGATAGCCTTAGCCTCCACGGTAGCACCCTCAACCACGGGAGCGCCGATCTTGGAGTTTTCGCCGTCCAGAATAGCCAGAACCTGGTCGAACTTTACGGTAGTTTCAGCCTCCACGTCCAACTTCTCGATGTAGATCACATCGCCTTCAGACACGGTGTACTGCTTACCTCCGGTAACGATAACTGCTTTCATTCTTTTTCACCTACTTTTTATTTGTGTAGACTCGCTTTTAAGGTGGGCGTTTGAACACGCCAACTTAGACCTTTTCAATGCGGCTTGACTATTTTAGCAGAGGAAAAACCAAAAGTCAAGGGTTTTTTCCAACTTTTTCGTGTAATTACAGCACTTTTGCCCCTTCAAATGTTACGTGCAAGGGCATAATCTCCCAGTTCCGCTGGGTAACGGTGGGGAGTTTCTTTGCCAGTTTATCTTTCAGGGTCTTATCCCGGGTGATGCACAGAAGGGTCGGCCCTGCGCCGCTGAGGCAGAATGCCGCGCCGGCAGTCCGCACCAAGGCTTCAATGGCCTCGTAATCGGCAACCATGTGTTTCCGGTAGGGCTGGTGAAGTTTGTCCTGCATGGCGTTCCGCAGCAGTTTTTCGTCGCCCAGTTCCAACGCCTTCAGCACCATAGCGCCGTGGGAGATGTTATAAATGGCATCGACCCGGCTCACCTGCTCCGGCAACACGGCTCTGGCTTTCACCGTGGGCATATCAAAGTCGGGAATCAGCGCCAGAAATTCCCAATCTGGGTGCAAGGGGAAACTCACCGTAACCGGCAGGCCGCCGTCTACCATAGAGGCGGTCAGGCCGCCAAAAAAGGCAGGAGCCAGATTGTCCGGGTGGCCTTCCATGGCGTTGGTGATGTTTAAGAGACCTTGTGTGGACAGGCGGTTGCCCCGCAGCACATTGGCGCCCATAGCGCCGGCAACCAGCAAGGCTGCGGAAGAGCCTAAGCCCCGGCAGATGGGAATGTGGGCGTCGATATGGATCTTCACGCCCTTGACTTCCTCGCTTAAGGATTCCAACACGGCGCAATAGGATACATAGGCCAAGTTATCCGGCCCGGTAAATTCCTCATCGCAGCCGGTAATTTCCAAACCGCTCTCCGTCTCTTCAAAGGTTACATCGGTATACAGTTGCAGGGCGCAGCCAAAGGCATCGAATCCAGGGCCTAAATTGGCGGTGGTAGCCGGTACACGAATGGTAACTGCGTTCATATCTTTCTCCTTTACAGCGCCATTACAAAGTCCAGCATGGCATCTTTGGCGATCACGCCGGTGTGGCGCTCCGTCTTCTCCCGCAGACCGGACAGGTTATCGGGAATGATGGTACCGGTGGTCTTAGACAGGTATTCCATCTGATCAAATTCGTCCATTTCCGGCGCATTTTCTAAAGAAGACAGCACAGCGGCGGGGAACTTGTAGGGAGAGGCGGTGGACAGCACCACCATAGGACGGGTGTCGCCGGTTTGGTTTACATAATCTTCTGCCACTGCCCAGCCGGTAGCGGTGTGGGTGTCACAGAGGTAATGTTGGTTATCAAATACATTTTTGATCGTTTCCTTGGCCTTGGCATCGTCGCAATAACCGGCCCAGAATTCCTCCGAAATCGCCTCTTTCAGGCTGTCGGGTACGGTGTAAAAACCGTCGGTGTTCAACTTCTTCATCAGATCTGCCACCAATTCCGTATCACCGGACAGGAAGTACAGAAGCCGCTCCAAATTGGAGGACACCAGAATATCCATAGAGGGAGATACCGTCTTGTGGAGCGGTCTGCGGCGGTCGTATGTACCGGTCTCAATGAAGTCCGTCAGCACATTGTTGGCATTGGACGCGCAAACTAGTTTGCCCACAGGCAGACCCAGCCGCTTTGCCAGCCAGCCTGCCAAAATATCGCCAAAGTTACCGGTGGGAACGCAGAAGTTCACCTTATCGCCCATAGCGATTTGACCGCGGCGAAGCAGGTCGGCGTAGGCCTTGAAATAGTATGTAATTTGGGGCGCCAGACGGCCAATATTGATAGAGTTGGCGGTGGACAGGCGCAGCCGGTTTCCGGCAGGCAGTCTTCCCTCCACGGCGCTGGCGAAGATGTTCTTCACGCCGGTCTGGGCATCGTCAAAGTTACCTTCCACAGCGCAGACGGCTACATTATTGCCCTCCTGGGTAACCATTTGGGCTCTCTGCACGGCAGACACGCCACCCTGGGGATAGAACACGCAGATCTTCACACCGTCCACATCTGCAAAGCCTGCCAAAGCAGCCTTGCCGGTATCACCGGAAGTAGCGGTAAGGATCAGGATATCCTCCTGCATTCCCTGTTCTTTCTTGGCCGCGGTCAGCAGTTGGGGCAGCATACACAGCGCCACATCCTTAAAAGCAGAGGTCGGACCGCGGAACAGTTCCAGTACGGTGAATTTGACGGTGTCTACCGTGGGGGTCAGTTCCTCGGTCTGGAATTTGCCCTTATAAGCCCGGCTGACCAAGGTTTCCATATTGGGAATATCAGGCAGCATCGCACCAATGATTCGGGCCGCCATATCCATGGTGCTCTCCTGCAGGCAGGTTTCCACATCTATTTTGGGCAGTTCTTCCGGTACATACAAACCGCCGTCGGGTGCAAGGCCGGAAAGCACCGCCTGTGCGCTGCTGACGGATATTTGGTTATTCCTGGTGGAATGGTATAGCATAATGTCCTCCTTTTCAGGATAAATTTAGTCCTGATTTAATCTTTTTGCACAAAAAACGCCGTTCTAGCAGGCAAATTGTTTTCTTATTGAAACAATTGCATTTATGTAAGGTATATGATATACTTTTTTGTGAGAAAAAGCAAGTGTTTTCGTCGCGGAAACACAGATACCCATTTCACATACGGGAGGAAGAGAAAATGCGTATAGGACTGTTAGGTTTCGGTGTTGTCGGCAGAGGTGTTTACGATCTGACTGCAGCCCGTGAAGATATGTCTGTTGTGAAGGTTGTCTGCCTGGAAGATGTTACGCTTCCTGACGCAGAGGTAACCAAGAATTTTCAGGATCTATTAAACGACGACTCCATTGACACTGTGGTGGAGGCGATGGGCGGTCTGCATCCGGCTTATGAATTTGTGAAGGCTTCCATTGAGGCCGGTAAGAATATCGTCACCTCCAACAAAGCATTGGTAGCCACCTTCTATGACCAACTGCTTCCTTTGGCGATGGAAAAGGGCGTTTGCTTCCGTTGCACCGCTGCTGTGGGCGGCGGCATTGGCTGGCTCAGCGAACTGGAGCGGGCGCGCCGTATGCAGACCATCGAAAAGGTGGGCGGCATTATGAACGGCACTTGCAACTACATTTTGGACTCTATGACCCGCTTGGGTCTGACCTATGCCGACGCCCTTTCTCAGGCTCAGGCGCTGGGTTACGCTGAGGCCAACCCCACCACCGATGTGGAGGGCATTGACACCTGGCACAAGGTGATCCTGTCTTCCAATGTGGCATTCGGCATCAGCCTCGTACCGGAGACCGTTCCTGTAGCCGGTATCAGCCGGATCAAGGCCAGCGACGTGGAGAATTTTACCAATCACGGCTTTGTATGTAAACTGATCTCCACCGGCAAGTGGGCAGACGGTAATGTGAGTGCCTATGTGCAGCCCACACTGGTTTCCACCAAGGAACCTGAATCCGTGGTTCCCGCCAACTACAACTTGATCACTTTGGTTGGCTCCGCCTCCGGCCGTATGAGTTTCTACGGTCAAGGCGCAGGCCGCTACCCCACTGCATATAATGTGGTGCAGGATTGCGCCGATGTGCTGACCGGCAAGGGATTCTACAGCCCCTACGGCGGAAAGGTCTCTGCCAAGAACACCGATATGCTGCGCTACTATGTCAGCGGCAGCAACGATACTTGGCTGGAAGAGATCGCCGAAGAACGTTGGGGCGACGCCGTGATCACCAAGCCTGTTTCTGTGGAGGCTATGCACACTTGGCTGAAAAACCAGCCTGAGGCATTCATTGCCGCTTTTGCAGAATAATCTGTCCGGAAAGGAAGAAACGATATGCTGAAAGTAACTAAGTTCGGCGGCTCCTCTATGGCTGACGCCGGTCAATATAAAAAGGTACGGGACATTTTGTTGGCTGACCCGGAGCGTCGGGTAGCGGTAGTATCTGCTGCCGGTAAGCGGAACAGCCAGGACCACAAGATCACCGACCTTCTGTATCTGTGCCACGCCCATACCCAGTACGGCGTGCCTTGCGATCCGGTATTTGAACTGATTACCTCCCGGTATTTGGAAATTCGGGAAGATTTGGGTATTACCTTGGATCTGGAGACAGAATTTGCAGAACTCAAAAAGCGTCTGGATGCCAAGCAGGTGTCTCAGGACGAGATGGCCAGCCGGGGCGAGTATTTCTCCGCCAAACTGATGGCCGCGTACTTGGGTTTTGAATTCATTGACGCCGCCCAGTGGGTGTTCTTTAACATTGACGGCACAGTAGATACCGCCAAGTCCTATGAAGCCCTCAGCAGTATGGCCAAGGGCAAGAGCGTAGTAACCCCCGGTTTCTACGGTGTCATGCCTGACGGCAGCATCCGCACCTTCTCCCGGGGCGGCAGCGACATCACCGGCTCTCTGGCCGCCGCTGCGCTGGATGCAGATGTATATGAAAACTGGACCGATGTGTCCGGTATTCTGATGGCCGATCCCCGGATCGTGGAAAATCCCCATCCCATTCCCGAGATCACCTACGACGAACTGCGGGAACTGGCTTACGCCGGTGCCAATGTGCTTCACGAGGGTGCGATCTATCCCGTGCGGAAGAAGAACATTCCCCTGAACATCCGCAACACCAACGATCCCAGCAACCCCGGCACTATGATCCGCAAGCACTTTGACACCGAGATCGACCCCAACCGGATCATTACCGGCATTACCGGCAAGAAGGATTTCTCCATTATCACCATTTTTAAGCGGGGTCTGACCAATCAGGTAGGTATTCTCCGGAGAATCCTGTCTGTTTTGGAAAAGCACGGGGTGTCCGTGGAGTTCGTTCCCAACGGTATGGATAATGTATCTCTTGCCATCCCCACTGCTACTCTTGCGCCCCATCTGTATGCCATTCTGGCAGAGATCCAGCAGGAGATCAACCCTGACAACATCACCGTCCACGATCAGATCGCCATTGTTACTGCCGTGGGTCATCAGATGAAGTTCCGTCCCGGCGTGTCCGGCAAGATCTTTGCCGCCCTGGGTCAGGCAGGCATCAATATCCGTATGATCAACCAGGGACCCGACGAACTGAACATCATCTTTGGCGTGGAAAACAAAGATTTTGCCGACGCCATTCGGGTTCTGTACAACAGTTTCATTAAATAACAGGAGGGTATCCCTATGAAAACATATACCGTTGCTGTGCTGGGCGCTACCGGCGCCGTTGGCCAGGAAATGATCAAAATTTTGGAAGAACGCAACTTCCCTGTGGGCAAACTCGTTCCCCTTGCCAGCGCCAGAAGCGCCGGTAAGACTTTGAATTTCAAGGGTGAGGATGTTACCATCGGTCTTGCCTGCGACGAGGCATTCGAAGGCGTGGACATCGTGCTGGGCGCTGCAGAGAATGACATTGCCCAGAAGTTTGCTCCCGCCATCGTGAAGGCCGGCGCTGTGTTTGTGGATAACTCCTCTGCATTCCGTCTGCGGGACGATGTGCCTCTGGTAGTTCCTGAGGTCAACCCCGAGGACGTGAAGTGGCACAAGGGTATTATCTCCAACCCCAACTGCTCCACCATCATCACCGTAACCGCAGTAAACGCCCTGAACGCCATCTCCCCCATTCGTACTATGACCACCTCCACCTATCAGGCAGTTTCCGGCGCCGGTGCAGAAGGCCCTGTGGAACTGATGAACGAGGTGGAAGCCCAGTACAAGGGCGAAAACTATACTCCCAAGGTATTCCCCTATCAGATCGCCTACAACCTGATCCCCCAGATCGGCGGCGAACAGTTTGAAGGCTACACCAGCGAAGAGATGAAGATGCAGAACGAAGGCCGGAAGATCATGCATCTGCCGGAACTGAAAGTTGCCTGCACCTGCGTCCGTGTGCCGGTGATCCGCAGCCACTCCATCTCCGTTTCCTGCCACTTTGATGTGCCGGTTACCGTGGAGCAGGTACGGGAAGCCATCGCAAAGGCTCCCGGCTGTAAACTGGTGGACGATCTGAAAAACAAGCAGTATCCCATGCCTTTGGAGACCAGCGGTCAGGATATCGTATATGTTGGTCGTATCCGTCCCGACCTGACTGATGACTGCGGCACCTGCCTGTGGTGCTGCGGCGACCAAGTCCGCAAGGGTGCTGCCACCAATGCCATTCAGATTGCAGAATTGCTGGTGAAATAAAAGATTAAACGGAATACTTTTCACAAAAGATGCCGTTTTTCAATCCCTCCGCCCCTGCGGGACACCTCCCTTTACACGAGGGAGGCTTTTTAAGGCGACTCGCCGGTCTCGGTGAGTCGCCTTTCTTTGTGCTGCAGACGCACTTTCGTCAATGGCGTCGAGAAATCCGCTGTCTGTTGTTTCGTTGTTGCTATTGGGAATCTGGGGACGGACACACCGTCCCCGTTGGTTATAAGTTAGTCAAAATCGGCCTTCGGCTTAGGGGACAGCCGGACTGTCCCATTAGTCTCTGTCACTTATCTATGTAGATACTAAACTCCCTGAGATTATGCCCACAGTAACACTTAATCATTTTTGTTTCAAACGTTTCATCAAATTGCTCCCACGGCACAGCAACAAGATTATATTTAGAATGTGGAACAAATTCATTTTGCGGACGAATGGAATTGGCAAAGTTTCCCACATAGGTCAATTTTGTAGGAATAACCCTTGATGAAGTGTTGAGCAATATCACCCTATACTGTGGCAAGAATCCATATTCATCTGCTTGATAGTTTATCTTAGATTTCTCGGCAATATCTTCTTGTGGACGTCTCATATCAATAGGCCAAAAGCGTTCCTCATACTTTGTAGACCATACCTGAACATACTGCATTTGATTATATTCTTCTACGCTTAATGGAAAATTAGTGTCACTGGTTATTTTTACATATACAATTGGTACTACGTGTCCAGGATGCCATACATCTTCATCAATCTTTTGGATCAACAAATATCGACCATACAGATTTCTTTCTTTTGCCAAGTCGCTTTCCAATTGGTACGCAAAGACATCTCCAATTTTCCATTGACATTTGTATATTCTTTTTTTTACAGGTTTTTTTACTGGCGGTTGAGGAGAAAGAAGTTTTGATCGCAACTCCTCCAAAACTTTTTTTCTCTTCATTTTTGCAGGCATATCTGTTGTTTGAAGATCAAACAGATCACTGCCTTTGTCAATCCAGCAAAGCGCCTTTTCTTTAACAAAAGACGTGAGAACACCAAAATTCCATTGTGTATCTGCCAGTGCCAACCAAAACAACGGCTCTTCAACAATGTTCCCAATTATGCTTTGATAATCTTTCATCAATTTATCGGTAATGTCTTGGGTAGTTTTTCCAGAATTATACAGTTCTACAAATTCGTCTTTAATATCTAGTGATATATCGTTTTGATATAACTCTAATCCCCATATTCCCATTTGCATCACCTCCAAATCAACTTCCAGCCCAGTATAAAATCTCATCGGACATTTGATTCCATCCGTAATCTAAAGTTCCTAAAGCCAGTTGTTTAAATACACCCCAGTATTTTGGCGACACACTGTTAATCTGATTATTCATTTTATTAGCAGTGTTTATTGTGTGGTAGTACATCATTGCTGCTTGTTCCAACGCTCGTGCTTCTGGCAGGTTTAAGCCAGAAATAAGTATATCCATTTTTAACCCGGCACGAGCTGGATTAATTTTATGTGCCGCTCTTTGCTTATCCACATCATTGGTACGCCCCACATATTGCACTGTTCCTGTTTCGTCTTTTAAAACATATACTGAGTTATTCCGTATTTCTGCTTTCTTAATCTCTGTAAGCAACTGCTTGATTACGATCGTTTCAGAACGCAGAGAATCAATAGCCTCGGTTGAAGATAAAACAACAACTGTTACAACCGGAACGGCAATCCGCAGAATCCTGAGTTGTGCAGTACAATCTGCGTATACAAGACCTCCGCCTCCTCCGCCAGATCCACCGAAAAACCCACCACCAGCTTCTCGCAGAAAAAGCATACCAGTGGGATCCGAGTTGATAATCGGATTGTTGCCACAGTAGGCAAACATATTGTAGCCAATTATTCCTTGACCGGTGGAGACGAAGGCATCGGCGTTGAGGAAGCGGCCTATTTCGGGG
>JAZSRS010000046.1:0-15281 GCA_045538595.1 Faecousia sp. | reverse complement strand
GTCCACAATCTCAAAGATTCCTCGTTCCATTTTTCCGCGTTCCAACATTTTTCATCACCCGGAACCATTATATCATAAAATGCAGAAAAAGCCCAGCTTTCGCTGGACTTTTTCGACAGACTGAAGCAAGGCTCTTTTTAGAGCCTTGCTTTTGCGCTTTTTGAAGAAAGTGTGAACTTTTTCTTGCATTTTGTCGAAAAAAGAGGTATACTTTTGGAGGAAATAAAATCTGAGGAAGGAGAGAATGTTTGGCTGCCTGATAGCGACATTTTCTCCTTTTTTTTAGATGACAATTTCGGAAAAAGAAATATTGGAGGAAACACTATGAATTTGGTCTATGGCATTAAAGACAAACCCAAGTTTGGCCAGATGCTGATCTTTGCGTTCCAGCAGGTTCTGGCAATTTTGGCAGCCACCATTGCAGTTCCCGCGATCGTTGGCAACGGCATGTCCGCTTCCGCCGCGCTGTTCGGCGCAGGTGTTGGCACCATTGTGTACCAACTGTTCACCAAGTTTAGAAGCCCTGTGTTCCTTGGCTCTTCCTTCGCCTTCATCGGCTCTATGGTTGCAGCCTTTGCCGGCGCAGTTTCCGCTTCTGCCGGTTTTGCCGGTATCATTTTGGGCGCTGTGTTTGCGGGCCTTGTGTATGTTGTGATCGCCATCGTGGTCAAAGTGGTCGGCGTGAAATGGATCAACAAACTGATGCCTCCTGTTGTCATTGGACCCACCGTTGCCCTGATCGGTCTGTCCTTGGCCGGCGCTGCCATTAAGGACGTATTCTCCTACGGTCCGCAGGATGCCAATGGATCTTTCGTGATGAGCGCTCCCGCATGGGCATCCTTCATCTGCGCTATGGTTACCCTGTTGGTAGTCGTTATGGCCTCTACCTACGGCAAAAAGATGACCAAACTGGTACCCTTTATCATCGGTATTCTGGCCGGTTATCTGGGAGCCGTGATCTTCACCCTGTGCGGCATTCCCGTGATCGACTTCTCCCTGTTCCAGGATATGCAGATCTTTGCTGTTCCCGATTTCACCTTCCTGGAAGCCCTGAAGGGTGTGAAGGAGATCAACGGCGCCTACATCGCCACCGTTGCCGTGGCCTACATTCCTGTGGCATTCGTTGTGTTTGCTGAGCACATCGCTGACCACAAGAATCTCAGTTCTATCATTGATGCTGATCTGCTCACCGATCCCGGCCTGCATCGCACCCTGCTGGGTGACGGCATCGGCTCTGCTGTAGGCGCATTGTTTGGCGGCTGCCCCAATACCACCTACGGTGAGTCCGTTGGCTGCGTTGCCATTACCCGCAACGCTTCCGTCATCACCATCACCACTGCTGCCATTATGAGTATCATCATCTCCTTCTTCGGACCTTTCGTGGCATTCCTGGATTCCATTCCCGGTTGTGTCATGGGCGGTGTTTGCGTTACCCTGTACGGTTTCATCGCTGTATCCGGTCTGAAGATGATCCAGAAGGTAGACCTGAATCAGAACAAGAATCTGTTCGTGGTTGCCTCCATTCTGATCCCCGGCATCGGCGGTATGGCTATGGCCATCGGCAAGGTTACCTTGACCGCTATTGCCTGCGCTCTGATCCTGGGTATCTTTGTAAACCTGATGCTCTCCAAGAAAACTGAGGAAACCGAAGAATAATCCATAAAACTATCGGGCGTGTGGATTTCCACACGCCCGTTTTTTATCTGATTTTCTTGCCGTCTAACACGGCCTCTACCAATGTGTCCCCATCGTACCGCAGTTTCAGCAGAAAGAAAGGTGCGTCTTTCCAAAGTAGATCCAAGAATATCTTGTCTCCCTCCCATTGGGGCAGGGTGCTGAGGAAATCCCGTTTCACCCATTGGAGATCCCCCTCGTCGCAGGCTTTCAGTTCCCCTTCAAAGCCGTCGGCGGTGAACAGATACATATACTCTCCGTCCCAAGGACCGTTGGTGAGGAAGGTCACCACGCCCCGGCATTTCCAACTGGTCAGAGTCAGACCGGTCTCCTCTTTGGCCTCCCGCAGGAGACATTCGTCCGGCGTCTCGTCACCTTCGAATTTGCCGCCGATGCCGATCCACTTGTCCTTGTTCACATCGTTTTCTTTTTTGATCCGGTGGAGCATCAGTACTTCGTCTCCCCGGGTAATATAGCAAAGGGTGGTGTTGAACATGGCGTTCTCCTTTATTTGATCAACTGTATGGCGTGGTGAAGGTTTTTCACCTGCAAAAATCCTTGCCCGGAGGCCTTTTCACCGTCCAAACTCCAGGAAATATCCGTATCAATGAACACATTTACCTCCCGGGCGCTGCGGAAGGTCATCATACGGCAGTTGTACTGCTGCTTCTGCACCGCCATGATGCACTCGGTGATCTCCGCCAAACTCCGGGGTGCCCGTACCAGCAGCACTTCAAACAGACCGTCGCCCATATCCACCTGGTTGGGGTCTAAGGTCAGAATGCCGCCCAAACTGGTGGAATTGCAAATGGCGCCAAACAGATAGTCGTCTTCTACCGGTTCTCCGTCCAGTTCCAAACGCACCGTTGTCTTGCGGATTTGGGATAGTTCCTGAATTCCGCCCAGCAGATAGGCGGTGTGACCCAAGGCGTTTTTAATGTTCTGAGGTGTATTGTAACTGGCTTTGGTAAAGGCGCCAAAAGATGCCACATAGGAAAAATACCGATCTCCAAACCGGCCCACATCCAAACGCTGGGGCGTACCTTCCGCGATCAGTCGGGCAGCGGACAGGGGGTCACTGGGAAGTCCCAGAGAATTGGCAAAATCATTGGTAGAGCCGGCGGGGATATATCCAATGGGCAGTTCCAACCCGGCCTCCAGCATGCCGGTCAGAGTCTCGTTCAGCGTACCGTCTCCACCGCAGCAGACCACCACATCCATACCGGGGGCAAAGGCCTTTACCGCAGAAACGGCGTCCTGCAGCCCGGCGGTCACATATGTCTGCACCCGATATCCCGCCCGGTTAAAAACCGCAAGGATATCCGCCAGCACTTTGTTTGCTTTTTTTGTGCCGGCCATGGGATTTAAGATGAATAACATATTTTTCATACTGCATCACCTAATGGGAGAAGAAATATATTTCATTATACCACAGAGGGAAAAAATGGCAAGAGAAAACCGATTCGGTCACAGAAAATTTACCGTTGACACCCGGGGGAGAAGGGGATATAATGTAGGAAATTTCATAGGACAGTTCGTAACCCATCCTGTCGGTAAAAAAAACTAGGAATCGGACGGGCGCAGTATGCGCTCTTTTTGTTTGTGGGTACGGCTGTACCTATTTTTCTTTTATGGAGGAAGTTGTGAACAAAAAGAGCCGTTTTCTTGCCTACGGGGCGCTGATCAGCGCGCTGTATGTGGCGCTGACTTATTTGCAGAATCTGCTGCTACCCGGCTCGGCAACTTGGGCGATCCAGTTCCGGGCATCGGAGGCACTGTGCGTGCTGGCGCTATTCACCCCGGCAGCGATCCCGGGTCTGACTTTGGGTTGCCTGCTGTTTAATATCAGTTTTGCCGGAGCGTTGCCACTGGACTTTTTGGTGGGCAGTCTGGCCACCGCCATTGCCACCGCAGGTATGTATGCCATGCGGCGGGTAACGGTAAAAGGCTACCCTTTGGTTTCAATGCTCCTGCCGGCAATCAGTAATGCAATACTGATCGGCTGGGAACTGAGTGTGTATATCGGCGGCGGCTTTTGGCTGAACGCCTTGTATGTGGCCATCGGGGAGGCAGCGGTGCTGCTGATTTTGGGAAGCGCCCTGTACTACGCCCTACGCAGCCGCAATCTGGACAAAACACTCTTCGGATAAAAACAGCCCTTGGGATATCCCAAGGGCTGTTTTTAGTCCTCAAATTGCAGAACATCCTTGTAACGCTCTTTGAAAATGCCGTACACGGCGTCCAAAATGGCTTCGTTTTCCACGGCAATGTAGTTTTCGTTCTCTTCGTCCACAGGCTGAATTTCCAGAATCACGATCTCGTTGGATTCCTCAGGCATCAGCACCAGATACTCTGTACCTTCGTACTCGATGCAATCCAAATACTCAAAATTGGTCTCCTCGCCGTTCTCGTCGGTCAGAGTCAGAATGGACTGTTCTTCCTGCAGGATTTCTTCATTTTCCATAGTATTTACTCCTTTTATGTTGTTGGTTTTATTATATCCGCCTTGCCAAAATATGTCAACAGCCTTACAGGTGCCAAAACCCGTAAGGCTGTTGTGATCAATAATTCGCCACGCCGGCGGAGCGCATCTGCAGTTGCAGTTTGTCCGCGATCAGCGCGATGAACTCGGAATTGGTGGGTTTGCCCTTGGTGTTGCTGACCGTGTACCCAAAAAATCTTTGCAGGGTATCCAAATCGCCCCGATCCCATGCAACCTCGATGGCGTGGCGGATGGCTCGCTCCACCCGGCTGGGTGTGGTCTGGAAGGTCTTTGCTACCTGGGGGTAGAGAATTTTGGTGATGGCATTGATCACATCCATATCCTCTACCGCCAGAATGATGGCTTCCCGCAGGTATTGATAACCCTTGATGTGGGCAGGAACGCCGATCTCGTGAATGATGTTGGTGACCATGGTTTCGATGTTTTGCTGACCGGCATGACGGGCGGCAGGCATCCGCAGGCTCTCCCCGCCACGAACTTCCTCCAACCGCTCTACCAGAGCGCTCATATCACAGGGTTTCAGCATCAGATACCGAACACCCAGATTGGCTGCAGCCGATGCCACATAATCGGTAATGAATCCGGAGGTGGCAAATACAGTGGGTTTGTGCTCCAATGTGCTGATGGCCTTCAGGACGCTGATGCCGTCCTTTTTCGCTAGCATCATATCCAGCACAAGGATGTCCGGCTTCCGCTCGGTTACCAGTTTGATGGCCCGTTCTCCGTCGCTGGCGGTATCCACCACCTGAAAGCGGTCAGTCTGATGTAGGGCGGCGGTAAGACTGCTGCAGAATTCTTCCGAATTGTCTGCAATGATTACACAGGTACGATTGTTCATAATTTCCTCTCCTGACATATGAGATAATTCCCCTTCTTTTGTGGTAGTCTGCCTACCGCGTTGCGACAAATATAATTTAGCATATTCGTTGAATTTTTGCAAGGAAAAATCCAAATAATTTATCGACAAATATCGACATTTTATTCGAAAAAACAGAAAATTCCGAACTTTTCGACGAATTTCGACTTGTGGACAAATTTCTTTTCCCGGTTGACGCGGAAGGAAAATATTTGTAGAATAAAACCATACATCCCTCAGGAGGAAAACCATCGTGATAAAAGATTTGCGTCATTTTTTAGATAATGCCCACAGCGTCTACCACGCAGTGAAAGCCGTTGCCGACAAATTGCAGGCGGCGGGATATACCCAGTTGCGGGAGACGGAAACCTGGAAACTGAATGCCGGCGGTAAGTACTATTTCACCCGAGGTGGCAGCGCGGTGCTGGCCTTCCGTGTGCCGGAGGGGACACCCTGCGGCTTTATGATCAGCGCCAGTCACGCCGACAGACCTTGTTTTAAGGTGAAGGAAAACGGTGTGCTGGAGGGTGCGTATACCCGGCTGGCAGTAGAAAAATACGGCGGAATGCTGATGTCCACTTGGATGGACAGACCCCTGTCTGTTGCCGGACGGGTGATGGTGGAGACAGAAAACGGCATCGAAAGCCGCCTGATCGATATCGACCGGGATTTGCTCCTGATCCCCAATGTGGCCATTCATATGAATCGCACCGCCAACGACGGGTATAAGTGGAATCCCGCGGTGGATACCATTCCCCTGCTGGGAGAGAAAGAGAACGCAGACAAGTTCTGGGAAGAGGTCAAGGCCCTTGCCGGCGGCGAGATATTAGGTCACGACCTGTACCTGTACCTGCGGCAGAAATCCACCGTTTGGGGTTTGGAGGACAATTTCCTGTCTGCCCAGGCGCTGGACGATTTGTCTTGCGTGTGGGGCTGCACTCAGGGATTCCTGCAGGCAGAGCCGTCTGAGGCAATTCCGGTTCTGTGTGTGTTTGACAGTGAAGAGGTGGGATCCTCCACCTGCCAAGGTGCAGCGGCAGACTTGCTGGAGAGTACCGTTACCCGCATCTGCAATGGTTTAGGCTTGGAAAAGACCTGTCAACTGGCGCTGTCTTTCTTGGTGTCGGCAGACAACGGCCACGCCCTGCACCCCAACCACCCGGAACTGTCCGATTCCTCCAATGCGCCCATTATGAACAACGGCATCGTGCTGAAATTCAATGCCAACCAGCGCTATACCACCGACGGCCTGTCTGCGGCCATCTTCCGGAAAGTCTGCAAGGATGCGGATGTGCCGCTGCAGACCTACTGCAACCGGGCGGATATGGCCGGCGGCTCTACCTTGGGCAATATCTCCTTGTCTCAAGTGGCGGTGCCCAGCGTGGACATCGGCCTGCCTCAACTGGCCATGCACTCCTGTTATGAGACTGCAGGATGCAAGGATATAGAGGATTTGGTAAAAGTCATGACCGCCTACTACGGAAGGGCCTTGGAAATATCCGAAAACGGCGAAATTTCCGTAAAATAGGAGAATTTGTCAAAATAAACAAAAAATGCCACCCACTTCTGTGAAAAATTACAGTTGGCGGGTGGCGTTTCTTGTGCTATTATTATAGCATCCCAACGCATGGCCACTACTCCACAAAATAGCGGTCATGACGTAACAAAAGGAGGAAAACATTCCGTCTGACTCACGGTGCGGCAGTGTGGAGACCTGTCGTAAAGCATCCGGAATTTTACTGTCCGGAATGTAAGAGTGTACGCGAAAGGCTCGGTACACTTAGAGTCGAGAAAGTATGGCAACTGTAACCCTGAAAAACGTAATGAAGATCTACCCCTACAGTGGCGACGATGAAAAGGCTGCCAAGAGAAGAGCCAGAAAGAACGAAGGCGTCCAGAAGAAGACCAACCTGCAGATCACCGATAAGGGTGTTGTAGCAGTGCAGCAGTTCAATCTGGAAATCGCTGACAAGGAATTCATCGTTCTGGTCGGTCCTTCCGGCTGCGGTAAGTCCACCACTCTGCGTATGGTCGCAGGTCTGGAAGAAATTACCGAAGGCGAACTGTGGATCGGCAACAAACTGGTCAATGACGTGGCTCCTAAGGACCGCGACATCGCCATGGTTTTCCAGAACTATGCTCTGTATCCCCACATGACTGTGTACGATAACATGGCATTTGCTCTGAAACTTCGCAAGACCCCCAAGGGCGAGATCGACAAGAAGGTGAAGCAGGCAGCCGAGATCTTGGAGATCACTGAGTACCTGGGCCGTAAGCCCAAGGCTCTGTCCGGCGGTCAGCGTCAGCGTGTGGCTATCGGCCGCGCCATCGTTCGTGACCCTCAGGTCTTCCTGATGGACGAACCTCTGTCCAACTTGGACGCCAAGTTGCGTAACCAGATGCGTGCTGAGATCATCAAACTCCGTCAGCGCATCAACACCACCTTTATCTATGTTACCCACGACCAGACTGAGGCAATGACTCTGGGCGACCGTATCGTCATTATGAAGGACGGTTTCATTCAGCAGATCGGTACTCCTCAGGAGGTTTTCAATCACCCCTACAACCTGTTCGTAGCAGGCTTTATCGGCGCTCCGCAGATGAACTTCTTCGATGCAAAACTGATCAAGAAGGAAGGCAAGTATGCCATCGACCTCCACGGCCATCAGGTTGTTCTCAGCGAAGAGAAGCAGGCGGCCCTGTCTGCTAACAATGTTGCTGAGCAGGAGATCACTCTGGGCGTCCGTCCCGAGCATATCCTCATTGGCGAGACCGGTATCGATGCTACCATCGACGTGCACGAACTGATGGGCTCCTCTATCCACCTGCACCTGAATACCTACGGTCAGGACATCGTGGCTGTTGTTTCCACTATGGATATGAGCGAGGCTGAAGTTGCTGCCATGAAGTCCGGCACTGCTGTGAAATTCGACTTCGGCGGCCACAACTGCCACGTCTTCAGCAAGGACACCAGCATCAACCTGGAAGCCTAATTGGTACTTAAATAATGCAACCCCCGGCGTGTACACCACGCCGGGGGTTGTTTTCAATGTGGGTTCGACGCCCAATCGCTCCACAAGACTGACCAAAATCAGTGCAAATAGGGATAAAAACGACCAAAAGTAGTGTGTTTACCACTCACGATCTAAGCAAAGGTTGTTCCAATAAAAAGTAGCATGGGTGTTAGGCAAATGTAGATAACAGTCCCTGTAATATGGTTTCTTGTTGGACCGAATTGCACAATGCCACATCTGCTCATAATGGCTTTTGTATTGCGTAATAAACTCGATGGTACATTTTCCACTGTTTACTTTAGAAATGAACTGTTCCATATCCCAAAGTTCGACACTTGTATTTCGGAATCCCACCCATCTATGTCTTGTAAACACACGAACTATGATATCACCAATATCTTCTACAGAAAAATCGACCACAGAAGCATCCGTGCGTACTACCTTTTCAGAAGAATTTGCTTTATGATGAGGCGTTACCCAAAAACCATCAGGTAAGAAAAAACGAAGCGTATCATTTTCAAATGAAATCTTATCTGCTATACAATCATGAAGGGTTAGTTCCTTGTCATGAAACTTATCCGGGTCAACATTTTTGAAAGTTTTGTTTGTCATCATATATCACCTCTTTGTAATGATTATACTACAGTTTTGTTGACTTTTCAATGATATATCGCGAATGCGACATGATGTTATGCTTCGCATAATGATGTTGCGCTTTTACACCGCAATGATGCGATGTTTGCCCAAAAACATTAGCGAAGCGACATCATTAGGCGTAGCCGTCATCATTAGTGAAACGACATCATTTGCCGAAGGCAAACATCATTCAGAAAACGTATCTTTGTCGGTAGACAAAGGTGCGTTTTTGCTGCGAAAGAGCGACTAAAAGTAGCATATTCAGGGGTATCCCCCAAAAAAGTAGTGTGTTCTACTGGGCATTTCTCAAAAAATACGGCCCACAAAGATCGCATTCGTGAGTTTTAATATATGTCCACGAATAATCTTTAGCAACGACATAAAACTCTGTCAGGTTCTCGTCAATCTTTTCTGCAGTGTCATATTGAGGAGAGAGTTTGTCCGTTACACCGCCGTTATTATACATATCACAGAAGATGCAGTCGGTTTTTACAGTTTCATTATAAGCTCGCCTTGCGCTATCTCCAATTAACAGTCCATCCGGTTTGATAAGTTCCCAGGAAAAAACGTGCCAAACATATTGATCCTTGACATACTTTTCATACTGATCCTTATTGATGCCTTGCGCAAAATGACGCAGCCATTGGTTGATGAATTTCTGCTTTGCCATAGAAAATTTAGCCATACTCTCACCTCTTTATTTAATTTTACCATACCGCTATATTCGTGTAAAGAAAGAACGACCAAACGGAGCAGAATTGAGGAAAGAAAGACGAAAAGTAGTACAAATATAGTCAGCTTTCCAATAAGCACAGAAATTATGAAACGAAGTAGTATTGTAAAAACAGTGCGTATCTTTTATTCGCAGGGATTGATGTATATTTATTTGTGTTTTGGGGGAACAAGATAAATGTTCATTTCTATGAAGGTAATCCATAATAGCATAGCGATTAAAGCAAAGCCCCAGGAAGATTAACTCTCTGGGGCAGTTATTTTATCGTTGAAAGGGCGAAGACAGAAGATTATATCAAAATGTTCAAGATCAGTTCTGATTGGGAATGATGATATACATATAGTTATTTTGACAAACCTCTTCGGTGCAAGTACTTCTCCAAACCATACATACAGCGATAACACCTTCCGGTACTGTAACATAACCATTGTTTGTCTGTTGCTCATATACATATGCAGCACTTACACCGCACTGCGTACCGTCTTCCATAAACCACGAAATAACAGTCCCCTTATTCTCGCCACTCACGTGCACAAAAGAGCTTGACTGCAACTTCATTCCACCCGATACGGGGAGGATCGCCGCTATCAAATCTGTTCGCTCTATCCATTTGTTTGACAAATCATAGTATCCTTGACGCGTAATATAGTCGTTTGAATACAGATTGGTG
This sequence comes from Faecousia sp., assembly GCA_045538595.1. Classification (GTDB taxonomy): domain Bacteria; phylum Bacillota; class Clostridia; order Oscillospirales; family Oscillospiraceae; genus Faecousia. The sequence continues at coordinate 5,195 of JAZSRS010000046.1, read as the reverse complement.
GTGCTGTCAAATTTAGTGGGCAATTCATTTAGGTACTGTACCCACTCATAGGGCTTGGCTGTAATCACAATGTCTCCCGTTACATATGGGACGATAATCTTACCGTTTTCTCTATCATAGCAATCAATTATATTGCCGCCCATTGTCACGGTAAATGTTACTGCATTACTTACGAGTGTTACTTCAAACGCATCTCCTTCGGTAACCATCGAAGGATGCTCTCCTACGGTAATGGATTGATTAGTGTCAACTGTAACAGTATAGGATTTTTTTTCGGCTTCTTCGATCTTGTAATTCTTGGCGAGTGCATCCTTTACGCATTCGTACATTTTTGCCATTCCCGAAGCATTAGGATGTACCAACGAAATATCGGCACTATCGATCATCAAATCAACAGTATAATACTCCAAATTATCGGGAGTAACACTCGTTCCGTTGTAAAAATCCACTACGTTGCAATCGTAATCCGCAGCGATGGATTCGATTTTTGCATTGTAAGCCGAAGGAGCAATCGCTTTGCCTGCCTTTACGTTATCATAGTGATGCAGGGTGCAAAGATAAACATCCGCATTGGGGTATTTATCCTTGATCTTCTGTACCATAAGCGTGTAATCTTCGGCAAACTTATCTACAGTCATCGTTCCACCGATTTGTTGATAATCATTCGTACCCATGTAGATCACGATAATATCCGGATTTACTCCCGTATTATCATTATGGAGATTGATTGCACGATCTCCGCACCCCGTTTCAGAAGGGAAATTCCCCCCCGACGTTACGCGGCTTCCGGAATAAGAATTATTTACACAAAGTTCAAGACCAAGCTTATCAACAGTTTTTTTCCACCAAGTTTCATCGACACTCACCAAATTTTGGTATTCAGGCGAACCGCTTTTATTGTACATTACACGATTATCCGCAAGGGTGGAATTATATGCAGCGTTATTGCTCCATCCTTCAAAGGTGGATATACTATCACCCATAAACGAGATTGTCTTGCCGGTAAGAAGTTCTTTATCCATAGGATTTTCAGGCAAATAAGCATCACCACTATAGACAAAGAGCTTGCTATTATTAGTGGCAACCAGTTTATTAGCATCATAGCCCTCGCCAATTAGATCGATCAGAGCTTCTTCCTTACTCTCATACACGCCCACAGCCGCGCCGTTATGGAGCGCAACAAATCTGCCGTCGGCATCGTAGATCATATATTCCGAAGTTGCGTCGTTATTTTCAATTAAATAATTAGTATAGGCATTCTTCGCCTCCTGCTTGGCTGCGGAGTCTTTGGCGTTGTTGATGACGTTGCCAAACGTGGGCACCAGAACGGTGGCCAGAATCGCAATGACTGCAATGACGATGACCAGCTCCACGATGGTAAAGGCCTTACGGTTATGTAGTTTTCTGATAGTTTCCATAGTTTTACCTCACTTTTTGGGAAAAACCCAACTTTATACGGAATCATTGTAATATATATAATATATATATATATATAGCAAGCGCTTTTTCAACTTTTTTCAAAAAAGAAAAACCTCTCTTGCCTTGGCAGACAAAAGAGGCTTCTTTCGTGGAGCAGGATACGGGAGTCGTTTGTATTTTCACCTTTGGCGAAAATATTTGTTCGGCTCGGTCGAGTCCTCGCCGGCAACGCTCGTCCGCGTTGCATTTAATTATTCGACTTTCTTTTATCGTCTGAAATAAAACACACCACCCAAGGAGGGTGGTGTGTTTTATTTGGAGCAGGATACGGGAGTCGAACCCGCCTAATCTGCTTGGGAAGCAGAGATTCTACCGATGAACTAATCCTGCGCATCTTGGCGATATTATAGCAGAGCGAAACTGGAAATTCAAGCCTAATTTGTCGAAGGACTCGCATTTTGGCCTCCGGTGTGCTATACTGTAGGCTGAGAGGACTCGAACCGAAACAAAGGGGTGATGGCTATGGCAGAATATGAAATGGTGCGTGAAATTCAAAACTTATGTCCCAACAATCAAATGCGGGACATCTTCTTCGACGAGGTGGAGACCGACGACCCGGAAGCCTATGTCCGGGACTTTCTGAAGGGAAAAGCCGTAGAGATTTCCAGCCAATTGGGGCAGGGAGGGGCAGTAACGGTGTATGCCTCCTGCGACGGATTGACGCAAAAGTTTGTTTTTACGCCGATTTGACGCTATTGTTAGGGAAAATTCACAAAAAACCCGCCATATACGGAAATTGTGGTTGAATTTAGTTGTTAGATATGATATAGTAACCTTGCGCGGGTATGGGCGAACTGCGCCCATTTCCGGCAAGCAATTTACCAAAGGAGCAACGATTTATGGCAACACCCCATACCATCGCGGTAGCCGGTAAAGGCGGTGTGGGTAAAACCACCACCTGCGGTATGATTATCGACTACCTTTGTAATAAAAAGCAAGGCCCCGTTCTGGTGGTGGACGCCGACGCCAATGCCAACTTAAATGAAGTGCTGGGCGTTGCGGTGGAGACCAGTCTGGGTGAGATCCGGGAGGAAATGGCCCGGGCCGAACTGAAGGGCACCATTCCCTCCGGTATGACCAAAGCCGACTATGCGGACTTTAAGTTCAGTTCCGCCATTATCGAAGAAGACGACTTCGATATGCTGGTGATGGGCCGTACCCAGGGCAAAGGCTGTTACTGCTATGTTAACGGCGTGCTGAAGTCCCAAGTGGACAAGTATGCCAAGAATTACCAATATGTGGTAATGGACAATGAGGCAGGTCTGGAGCATGTGGCAAGAGGCACACTGCCCCATGTAGATACCATGCTACTCATTTCCGACTGTTCCCGCAGAGGCATTCAGGCAGCCGCCCGAGTGGCCGAAATTGTGGAAGAGATGGAACTGAAACCTACCGTTATGGGCCTCATCGTCAACCGGGCGCCGAACGGACAGTTGGACGCAGGCGTTCAGGAAGAGATCGAAAAGCACGGCCTGAAACTGCTGGGCGTACTGCCCCAGGACGATAGCGTTTACCGCTGCGACTGCGACGGTGAGCCTTCGGCCAAACTGCCGGAGAGCAATCCTGTGAAAGCGGCAGTCAAAAAAATGATGCAATCTCTCGGATTGTAAGATTTTGTACGGATTCAAAATCGAGATACAGTTCACTGTACTGGATTTTAAATTATAAATTATTTATTTTTGATAAGGGGGAAACCTAATATGTCTTTCGAACCTAAGACAGCACCCTTTAGCGGCAAGATCAATGCCGTAACTCTGGGTACCGGTGATAATGCAATCGTCATCGGCGGTCAGAATGTGCTGCCCTTCTACTCTTTCGATGCACCCATCGAAAACGCACCCAAGGTCGGTGTTGAAGTTTCCGATCTGGCTTCCCAGTGGGATTACGCCGGTCTGAAGGAATTCTACGCCGGTTGCACCACCATGGCCGACTACGCCAAGAAGGCTGAGACCATCGAAGGCTGCGATTTCATCTGCCTGAACTTCGTGGGCGCAGATCCCAACGGCGCAGACCGCTCCGTGGCTGACTGTGTTGCTGACGCCAAGGCTGTTGCCGAAGTTGTTACCAAGCCCATCGTTGTTATGGGCTGCAAGAACATGGAAAAGGACGGCGATCTGCTGGCTGCTCTGGCTGAGGCACTGTCCGGCAAGAATGTTCTGTTCATGGCAGCAAAGAACGAAAACTACAAGACTGTCGGCGCTTCCGTTGCTCTGGCAAACGGTCAGAAGTTGGGCGCTGAGACCGCTGACGACATCAACCTGGCCAAGCAGTTGAACATTATGCTCAAGGGTCTGAATGTCAATCCTGAAAGCATTGTTATGGATATCGGTACTGCCGCTGTTGGTTACGGCTACGAGTATGCCGCTTCCACCTTCGACCGTATCCGTCTGGCCGCATTGGCACAGTCCGACGCTGACCTGCAGATGCCCATCCTGGCTGCTGTTTGCAACGACACCTGGGGTGTGAAGGAATCTTCTGCAACCGAAGAAGACGAGCCCAACTGGGGCTGCCGTGAAGAGCGTGCTATTTCTATGGAAGTGGCTACCGCTGCTGCAGACCTGACCGGCGGCGCTGACGCAGTTGTTCTGCGCCACCCCGCATCCGTGGCTACCATCAAGAAGTTCATCACTGAACTGGTCTAATCGGAAGGAGGATACATACTATGGCATTAAAAGGTCTTGATATTTTTAAGCTGTCTCCTAAGAAAAACTGTAAGGAGTGCGGCAGCCCCACCTGTATGGCATTCTGCATGAAGGTGGCCCAGGGCGCTGTGGAACTGAGCAAGTGCCCCTACTTCTCCGAGGAAGCATTGGCAACTTTGAACTCTGCAACCGCTCCTCTGATGAAGACGATTTCCGTTGGCGATTACAAACTGGGCGGTGAGACCGTTCTGTTCCGCCACGAGAAGACTTTGGTGAACAAGAATCTGTTCGCAGTTTCCGTCTGCGCCTGCATGGACGAGGCTACTGTGGATGCTAAGTTGGCAGAAGTGCAGAAAATTGATTACGAGCGTATCGGCGAGCGTATGTGCGTGGAGTTCGTTCATGTTTCCAACTGCCAGAACGATCCCGCGGTGTATGCCAAGTTGGTTGAAAAGGCTGCCGCTACCGGCCGCGCTTTGGTCCTGGAGTGCTGGGATGTGGAGTGCGCTAAGGCTGCGCTGGCCGTTGCCGGCAAGAATGTGATCCTGGGCGGCGCTACCCCCGATAACTGGGAGGCTATGAACGAAGTTGCCAAGGCTGCCGGCGTTGTGCTGGGCGTTTGGGCCGAGAACATTTCCGACCTGTACGACACCGTAAAGAATCTGGAAGCCAAGGGCAACACCAACCTGATCCTGGATGTAACCGGCAAGACCGCCAAGGAAACTCTGGCCAATGCTGTCAACGTCCGTCGTACCGCTCTGAAGCAGGAAGACCGTACCTTCGGTTACCCCTCCATCGGCAACCTGGCTAAGATCGCCAAGGATGATGACCGTCTGCAGACCGCCCTGGCTGCTATGTTCGTTGAAAAGTACGGCTCCATCATCGTAATGTCCAATATGTCCTACGCACAGGCTCTGCCTCTGTACGGCCTGCGTCAGAACATCTTCACCGATCCTCAGAAGCCTATGAAGGTAGAAGCCAAGATCTACCCCCTCAACGGCGCTGATGAGAACAGCCCCTGCTGCCTGACCGTTGACTTTGCTTTGACCTACTTCCTGGTCTCCGGCGAACTGG
>JAZSRS010000058.1:0-4119 GCA_045538595.1 Faecousia sp. | reverse complement strand
GATGTTGCTTAGCAAGTTGTTAAAATAATTACCGAAGGCAATACTATAATTTTGCATTTATCATTTTGCATTACACGACGAAAGGAGTGTTTATTATGGCATCTAATCGAATCGGAAGAATCAATGAAGAAATTCAGAAGGAATTGTCCAATCTGATCCGCAACCTGAAAGACCCCCGGGTGCAGGACACCATGATCTCCATCACCCATGTGGAAACCACCCCGGACTTGCGCTGGGCCAAGGTCTATGTGAGTTTCTTGCAGGAAGACAAGGCAAAGGATGCCCTAAAGGGGCTGAAATCCGCCGGCGGATACCTGCGCCGGGAACTGGGTCGTGCGCTGAATCTGCGGTACACCCCGGAACTGAACTGGGCGCTGGACGATTCCATCACCTACGGCGCAAAAATGCTTGCACTTATTAACTCACTTGAGGTAGAGAAAGATGAAGATACTGACGAAGGAACAGACGGCTGAGTTTTTATCCGGTCATAATCACTTTTCCATCATCACCCACTGCGGCCCTGACGGAGACACCGTGGGCTCTGGGGCGGCGCTGTGTCTGGGTCTGCGGCAGGTGGGTAAAATTGCCCATGTGCTGGAAAATCCCCAAGTACCGAAAAAATACAAATACCTGCTGGAAGACTTGACCAAGCCGGACGCCGAAACCGGAGACACCCTGGTCTCCGTGGATGTGGCGGCGGCGCATATGCTCAGCGAGGCATCCCGGCACTTGGAGACCCAAGTGGATCTGCGGATCGACCATCACGGTTCTGCCACGCCTTTTGCAAAATACGAACTGGTGGACAGTACCGCCGCAGCCTGCGGCGAGATCGTATATGATCTGATTACCCTGTTGGGAGCAAACCTAGACAGGAATATGGCCAACGCCCTGTACACCGCCGTGTCCACCGACACCGGCTGCTTCCGCTACGCCAATACCACCGGCCGGAGTTTTGCGCTGGCATCTCAATGTGCCGATGTCAGCCCGGACATTATGCCCATCGCTCAAGAACTGTTTGACACCGTGACTATTGGAAAACTCCGCCTGCAAAGTTGGGTCTTGGAGCATATGCACGCCCTGTGTGGCGGTAAGATCTTGGTCTGCGGCATTCCTGCAGATCTGCAGAAACAACTGGACATCACTGAGGAGGATATGGGCAATCTTTCCGGTTTCCTCCGTTCCATCGAAGGTGTCAAAATGGCCGCTACCGTGAAACAGGATCACGAGGGTCACACCGGCTTCTCCGTCCGGGCCGTTCCCGGCTACGACGCGGCAGCGGTCTGCGAAAAATTCGGTGGTGGCGGCCACAAAGGCGCAGCCGGCGCCAGTATGGAAAATGTAACCCTGGACGAAGCAGTGGCCGCGCTGATCGCTGCTATGCCGGAGATTTGATATGGACGGAATCGTAATTGTAGACAAGCCTGCCGGCTGGACCAGCCAGGATGTCACCGCCAAACTCCGGGGTGTCTTTCAGACCCGACGGATCGGCCACGGCGGCACGCTGGATCCTATGGCCACCGGTGTTCTGCCGGTATTTGTGGGCAGGGCCACCCGGGGCGTGGAATTTTTTGAACACGCAGACAAAACCTATGAGACGGTTTTGCGCCTTGGAATCACCACCGACACCGAGGACATCACCGGCACGGTGCTGGAAGAGTGTCCTGTGCAGGTCACTGACGCTGAAATTCTTGCGGTTTTGGAACGGTTCAAGGGTGAAATCCAGCAGATTCCCCCTATGTACTCCGCTATCAAAATAAACGGAAAGAAACTCTACGACCTAGCCCGGCAGGGCAAGGAAGTGGAACGCCAGAATCGCACCATTACCATTCACGCCTTAGATTTTTTAGGCCGGACGGAAAATTCTGTCCGTTTGCGGGTACACTGTTCCAAGGGCACTTACATTCGCACCCTCTGCAAGGACATTGGTGAAGCCTTAGGCTGCGGCGGCTGTATGGCAGAACTCCGCCGGACAAGCGCCGGGCAGTATACCCAGCAGCAGGCCATTGCCCTAGACCATCTCATCGCCTGTGATAACCCAGGTCAGTATCTGCAGGGGGTAGACACCCTGTTCTCCCAGTACCCTGCCGTTACCCTCACGGAAAAACAAGCCCTCCGCACCCGGAACGGCAACGCCTTTTCTGTGGCTATGGCCGACGGCACTTACCGGGCCTACGACCAAACCGGGGAATTTTTGATGCTGGCCAAGGTGGAAAATGGCACAATGTCCACCATTAAGAGTTTTTTCCAAGTTTAACGGATAAGGTTTTATTTATGAAAGAAAAAACAATCTATGCTCTCGGCTTTTTCGACGGGGTGCATTTAGGCCATCAGGCCTTGCTCACCGCCTGTCAGGAACTGGCAAAAAAACACGGTTGCCGGGCAGGTGCGATCACTTTCGCCTCCCACCCGGAGACTTTGGTGTCCGGTACAGCCCCTACCCTTCTGAACACAATGGAAGACCGAAAAAGGTTGCTGATGACCTGCGGTATGGACGATGTGCTGGTGCTTCCCTTTGACCAACGGCTGATGTCCACTCACTGGTCGGATTTTTTGGAGCAACTGGTAGCAGACGGAGCCGCCGGCTTTGTTTGCGGCGACGATTTCCGTTTCGGCGCAGAAGGTAGTGGCACAGCCAAAAAGTTAGCCGCCTACTGCGAAGAAAAGCAACTGCCCTACACCGTGATTCCGGAGCAGGTGATGGACGGAGAGCGAATCTCCTCCACCCGGATTCGCAAAATTTTGGAGCAGGGCGACATAGAAAATGTCACCCGCCTGCTGGGTCACCCCCACATTCTCACCGGGCAGGTAATGGCCGGTCAGCAGTTGGGAAGAACCCTTGGTTTTCCCACGGCAAATCTGCCCTTTCCTGCCGAATTGACGGCGTTAAAGCAGGGCGTGTACGCCTGCAAGGCGTATGTTGACGGGAATGTTTACCTTGCCGTGACCAACATCGGTACCCGCCCTACCGTGGACGGACGGGGTGTGAATGTGGAAGTCCACCTGCTGGACTTTGACAGCGACCTGTACGGCAAAGAGATCACCGTGGCATTCCACTGTTTCCTCCGGCCGGAGCAGAAATTTGATTCCTTGGAGGAATTAAAAGCGCAGATCGCAGAAGATGTTGCCAAAATCCGGGAAATGCTATAAAAAAGTCAAAATATCACCGAAATAATTGAAATTTTCCCTTTACAATTGGAAAAACTTATGATAAGATAGTCGGGCTGGCTATGGCTAGCAGATAAATCTATATGCCCACTGCTCAGTTTCGGGACGACACCGACCCTCTACTTGGCGTGAGGCGAAATTAATGAAAGGTGGAAAACACAATGATTCAGAAAGAAAAGAAGACCCAGGTTATTCTGGAAAACGCAACCCACGAGGGCGACACCGGTTCTGCTGAAGTGCAGGTCGCTATCCTCACTGCCCGTATCAACGAACTGACCGATCACCTGCGTACCCACAAGCACGACAACCACTCCCGTCGTGGTCTGCTGATGATGGTTGGTAAGCGTCGTAAGATGCTGGATTATCTGGCAAAGAAGGACATCAACCGTTACCGTGCGCTGATCGCCAAACTGGGTATCCGTAAGTAAGTATAAAAAGGGCGACGGATACCGTCGCCCTTTTTTAATTAAAAATTGAAAATGAAAAATTGAAAATCATTTAGAATTCCTAAATTTCTTGGGGAGTTACTTTAGCAGTTGAAAGAATTGCTGATCTTCGGCAGTTGTTTCAAGTGCTAAATCTCCCTAGTGAAATGGAAATCGAAAGCAATAAAATTTTTAATTTTCAACTTTCAATTTTCAATTTCAAAACTAAGGAGGTTAAACAAATGATTACTCGCAAACAATTCCCCAATCACAAGGTTTTCGAGATGGAAATCGGCGGCCGTCCCTTTACCGTAGAGACCGGTAAGGTGGCTGAACTGGCCAACGCTGAGTGCATCTGCCGCTACGGCGACACCGTGGTGCTGACCACCTGCACCTGCAACCCCATTCCCAAGTCCGGCATCGACTACTTCCCCCTGACCATCGAGTTTGAGGAGAGAATGTACTCTGTGGGCCGGATCCCCGGTTCCTTCAACCGCCGGGAAGGCAAGCCCTCCGAGCGGGGCATCCT
>JAZSRS010000137.1:0-5001 GCA_045538595.1 Faecousia sp. | reverse complement strand
CACCGCATTAATGATTTGGAAAAATTTCATCAACCGAATTAAGGAGGAACATATATGAAAGACGTACTGAAGAATCTTGCCAACCTGCTCAAAGTCAAGACCATCGTAACTTTGGTGGTAATCACTGTGTTTGCGGTGCTTGCCCTGAACGGCAGCATTGCGCCGGATAACGTGATGATCATCATCTCCATGGTGGTGTCGTTCTATTTCGGCACCCAGCATGAGAAGACCGGAAATAACGGCAATTAAAGAATCGCCCCTCCCTGGATCATTCTGGGGAGGGGCGATTTCATTAGCAATTTCATTAGCAAAATGATCGAAAAATAATGCATTTACAATGATTTTTTGTGTTTTTCTATTGTCAACAAATGTATTTGCGAGGTATATAGATATACTATAAAAGTTCGGAAAACTACTAAAAACACGGGAAAATCACGCAAAAACGCCACCCAAAATGGGTGGCGTTGGTGGCGGAGTGAGAGGGATTTGAACCCTCGCGTGCTTTTTAGACACCTACTCCCTTAGCAGGGGAGCCCCTTCGGCCTCTTGGGTATCACTCCGAATCAATAAATATTCTTTTATGCCAAGACATTCTATCACGGTGCAGGGGGTTTGTCAAGACTATTTCGGAAGAAAGCCTGTGGTCTTATTTTAATTTTTACACATAGACTATCTCATACATTGGAATTCGAGGTGGTACTATGGAACATATAACCAATGCGATTACATTAAGAGGCTCCTTACGATCCCTGCCGGCATTTTCTCACGACAATCATGGAAAAAGATTTTTTAAATTTTATTTAGAAGTTCCAAGATTGTCCGGCGCGGTAGATGTCCTTCCGGTGATCGCAGAGGAACAAATGCTTGGGCAATTAAACCCGTCAGCGGGGGAGATGATCACGGTAACTGGACAAGTCCGATCCTATAATCAGCGTGGTGATGGTGTAAGACATCTGATTATTTACGTGTTTGCATTGTCCCTGATTGCCGAGGACGGTGAACCGCTGAATGAGGTAACGATTAAAGGCCCCTTGTGTCGGGAGCCAACTTACCGATTAACACCGCTTGGCAGAGAGATCTGTGACGCAATGCTGGCGGTGCCACGAGCCTTTCATAGAGCCGATTATCTTCCCTGTATTTTATGGGGGAGAGTGGCGCAAGAGGTGTCTCGGTGCCACACACGGGATGTGCTCATCATTCAGGGGAGGTTACAAAGCCGAATCTATACGAAGCAGACAGAATCCGGCGCACAAGAACGAACAGCCTATGAGATTTCCGCTCTTACGGCGGAAATTTTAGAGGAAGATTTGTATTAACCAAGCCGGGCGGCGGCAGAGCCGCCGCACCAAAGCCACGCGGATCATAGATCCGACGATTACATACCATCATATCCGTGATCAGCATGTCCTGTTCCGCACAATTTGCTCTTTTCTTACAAAAAATTCTGTGGTAGAATAGAAGCAAAGGATGTGATGAAATGAAAGAAAAAGTAAATGATATTATTATCGGCCTTAAGGAGCGTTATCCGGATGCGTTATGCGCTTTGCATTATGAAAAAGATTATGAACTCATGATTGCCGTTCGTTTGTCAGCCCAATGCACAGATGCCCGGGTGAACCTAATAACACCGGCACTCTTTCAGGCCTATCCTACCTTAGAGGCTATGGCAAATGCAGATGTTGCAGATGTAGAAAACTACATACATTCCTGCGGATTCTTCCGACAGAAGGCAAAGGATATCGTGTCTGCCTGTCAATTGCTACTGGAGAAATATAACGGTCGCATGCCGGACACGATGGAAGAACTTTTGCAACTTCCTGGAGTGGGTCGCAAGACAGCCAACCTCTTGTTAGGAGATCTGTATCATATGCCTGGCAGTGTGGTTTGTGATACCCATTGTATGCGGATCTGCGAACGTTTGGGACTGTCCAAGGGACGTGAGCCGGAAAGTGTTGAGAAACAGTTGCGTGCAATTTTACCGCCGGAGGAAAGTGGAGACTTTTGCCACCGAATCGTATTGTTTGGCAGAGAGATCTGCACTGCCAGATCACCTAAATGCACAGAATGCCCTTTGGCTATCTACTGCAACGAAATCAATAAAGGATAATAAATCCCCCCGTGTCCGAATAGACTTGGACAAGGGGGGATTTGTTTGGGCAAAAAACTTCCGATATTTTATAATGCGCTTCTTCTGACAGGAGTCAATCTCTTGTTAAGATTCATTTCAACCGGTTTTCAGGTGTATTTATCAGGGCAGATCGGCGCAGCAGGGATTGGCCTTTTGCAATTAGTTTTGTCGGTAGGTGGATTGGCTTTGACTGCAGCCATGGCCGGTATCCGAACTGCAACGATGTACCTAACGGCAGAGGAGTTGGGAAAAAAACGACCGGAGAATGTTCGATGGGTACTCTCCGGTTGCGTGAAATACAGCCTAATATGCAGCGGATTTGTCGCTGTACTTATTTATTTCGCAGCGTCTGTGATTGCGACACAATGGATCGGGGAGTCGGAGACGGTAAATATTGTCCGATTATATTCCTTTTTTCTGCCGGTCAATTGCTTATGTGGCGTCATGGTTGGGTATTTTATGGCAGCAAATAGAATCAGTACACTGTCTGTGGTGGAGATTCTGGAGCAATTCTGCTCTATCGGCTTGACAGTAGGACTTTTGCATTTTTGGGCAAGAGATAATGCGGTACGGGCCTGCGCGGCCGTTGTGCTGGGGAGCGGTTTTAGCGCTTGTTTCACATTAGTTTGTTTGCTCTACCTGCAAAAAGCAGAAAATACTGCTTCTGGAAACCGTATGCCAGTTCGCAGCAGACTGCTTAGAACCGCAGTTCCTCTGGCGCTAGCAGATGATTTGAAATCGGGAATATCCACCACAGAAAATCTTATGGTACCAAAACGGTTGGCTCTGTGCAATAAAATTGGGAATCCCTTGGCCGCATTTGGTATGGTCTGCGGCATGGTGTTTCCTGTTCTGATGTTTCCAATGGCAGTCCTGTTTGGATTGGCAGAACTGCTGATTCCTGAATTGGCAAGATGTTCAGCCGCTGGAAGTAAACAAAGGATTCAATATCTGGCAAAACGCAGCCTGCGGATTGCAATGCTTTATGGTTGTTTTTTCTGTGGATTACTGTTTCTTCTTGGGGAGGATTTGTGCTTTTGGCTTTATGATAACCGGGAGGCAGGTAAATATCTGAGGTGGTTTGCTTTGTTAGTGCCTATGCTTTACTGTGATGCTATCACGGACGCTATGATTAAAGGCCTAGGGCAACAGACAGCCTGTGTGCGGTATAATATCTTAACCTCCGGCATGGATGTCTTGTTTTTGTTCCTGTTGTTACCGATCTATGGTATGGAAGGATACTTCTTCAGTTTCCTTGTTACCCATCTGTTGAATTTTGGTCTAAGTATATGCAGACTGATCAAACTGACGGGTAAAATTATTCCTGTATCAACGGTTTTGTTGACCCTTACAGCAACAGCAGGCGCTATCATTATGTCCAGTTTCGTTAGGCTCCCGATTTTTCGAGCAGGTGCATACATACTTCTTTTAGGTAGTATCCTGTGCCTGTTTCAGGTGATTGGAAGGGAAGATGTGTTCTGGGTGAAGAGATTAGTGAGAAGGAATAAGTAGGGTTTACTCAACCTGTGGTTGCGTAAAGTGAAACCATTCTGTTATACAAAAGTTGTTACTTATCTGCTATAATACAGTCACAAAGTACTTTGAAACTATAACAAGGTGGTTTTACTATGCTGAAAATAGGTGAGATAATTAAAGACCTAAGGAAAAAGCAGGATGTTACCCAGGAAAAACTTGCGGCATATCTGAATATTTCCTATCAGGCGGTCAGCAAGTGGGAAAACGGAACAGCTCTACCGGATATAACGCTTATCCCCGGGATTGCTAATTTCTTCGGCGTATCTGCAGATGAACTGCTGGGCATGAAAGACACAGAAGAAACAGAAGAACTCAAAGAGTTCGAGAAAATATACAGCGAAAACTTCTGCCTTGGAAAGACATACGACAATATCGTATTAAGCCGCAAAGTGTTGGAGAAATACCCACGCAATTACCAATGGATGATGAATCTGGCTCAATCATTATGTATGTATAATGATACAGAAGAACACAATATATACAGTAAAGAACACGATTTTAGCGGTGAATCGATTCGCCTGTGTGAGCGGGTGCTGAAAGATTGTACTGAAGAGTCTGTTCGGCACAGAGCAATACAGAATCTGTGTATAGAATATCCCAAAGTCGGCAAAAAGGAACAGGCAATCAAATTGGCAATGGATATGCCGGATATGTACTTGTGTAGGGATATTCTATTGTCCCATATTTATGAAGGGGAAGAACAGATAGAAATATTGCAACATATCTTGCTGAAGTTCCTTAGGCAGTGCGCAGATTTTATATGGTTGCTTATACAAGATCCGCTTATGGGCAAAGAAATGACGGTAGAACAGAAAACAGAGTGTATGGAAACTGCTTGTAACTTGCTGAATTTTGTGTTTAAGGAAGATGAAGAAACAGATGGCCATAACAGTATGTTTTATCTCATTAGATTATCAAAATTGTGGTGTGAGCAGGGAAACGCAGATATGGCAATGGAAACCCTGTTGCAGGCCGAAAAGGCTGCAAGAAACTATGACAGGTGGGCCAGTTCCCCTGAGGTGACAAAATATAAGTCTGTTTTGCTTAACCGTTGTGTCAATAATCCGAAAAGTATAGGAAAAAACTACGAATGTACAGACTTGGATATATTCCGAAGAGAAATGAAAGATAAGCAATTTGACATTATTAGAGATACGGACGCATTCCGAAATTTGTTGAAAGGATTAAAAGAAGATTAAAACTGCATATTAAAAACATTCGGCGAGAGCAAGCCCTCGCCCTACAAAATGTCAATGACTGTATCGTAGGGCGGGGGTTTACTCCCGCCGTTTTATTGCTTGTTAATCTTTTACAGAACTTTTAAAACTTCCAAAATG
>JAZSRS010000011.1:0-20066 GCA_045538595.1 Faecousia sp. | reverse complement strand
CGCCCTTCTTTTCAAGCTGCATTGCAAGATTCAGCCCGGTTTGTCCTCCTATTCCGGGAACTATTGCATCCGGACGTTCATAACGCAGAATTTTTGCAACATATTCCAATGTCAAAGGCTCCATATATACCTTATCGGCAATGGTCGTGTCCGTCATAATAGTAGCAGGGTTGGAGTTACACAAAACGACCTCGTAACCCTCTTCCTTCAGTGCCAGGCAAGCCTGTGTGCCGGCGTAGTCAAATTCCGCGGCCTGTCCAATCACGATCGGACCGGAGCCGATGATCAGTATCTTTTTTAAATCCGTTCTCTTTGCCATAATGCTTCCTCCTACTTCTTATACACTGCTTTTCCGTTACACACGGTCAGCAAACATTCACCTTTTAACTTCCACCCGGCAAAGGGCGTGGCTTTGCCCTTGGAAAGGAAATCTGCCGGGTCTACAACGATTTCCTTGCTTAAATCCCACACGGTATAATCATTACCCAAAGGGATTCCAAATCGCTTCCGGGGATTGGTACTCAGCAGGGCGATCAATTTTTCCAGTGTGATGATCTCGGTGAGCACCAGATGGGTATACAGTACCGGAAAGGCCGTTTCGATTCCCACCACGCCAAAGGCACTGCCGGACAGGCCTTTACTCTTCTCCTCTGCGCTGTGGGGTGCGTGGTCGGTGGCGATCATATCAATGGTGCCGTCCACGATACCGGCTATCAGCGCTTCCCTGTCAGATCTGTCCCGCAAGGGCGGATTCATTTTGAATCTGCCGTCCTCCTGCAGGAAACTGTCGTCCATGGTCAGGTAGTGAGGACCGGTCTCGCAAGTTACATCGAGACCTTTTGCTTTCGCCTGCCGGATCAGTTCTACACTCTCTTTGGTGGAAATGTGGCACACATGATAAGCGCAGCCGGTTTCTTCCACAAGACGCAAGTCCCTTTCGATCTGCTGATACTCGCTGGCACTGCAGATGCCTTTGTGATTGTGCGTTTGAGCATATGTACCGTCATGGATATAGCCGCCCTTTAGCAGGTCGTTCACTTCGCAGTGGGCCACGATCATTTTGCCCAAGGCTTTGGCTCGGAGCATAGCCTGGCGCATTATATCATCACTCTGTACGCCCCGTCCGTCATCGGAAAAAGCAATACAATGGGGCGCCATACCCTCCAAGTCCGCAAGGGTCTCCCCTTTTTGCCCGACTGTGATCGCACCGTAGGGATGGACATGGATCAACGCCTGCTCTTTAATCAATTCTCTTTGCTGCTCCAGATGCTCTACACTGTCCGGCACGGGATTTAAGTTTGGCATGGTGCAAACCGCTGTATAGCCGCCTCTTGCCGATGCTTTGCTGCCGGTTTCAATGGTCTCTTTATAAGAAAATCCCGGCTCACGGAAATGCACATGCACATCACAAAAGCCGGGAAAAACAACATATTCCGATTCGTCTGCAACAGACAAATCGTTCATCAAGGGAGCACAAGAAGGAATAGTGATACCATCGCAGAAGCCAACTGTTTTCATCTTCATTTCGACGCCCATCATTTGGAACTCCTCCTATGCAACTTTTATCCACAAAAGTATAACACAGGGACACCGGATTTGTCAAATTAAGTTCGTCATAAAATTACACAAATTATTCTCATTCAAACAGACTTCTAGTGTCTAAATCAACGAAGGGATATTTTCTCTGCCATACGCCGTCTGTCTTCTGCACCGTACTGCGGTGCTGGCTGAGCAATCGGACAATATTATAAACATCGATCCATATCTCGGAATTACACTCTTTTTGGCTTTCATCAAAGATAAGTTGCATTCCGAAATGCAGGTGGACAGTTTCAATATTGTTTACATTCTCCTTGTCAGAATAGCCGGTACAACCCATAAAGCCGATCACATCCCCCGGCTGGACGATTTTCCCTACATACAGATCTTTGGCAAAAGGGTTGTCCTTTTGCAGGTGGGCATAATAATAGTAGCGTTTCGAGTCAAAAGAACGGATACCCACACGCCAGCCGCCGTAGCGATTCCAGCCCATCGCCTCTACCACACCGCCTTCCACCGCTACGATGGGTGTACCCAAACCGCCCATCAGGTCATTGCCTAGGTGTTTTCGGGCAAATCCAAAACTGCGGCTATTGCCAAAATCAGAACAATGACTGTATCCGTATCCGGCGGCAATGGGACTGAAGGCTTTTAAGCCGTAGTCCGGTTTCCATTGTCCGTCGATTTCCACGGTGTAATTGCCTAAGAGACCTCCCAGCACCGCTTGATAAGACTCTCGGTAGTAATCGTAATATTTATATAAGTTTCCCAGCAGTTCTTCCGGGGACTTATTCCCTTTCAGGTCGCTGACTGCTTTTTTCACCGACGCAAGACCGCACTTGCCACCGGTACGGCAACCTGCTAAAGCAAAGATGTCGATCCAACTGATATGTTTCTCCTGCTCCGATGTTTGAATATCCACTTGCATGGCGTATTGCAGCGATTCATAGGGTACGGCAAAATCTACCCACCTGATGGGTTCTGCCTGCACCGGAATTATTGGAATAAGGGAAAATATAAGCACAAAAAGAATCCATCGTTTCACAAAACCACCTCGTAGAATAGTTTGCGAAACGATGGATAAATCATTCCTTACAATTATTGCAAATCTCTGCGGATGCCCTCGGCGATGCGGTAAATATCCTCCATCTTTTGAATGGATGAAATTTGCTCTTTATAATAACTGGCGTAAGCCACGCCCCGCAAATACCAAGCAAAGTGCTTTCTTGCCTCCAAGCAGGCAATGTGTTCTCCCTTATCCTGATAGGCCAGTTCAAACTGCCGGACCGCCACATCTACCCGTTTGGCAAGCACCGGGCGGGTATAATTCTCTTCCCCGGAAAGGGTCGCGGCAACCTCTGCGAATACCCAAGGATTGCCGAAGGTGGCTCTGCCGATCATAATGCCGTCGGCCTTAGTCCACTTCAGACACCTTTGGGCAGATGCACCGTCCACGATATCACCGTTGGCCAGCACCGGGATGGAAAGTTGCTGCTTGACCTTTGCAATCATATCCCAATCCGCCACGCCGGAGTAGAGCATACTGCGAGTCCGTCCGTGGACGGTGAGCATTGCAGCGCCGTTATCTTCCATTCGTTTGGAGAAATCCAGCACATTGATACTGCCTTTATCCCAACCAAGGCGACATTTTACCGTAACCGGAACATCCACTGCTTTTACCACCGATTTCACTATTTGCTCTGCCAGTTCCGGGGTACGCATCAGGCCGCAGCCGTCTCCGTTATTGGCAACTTTGGGCATAGGACAGCCCATATTAATATCCAAGAAATCGCAGCCGGAAATTTCCAAAGCAAGTCTTGCGCCCTCGGCCATAATTTCCGGGTCGTTGCCAAAAATCTGCGCGCCGCAAAGGCTGCCTTCGTTTTTTCGGAGCAGCGCTGCGCTTTTCTTATCTTTATAGACCAACGCCCGGGAGGATACCATTTCCGTAACGGTGATATTGGCGCCCAGTTCCGCGCAAACAGTCCGGAACGCCCAATCGGTTACACCGGCCATTGGGCCGAGGGCAATAGGGGTATTAACTTGTAAAGCGCCGATGTGCATATTGACTCACCTCCCGAGTACCGGGAGATTATAGCACATCGGCGCAATATTTGCAAGTTATATGCGGGTAGTCAGAAACCAAACAAGTCCGGTAAGCAATGCGCCTGCTGCTGCCCACACAAAGGCATACAGGGCATAGGACGGCTTTTTTCCTGTTTTAGAATTGCGGAGCAATTTCTTTGCGGATTTCAGCAGCATTTCATCGGTGATCCCCTCACCTATCGCTGCATCATTCAATATAAATATAGCCTGCTCAAACAGTTTCTGATCCGGCGGCCGTACCACGATCACCTGACGGGAAATTCCTTTTACCATAGGACATTACCTCCTTATAATGGCATTATGTCCTGTTGGTAAATTTTTCATTCCTGTTCTTTCGGTCTTTTATAGCGGCCTTTGGGTTCCCATTCGGGCAGGGGCAGGCGCTGCATTGCGCCGAAGATCCGTTCCTTCAAATCGGGATAGGTAGCGCTTAGGTCATAGACCAGTTGTTTGATTTCCTCCCGCTTGGTATTCTTATCCACCGGGCAGCGGTTTGTTAGAACAGGATAGCCGTTGCGGGTAACAAAGCCGTCCACCGTGCGCTCGTGGATATAAAGCATAGGCCGAATCTGAATGATACCCGTTCTATCCAAGTCCGTTACCGGCTGGAAACAACTGATCCGGCCTTCATAGATCAGGCTCATTACAAAGGTCTCCACCGCATCATCGTAATGGTGGCCCAGCGCCAACTTATTCAGCCCCAAATCCAGCAGCGCTTGATTCAGTGCGCCCCGGCGCATTTTGGAACACATAGAACAGGGGTTTTTCTCTTTGCGGTGGTCAAAGATGATAGGGCCGATCTCGGTTTTGATCAGGTGGAACGGAACTTCCAAGTCGGCGCACAGTTTTTCAATGGCGGAAAAATCCATACCCAGTCCCATATCTATTGTAATCGCTTCAACGGTAAAGGGTTTGTGATTGTATTTCCGCAGTTCGGCAAGCAAGACCAGCAGCGCCACAGAATCCTTGCCGCCGGACACGCCCACGCCAATCCTGTCGCCGGATTCTATCATATTGTAGTCTTCCACGCATCGGCGCACCAGACCTACCAGTTTCTGCATATTTCTTCCTCCAAGATTGAAAATAGGATATTAGAATTTAAGAGAATTTAAGAGATTATAGGAGAATTTAATAGTTTATATGGTGTTTCATAAAAATATTTCAAAAATCGGTTGACAATTCCATTTAGTTGTGGTTTAATAATCAAGCGTTTTGCAGTCATTGTACTGCTTATATATGATTTTGTCAAAATAATTTACCTAATTGGAGGAACGCATAATGTCCACTACTTTAGCAAAACTGGAAACTGTTGAGCGCAAGTGGTATGTTGTGGATGCAGCCAACAAGCCTCTGGGCCGTACCGCTGTGATCGCTGCTAACCTGCTGCGCGGCAAGCACAAGACCACTTTCACCCCCAATGTTGACTGTGGCGACTACGTTATCATTATCAACACTGACAAGGCTATCCTGACCGGCAAGAAACTGGATCAGAAGTCCTACTACCGTGTATCCGGCTGGATCGGCGGTCTGAAGGAAACCAAGGCTCGCGTGATGATGGACAACCGTTCTGACTACGCTATGGAACTGGCTGTTAAGGGCATGCTGCCCAAGAACACTCTGGGCCGTAACTGCATGGGCCGTCTGCATCTGTGCAAGGGCGCCGAGCACAACCACGCTGCTCAGAAGCCGGAAGCATGGACTCAGGACTAATGGGAGGTAACTGATTATGTACGAAAGCAAGAAGAAATATAGTTACGGCACCGGCCGTCGTAAGTCTTCCGTTGCCCGCGTTCGCGTTTACGAGAACGGCACCGGTTCTATCATCATCAATGGCCGCGACATCGACGATTACTTCGGTCTGGAGACCCTGAAGTTGGTCGTTCGTCAGCCCCTGGTTGCTACCAACCTGTCTGAGAAGGTTGACATCGTTGTTACCGTCGCCGGCGGCGGCGTTTCCGGTCAGGCTGGCGCTATCCGCCACGGTCTGTCCCGCGCTCTGGTGGCTATGAATGCCGAATTCCGTCCCACTCTGAAGGCTGCCGGTTTCATGACCCGCGACCCCAGAATGAAGGAAAGAAAGAAGTACGGTCTGAAGGGCGCTCGTCGTGCTCCTCAGTTCTCCAAGAGATAATCTGTTATTTCAAAGAGTATTCAAAAACCCCGAAACCATCACGGTTTTCGGGGTTTTCTTTTTGCCTTAAAATCTATCCTGGTGCAAACTTGGTGCAAATTAATATTTTACATATCCATCTTTAAAAAACAGTCGTATAACTCGCTTGCTAAATCTTTTGGGATTTCTACCAATTATGATAGAAAAAGCAACAAGTGCACCCCAAGCAAGACACATAACCGCTGCAATAATAACAAGCAATGTATATTCTTGTCTATGTAACCTATTTGTTTCATCAAAGCTTAAAAAGTAATTATCATTGTATTTAACTGCTTTTAATGAATAATAACTTTCTTCATATTTCGGAGTAACCTCGGTAGAATATGTGGTTACAACTGTTTTGCCGTCGCAAAGAGTCTGTATATCCTTTGCTTTAAACTGTTCGTCAATAAAACGAATTTTAAATATTTGATTATTTGAAGAAGTTAGGATAATTTCTTCTTCGCTTTTCTCACAGGATACAAAACTGATTGTTTGTTCTATTGTGTTATTCGGTGTGCTTGGTGCATAAGTGGAATAAACCGCAAAGATTAAAAAACCGACAGCAATAACACCTACTAAAATATAAGCAAATAAAAAGCCGCCTGCATCCTGAACATTCCCGTTAAATATGTCGTGCTTTGTTTTATATATTTTAGGAAGGCTTTTCCCGTCGTGCATGGTCCGATATTTTTTCTTAACAAGTTTAATGAAGTCATCTCCACCTATTGAGAATTCGTCAACCATTAGTCTTCTCTTGCCTACATAAAGAAATTTCTCATGCATATTTTCTTTGATTGCAGTGACTTGCTCATAAGTGAATCTTCTTTTTATGCCGAAAAAACTCTTGTGAATAAAGCCGTCTTGGTCGTAAGTAATTCTGCAATTCACAAAAGCAATAATTAAGGTTGCACCGAGCGATGATAACAAGAGAAAGAGAATAGGTACCCACAATGGCTCGTCTGAAAAAGCAGTAATAATGGCAGGGATTAGGAAAATAGCAGAAGCAATAGCTCCTAATATCGCTAAAAATTTAGGCAAATAAACCTTGCCATCCTCTGCTTGTTTAGGTTGCCTTAAAAATCCAAGAACGCCGCTTACAATAATCGGCATCAGTAAAAATGTTAATCCGCGAATTATATAACTCATTACAACACCACCTTGCAGTAGTTTGATTTTATAAAATTATACCACAAATCATTTACAATTTCAATATTTCAGCAATCTTCTTGAGTCATAACGATTCTTAATAGAATCATTATGACTCTTTCTCTTTATATAAGACTCTTTATTAATCATCATGATTATATAAGCATTATGAGTCTTTGTCTTAAACATAATTTGTTATCTTACAGAGTATTCAAAAACCCCGAAACCATCACGGTTTTCGGGGTTTTCTTTCTATTTAGGCATAGCCGATTTGAATATAGCATTTTGAGACCTTGAAATTAATATATGAGTCTGCTAAAATTGAATTGTCACTCAACTTGAATTTGACAGAGGAGGGTTTTGTATGCCGGAGAACTTTACCAATATTATTCTCTTTATTCTATTCGGTGGCATTGGGGCGTTGGCACTCATACGAATAATTATAAAACAGATCCAAAACCGATTTGCGCCTGTCAAAACGGTAAAAGCAACAGTCAGCAATAAACAAAAAAATCAAACATTTGACAAATACTCCGGAAACGGAAAGCACGAGAAATATGTGGTTGTCTTTTCGGTTGACGGGAAGAAAAAATCCTTCTATGTTTCTCAATTTTCGTACGGTGGATATAGGGTCAACGAGACAGGAATGCTAACATACAAAGGAAACAAACTGATCGGATTTCAGTGAGTTGACAAATCAGGAGTAAATGGCAATTATGGAGGATTCCCCTTCTCACAATTACAAACCCCGGAAACCGCTTTGGCTTTGGTTTCCGGGGTTTTTTATAAAAACGAGGCGAAATCTGTGCAATATTCCTCCCTTTTTACGGCTGCGTCGTTATTGAAAACCCTTAGAAATCGTACTATAATAAAATTACAACAAATTCAAAAAATCCTTTACAAAAAAGACAGAAAAGTATATAACAAACACAGATAAGTGTATTACATTCTATATGATGTGGTGTTAAAATTATCCCGTGAGGAATCGTACTATGAAAAACTATACAGAAAAAGAATCCATAGCGTTTCAAAAGGAAGATTTTCAGATCACCTGGCAACTGCAGAAAAATCAGCAAAGCGTTGGTGATCTTATCAGCCCAAATCTGAGGTGGCATGAGGAATTCGAGATCAAGTATATTACCGGTGGCAATGGCATCTTGCAGATTGGAGAGGATTGTATCCAGGTCCAGGCCGGTGATGTTGTGCTGATCAATCCGCTGGAAAGCCACGCAAATTTATATTGCAGCCGGGATTTTCAGTACGATCTGATGAATGTCAATATTCTGTTTTTGGCCGAGCAGATTTCCCGCCCCCAACGGGATGCGCTTCTGTTTCGGTACATTAACGGTGCAGGCAAACTGCCGAATCTGATTCGGCAAAACAACCGCATCAAGCAGATCATTGCATTTATGTTCTCTCAGGCCAGCCAAATGCATTCAAACACCCAGCCAGAACTGATCCATCTGGTACTGTTTATACTGCATGTATTGCTGGAAGAAGAAATGCAGGAAGATACCCATATCCCCTTCAGGGATATGATCAGCCGCAGAGAAAAGATCCGTCCGGCTTTGGAATACATCGACCTGAACTTTACTCGCCAGTGTTCCGTGGAACTACTTGCGGAAAAATGCGGATTTGTTGAGGGTTATTTCAGTAAACTGTTTAAGGAAACAATGGGCATAAGTGTCAAGTCTTACATAGATAAGCAAAGGAAGTACACGGCCGAAGCCATGCTGATGGACAAAAAAACCAACATTTCACAGGTGTCCGCCGCTTTGGGCTTCTCCAACGACTCTTACTTCTATAAGTGGTTCAAAAAACACTATGGTGTTACACCACAGCAGTATCGTATTGCGGTAAAACTAAAATAAACAACAGGGATGGATTACTATGAAATTTGGTATCGTTGGTTGTGGAATGATTGCCGCCTTCCATGTGAATGCCATTCGGCAGATCGAAGGCGCTGAATTGTTGGGCGTTGCAGATGTGAATCTGGACTTTGCCAATTCCTTTGCTGAAAAGCACAACACCCGGGCATATGCAAACTATCAGGCATTATTGGACGATCCCAACCTGGATGTGGTGTGTATTTGCACCCCCAGCGGTTTCCACGCAAATAATGCAAAGTTGGCCCTGAAGCACAACAAGCATGTTGTGGTAGAAAAACCTATGGCTCTGCTGCCTGAAGATGCGGACGAACTGGTGGAACTTTGCAAGGTCAGCGACAGACTGCTGACAGTTATTTCTCAGATCCGGTTTGCTCCCGATATTCAAAAAGTTAAGAGACTCATGGAAGAAAACGCTTTCGGCAAGATCGTACAGGTTAACCTGAGCATGATGTACTGCCGTACACCTGAATACTACAGCGGCAGCGCCTGGAAAGGTACCTGGAAGTTGGACGGTGGTGAGATGATGAATCAGGGCATCCACGGCATTGACATTATGCGTTACTTGGTTGGCTCTGTGAAGAAAGTGTACGGCCTGTCCAAGACATTGCATCACAACATTGAGGCTGAGGATACCGCCGCTGCCGTACTGGAATTTGAAAACGGCGCGCTGGGCACCATCAACTCCACTGTGGCCGCTTTCCCCGGTTATGAACGGAGACTGACCATTTGCGGCACACTGGGCTCTGTGATCATCACGGAAGATACCATCGAGCAACTGAACTTGCAGGATTACACCTACAAGAAGGACGCCAACGCCAAGACCAAGGATGTGTCCAACCCCTCTGACATTGATGTGACCGGCCATGTGATCCAGTTACAAAATCTGATTGCTGCGATCAGCGGCACAGACAAACTGCTGATCGACGCAAACGAAAACCGCGAGACCCTGCGACTGATCTGGGGTATCAACAATCGATAATCCACTTTGCATTCCATACTGCTTTACGCAGAGAAAGGGCAATCATATTATGTTCAAGGTAGCCATTTTGGGTTGCGAAAACTCCCACGCATATGCTTTTATTCATGCTGTCGTTGTGGACAAACTGGTGGATGATGTGGAATTCGTTGGTGTTTACAGCGATGAGCCTGCTGCAACTGAAAAGTACGCCAAAGAATTTGGCATTCATGTTGCAAAGAATTACGACGAATTTGTTGGCAAGATCGACGGTTTGATCATTACTGCCCGTCACGGTGACAATCACTATAAGTATGCCAAACCCTATCTGGATTGCGGTATTCCTATGTTCATTGACAAACCCATCACCTGTTCTGAAGAAGATGCCAAGGAGTTTATAGAAGCGCTAAAAGCCAAGAATATTCGGGTTTCCGGCGGCAGCAGTTGCGCCAAGGCTGACATTGTTGAAAAACTGAGGAAGTTGGTTGCAGACGGTACCCACGGCAAGGTCTGCGGCGGCTTTCTCCGCTCCCCCCTTGATATCAACAGTCCCTACGGTGGATTTTTCTTCTACGCGCAACACTTGGCTGAAGTTGTTCTGGAGATTTTCGGATACTATCCCAAGAGTGTTATGATGTACCCCTGCGATCCCAATTACAACTGCGTTGTCAGATACGACAAGTTCGACGTATTCCTGAATTTCAACAGCGATTACTCGCTAGTAAACGACCTGAACTACGCCAGTGTCAACTTCGATCTGGCCGTGGTGGGTAAGGAATATGGATACGACGGTCTGTTCGAAAAGGAATTTATGCAGTTCCACGATCTGCTTTTAGGCAAATCCCAAACCAAGCGTTATGAGGATTTCTTTGCTCCTGTATATGTCATTAACGCAATGCAGCGCTCTTTAGATAGTGGCAAGGAAGAAGTCGTTCACAGATACCAGGGTTAAGGAGATACATATATGGCATCCATTATTCTCTCTGCTTTTGCTGACGAGTACAGCAAAGATATTGATACACAACTGCAAATGCTCCGAAAAAATGGCATCGGTTATATTGAGCCCCGTTTCATCGGCAGCAAAAACATTGCAGACCTATCTGCTTGTGAAGCAAAAGAACTAAAAGCCAAATTGGACGGAATCCGTGTTTCTGCCATTGGTTCTCCCTTGGGAAAGATCAATTTGGCAGATGATTTCCACGCCCATATGGAGGTGGCCAAACGAGTATTTGAAAACGCAAATATTTTGGAAACCAGCCGGGTGCGCATGTTCAGTTTCTATCTTCCTGAGGGCAAGACACGGGATGAGTGCCGCAACGAAGTTATTGAACGACTGGGGGCTTTATTGGACGCAGCAAAGGCGCAAGGTGTTACCCTCTGCCACGAAAACGAGGCTGAGATCTACGGGGAATCCCCTGCTCAGTGTTTGGATCTGCTGCAGACCTTTGGCGGTGAACTGAAATGCGTATTTGATATGGGCAACTTCGTTTTAGGCGGTTTTGCTCCCTACCCTGATGCATACGAACTGTTGAAGGACTACATCAGTTATTTCCACATTAAGGATGCCCTTTACGAAGGCGCAGTAGTACCTCCCGGACTGGGCAAAGGTGAGATTCCCGCCATTCTGCATCGGCATCTTAACGAAAACGGCAAGGATGTGCTGGTAACTCTGGAGCCCCATCTGCAAACCTTTGACGGTTTGAATGCTTTGGTGGGACGCACTTTTGAAAATCCCTACAAATACGAAACTCAGGAAATCGCATTCTTAGACGCTGTTGGCAAAATTAAGCAAATTATTGCATTTTTATCATAATCCGTT
This sequence comes from Faecousia sp., assembly GCA_045538595.1. Classification (GTDB taxonomy): domain Bacteria; phylum Bacillota; class Clostridia; order Oscillospirales; family Oscillospiraceae; genus Faecousia. The sequence goes on along the minus strand of JAZSRS010000011.1, from coordinate 8,460 downwards.
ACTTTTATCACGAAAGGGAATCAGTATTATGGATAATATTAAGAAAATCGACATTCACGCACACGCCACTCTATTTCCCCAATACGTACCGAAGCACAAGGATAATCAAGAGCGGATCGTTTCTCACGAAGAACTGATTGCAATGTACGACAAGTTGAATATCGAAAAAGGCGTTTTGTTGCCCACCGTTTCCCCGGATGCGCAAACTATGCTTATTTCCAACGAAAGTTGCAAGTACATTGTAGACAATTACCCGGATCGCTTCCTGTGGTTCTGCAATATTGATCCCAGAAGTGTTTACAATCTGCCTGACACTGACCACACTTACCTGATAAAGCACTACAAATCCCTAGGTTGTCTGGGTGTAGGTGAATTTTCCCCCAATATGTACGTGGATGATCCCATGGTGGAAAATGTATTTGCTTGCTGTGCGAAAATGGATATGCCGGTTACCATCCACATGAGCCATTCTGTGGGCGGAGATTACGGCATTATCGACGATTGGGGTCTGCCCCGTCTGGAAAAGATCCTGAAGAAGTATCCGAATCTGAAGATTTTAGGCCATTCCCAAGTCTTCTGGTATGAGATCAGCGACACCTCCGGTGAAGACCACGGTATGCCCCCCAAGGGCAAGGTTACACCCGGTCGTGTGGAACAACTGATGCGCAAATGCCCCAATCTGTACTGCGATATTTCCGCCAACAGCGGCCGGAACGCCTTTATGCGGGACCCGGAGTACACTGCAAAATTTGTGGAAGAATTCTCCGACCGAATCCTTTACGGCTGTGATATCTGCGACAACGTAAGCCAGCACGCTTATGAGTTTGACGCCTTTTTGGATGAGATGGTGGAAACCGGCAAGATATCCCTGGAGAATTACAAAAAAATCGTTCGAGAAAACGCAATCAAACTGCTGAAACTGTAAAAAAAGAGGTATTAGATATGGAAACATTAGCACTGTTGGGTGGCACTCCTGTCGTCGAAAAAGCCCCCGCTGAGTTGTTCCGTTGGCCCATTATCGGCAAAGAAGATGAAGAAGCCGCTCTGGATGTTATCCGCAACAACCGCTACTCCGGCGTTGACATAAGTGAAAAGTTTGCTGCAGAGTTCGCTGCATGGCAGGGTGTTAACTACGCCATTGCATACTGCAACGGCACTATGTCCCTGGCTGCCGCTATGTTCGCTCTGGGTCTTAAGGAAGGCGACGAGATGATCTGCACCACCAAAACCTACTGGGCCAGCGCTGCGCCTGCCAACACCTTCGGTGTGAAGACCGTATTCTGTAACATTGACAACAACCTGAGTATGGATCCCGCTGACATTGAGCGTTGCATTACACCCAAGACCAAGGCGATCATGGTCGTCCACTATGTTGCATATCCCTGCGATATGGATCCCATTATGGAAATTGCTAAGAAGCATAACCTGCTGGTAATTGAAGACGTTTCCCATGCACAAGGGGGTCTATACAAGGGCAAGAAGTTGGGCACTTTCGGCGATGTGGCCGCTATGTCCATGATGAGCCAGAAGTCCTTTGCCGCCGGAGAACTGGGTATGTTCATCACCAACGAGAGAAAGTACTATGAACGCGCTTTGGCTTACGGCCACCATGAGCGTTTCGACGCAAAGCATATCGAGGTTTGCGACGAACTGAAGCCCTACTACTACATCACCATGGGCGCTGTGAAGGGCCGCGCAAATCAACTCTGCACCGCTTTGGCAAGAGTACAACTGAAGTACTACGACGAGAGATGCGCTGAGATTCGCCGCGCTATGAACTATTTCTGGGATCTGTTGGAAGGTCTGCCCGGCATCCGTCCTATCCGTGTTGACGAAAGCACCGGCTCTAACATGGCCGGTTGGTACTGCCCCCACGGTCTGTACATAGCCGAAGAACTCCACGGTCTGTCTGTAAACCGTTTCTGCGAGGCCGTCAGAGCCGAGAACGACGGTCAGTGTGGCCCTGGCGGCAACGAATGCCTGCACACCCACAAGTTCTTCACTGAGTATGCCGTAACCAAGACCGACGAAGATCCTTCCTTGCAGAAGTCCGTTGATACAGAGTGCTTCTCCATTCCTTGGTTCATCCACTTCGATAGGGAATGGATCGAGAGATATGCCGCCGGCTTCCGGAAGGTCATCGAAAACCACGAACAACTGCTGGAAGATGACGAAAAGGCCAAGCAGAAAGGCAGATGGATCGGCACCGGTAACAAGGTTTGCTAATCACACCTGATCAATGTATTACTGCACAACCCCCCGGTGCTGATGCACCGGGGGGTAACTGTTCGATGTTTACTTGTACATAGGGAACTTTTCGCAGATATCTGCAACCGTATCCCGAACTTCCTTGGCAGTACCTTCGAAATCACGGGCGGTCAGTGCGATACAGTGAGCAATCCGCTCCATCTCCTCTGCGCCCAAGCCACGGGTGGTTACGGCAGCCGTACCGATACGGACACCGCTGGTGATGGTGGGCTTTTCCGGATCATTGGGGATAGCGTTCTTGTTCAAAGTGATGTGGTTAGCATCACAGCGGGTCTGCATTTCAATGCCGGTGATGTGCATAGGACGAAGATCAGCCAGCATCAAGTGATTATCTGTACCGCCGGTAACTAAATCGAAGCCTTCCTTCAACAAGGCATTTGCCATCACCTTAGCATTGGAGACGATGTTGGCGGCGTAGGTCTTGAACGCAGGAGACATAGCCTCCTTGAAGCAGATGGCCTTTGCGGCGATGATATGCTCCAGAGGGCCGCCCTGAGTACCGGGGAACACGGCAGAATTCAGTTTCTTGGCAAACTCTTCCTTGGCCAAAATCAGACCACCACGGGGACCGCGGAGGGTCTTATGGGTAGTCGTGGTAACAATATCCGCATAAGGAACAGGACTCTGGTGGGCGCCACCGGCTACCAAGCCGGCAATATGCGCCATATCCACCATCAGGATCGCACCAACTTCATGGGCAATATCCGCGAATGTCTTAAAATCAATGGCTCTGGGGTAAGCAGATGCGCCTGCAATCACCAATTTGGGCTGGTGTTTCTTGGCCAGATCTCGAATTTGATCGTAGTCAATCAGGTTGGTTTCGGGATTTACATCATAGGCGACCGCATTGTAATACTTGCCGGAAAGATTGGCGGGACAACCGTGGGTCAAATGGCCGCCGTTGGCAAGACTCATACCCAGCAGGGTATCTCCCGGATTCAGTAGCGCAACTTCCACCGCCATATTGGCCTGTGCGCCGGAGTGGGGCTGCACATTGGCAAATTCAGCGCCAAACAGATCCTTGGCTCTCTGAATACAAAGGTCCTCCAGTTCGTCCACGCACTGGCAACCGCCGTAATACCGCTTGCCAGGCAGACCTTCTGCATATTTATTGGTCAGTACAGAACCCATTGCTGCAATAACGGCCGGTGAAGCAAAATTCTCCGATGCAATGAGTTCCAAGCCGTCCTGTTGACGGGACATTTCGTCCGCCATCATACGGGCAACTTCTTCGTCATACTGGGATACGAAGCCAATGGAGTCAAGAACCTTTGATAACATAGTATTTACCTCTTTCTAAAAACTAAAAACAAAAAACAGGTGTCCCGGAAGACCACCTGCAAAGAAAAATCATAATGCAATGACTTACAGTATCTCCGTCCGTTTGCCTGAGAGATTCGGCTTTTGCCTTGCACCTTCGGCACACAATTGAATGTGTTCTCCAGAGAGTCCTCCGCCTTCGGTTCTGCAAAGCATATCCAAAGGTTTCAACGGTATGTTTACTTGTCTGTATATAAGTATAAACACTTTTTGAAATTTGTCAATAGGCTGCGGTTTTTCTTATAAAATAGCCTGTTACCAATTTAAGGTAACAGGCTTCTTATTATGCCTCTTTGGGGATATTTTTCATAGTGAGGCCGATGCGTTTCCGATCCTGATCCACTTCCAAAACTGCAACCTTCACCACATCGCCTACCTTGACGATCTCCGACGGATGGCGGATCTTCCGGTTACAGACCTGAGAAATATGCACCAAGCCGTCCTGATGGACACCGATATCCACAAACACGCCGAAGTCGATCACATTCCGGACAGTACCGGAGAGTACCATACCCGGTTTCAGATCCTTCATTTCCAGCACATCGGTGCGGAGAATGGGTGCAGGCAGGTCATCACGGGGATCGCGACCGGGTTTCTGCAGTTCCTTGGCCACATCTTCCAATGTGGGTACGCCTACGCCACAGCGCTCTGCTGCTTCCGAAATGCCGATGGATTCTAAGCGGCTGCGTAGTTCTGCAATGTTGCCCTTTGCCACATCGGTTTTGGTATAGCCACAAAGGCTCAGCAGGGTCTCTGCCGCGCTGTAAGCCTCCGGGTGGACACCGGTGTTGTCCAGGATTTCCTTGCTTTCCGGAACACGCAGGAAGCCTGCGCACTGCTGGTAGGCCTTAGGGCCTAATTTAGGAACTTTCTTTAGTTGGTTTCTAGAAGTAAATGCGCCGTTTTCCTCCCGGTAGGCCACCACATTCTTGGCGGTAGTACCATTCAGGCCGGATACCTGCTGGAGCAAACTAACTGAGGCGGTATTCAGGTCTACACCCACCGCATTGACACAGTCTTCCACCACACCACACAGGGCTTGATCTAACTGTTTCTGAGGGCAATCGTGCTGGTACTGCCCCACGCCGATGGCCTTGGGATCGATCTTTACCAATTCTGCCAGCGGGTCCTGCAGCCGTCTCGCGATAGACACTGCGGAACGCAAATTAACATCAAAGTCCGGGAATTCCTCTGCTGCCAGTTTGGAAGCGGAATACACAGACGCGCCGGCTTCATTGACGATCATATAACTGACGCCCGGCAGTTTCTTCAGCATTTCAACGGTCATAGCCTCGGTCTCCCGGGACGCCGTGCCGTTGCCGATCGCAATATGCTTGACACCGTGTTTCCGAGCCATAGCGGAGAGTTGGTCGATGGCTTCCTCTTTTTTCCGCTGGGAGAAGGTGGGATACACCACTGTAGTATCTAAGACACGGCCGGTCGCATCCACCACGGCAACCTTACAACCGTTTTTATATCCGGGGTCTAAGCCCATAGTAACAAATCCCTTAACAGGAGGTTGCATTAACAACGGCTTCAGGTTCAACGCAAAGTTGGCAATTGCCGATTCGGCAGCCCGGTCTGTCAGGGTATTGCGCAGTTCCCGTTCAATACTGGGGGCGATTAGTCTGTCAAAGGCATCTTCCGCTGCCGCTTTTACAAAGGCAGACACCTGCATAGTGGGTTTCAGCACCATACGGCACACCAGCGCCTGGCCCTCCACGCCGGGCAAACAGGCAGAGACCCTCAAGAATCCTTCCCGCTCGCCCCGGTTGATGGCCAAAATCTGGTGATTTTGCAGCCGGGATGCCTGGGCAGAGAAATTGTAATACAGTCTGTAAACGCTATCGGTTTCCGGGTCGGTGGCCTGCACGGTCACATTGGCAAAACGCTCCATTTTCAGGCGTAGGGCCTTGCGAATATCCGCATCGTCGGAGATGATCTCCGCAATAATATCCGATGCGCCCTGCAAAGCCTCTTCCAATGTCTCCACGCCCTTCTCCGGGTCGATATAATCCTGAGCCAGCGCAACGGGATCTTCCCCATTTTGGGCAAAGATGGCCAGTGCCAAAGGTTCTAACCCCTTTTCCTTTGCAACGGTAGCCCGGGTACGGCGTTTCTGCTTATAGGGGCGGTACAGGTCTTCCACCTCGGCTAAAGTCTTGGCGGCACGAATGGATTCTTCCAGTTCGGGGGTCAATTTCTCCTGCGCAGCAATGGACTTGACGACCTCTTCCTTCCGTTCCTGCAAATTCCGCAGATACTGCAGCCGTGTTTCCAGATTACGCAAGGTGGTATCGTCCATACTGCCGTGCATTTCTTTCCGGTACCGGGCAATAAAAGGAATGGTATTCCCCTCGTCCAGCAAGGCAACCACATTCCGGACATATTCCGTTTTTTGCTTTAATTCCAGCGCTAATGATGCAATGATATTTTCCATAGTGTTCTCCTGATGTTTGATAGGTAAATGATACCACATTTGCGCTGTTTTTTCAATGGCAATATATTTTGTCAGAAACTGGGCATTCCCCTTGCACCAAAGGAAATATGGTGGTATAATATACTAAATTTGCACACTCATAGGAGGTCAATTCGATGTTGATATCTGTTTTGGCAGCGAATTCTGCGCTGATGCAACAATACACCCAAATGAAGTCTGCGCTGATTCTGCTGTTTGCTATTTTGGCAGTTTTGGTGATTGGCTGCATTGTATTCACCATTGCCTCTGCCCGCGTGAAAACCAACCGGGCTTTACGCAAGACCCAAAGAACGATCCTGCGTTTGATGGCCGTGACCGCAGTGGTGGTACTAATCTGCACAGTTGTCTGCATGGTACGCTTCCGTTCTATGAAAGATGCTATGGACGGCGCAGAGCAAACCAATCCCAGCAATCAGGAAACCACCGGTGAAAACACGGACAACACCGTAGGAGGAAACGAAACTACTAATCCTCCTGAGACCACCGAACCCATTCCCGAACCCACATTTACCCCGGAATATGTAGACTCCACCAACCCGAAAAACTGGGGCATTCGCTGGGAAGTCATTTCCGGTGGCGCCATTGTTAATAACTATCAACAGAAGAATCCCATCTCCTTCGGAAAGCCGGAAGAATACTTTGCCCTGCCCGGCATCGCCACCTTCCGAGGCAACAATTTCCGCAACAGCGCCACTTACGGCACGGCTTCCGTGACAGAACAGGCGCTGGAAATGAAGTGGACGCAGAATATTGGCTCCCTGAACGGTTGGCCCGGAAGCGGCTGGACCGGCCAGCCCTTGATCGTTGAGTGGGATGCAGAGACCAAGGCCATTATGAATATGTACCAGTCCAAGAAGGATAAGGACGGTCTGGTGGAAGTCATTTACGCCACATTGGACGGCAACATCTATTTCTACGATCTAGACGACGGTTCTTACACCCGGGATCCCATTTATGTAGGTATGAACTTTAAGGGCGCAGGCTCTTTGGACCCCAGAGGCTATCCCATTATGTATGTAGGCTCTGGCGACTACATTGGCAGCAAAGTGCCCAGAATGTATATCGTCAGCCTGATCGACGGTTCTATTCTCTATGAACGCAGCGGCAGCGATGCCTTCTGCCAGCGGAGTTGGGCGGCATTTGACTCCTCCCCCTTGGTGGACAAGGAGACAGACACCCTGATCTGGCCCGGCGAGAGTGGTATTCTCTACACCATTAAACTGAATACCAATTACGACAAGGCAGCCGGTACACTGTCCATTGACCCGGAAGAAGTGGTAAAGACCCGTTACGGTACCAGCCGTTCCAACGGAAATACCTATTGGATCGGTTATGAGCCCAGCGCAGTGATCGTAGACCGGTATCTGTATATCTCCGAAAACGGCGGTATGTTCTTCTGCATCGATTTGGATACCATGGGCCTTGTATGGGCGCAGGACACCCGGGATGACTCCAACTCCACTCCTGTCTTTGAATGGAACGGACTTGACGGCGGCTATATCTACACCGCACCTTCCCTCCACTGGACTGCAGAGGGCGGCAAGGGCTACATCTGTATCTACAAACTGGATGCCAAGACCGGCGAGATCGTTTGGGAATCCAAATTTGACTGCTACACCGTTAGCGGTGTCTCCGGCGGCGTACAATCCACTCCCTTGCTGGGCAAGCCTGGCACAGAATTGGAAGGTCTGATCATCTATTCTATCGCCCGTCTGCCCAACGAATGGAGCGGCAAACTGGTGGCCTTCGATACCGAGACCGGTGAGAAGGTTTGGGAAAAGTCTATGGACTACTACACCTGGAGTTCTCCTGTGGCAGTTTATGACGAGGCCGGAAAGGCCTATATTATGGTAGGCGATTCTATGGGGCAAATGATGATGCTGGACAGTAACGGTAAGACTCTTTCCACGATCTCCCTGAAATCCAACATTGAGGCCTCCCCTGCTGTGTATGAAAACACACTGGTAGTGGGTACCCGAGGCGGTTTGATCTGTGGTGTAAAAATTAAGTAATCTTACGAATTGAGGGCATACCGAAGGGTATGCCCTCTTTTTTATGTAAAAATGGTATGATTGACAATTTTTCTTACGGCAAGTATAATAAAAGAAAAGGATTCAAGGAGGGTACACTATGGAAAAGAAGATCATTACCATCAGTCGGGAATTTGGTAGCGGCGGGCGCACCATCGGTCACAAGGTCGCTGAAGCACTGGGTATCCCCTTCTACGATAAGGAACTGGTAGATCAGATTGCTTTGGAATCCGGTTTTGCACCCAAGTTCGTGGAGGAACATGGTGAACATTCTCCCGGCAGCAGCCTGTTCTCCTACGCACTCACCCCCCAGGGCATTCCCGGCGTGATGAACGGCCTGTCCACCGCTGACTTCCTGTGGAA
>JAZSRS010000122.1:0-4671 GCA_045538595.1 Faecousia sp. | reverse complement strand
AGGACCGAAGGTGTAGATGTTCTTGAACGCCATGGCAAAGGTCTCGCCGTTTAACTGGCCGGACACGGTCAGGTTGGTGGGCTTGCCGTAGAAGTCCTGAGAGAAATCCACCTTGCCGTCCTCGGTCTTGGGTACATTGTTCAAATCCAAGGTGGTAACCTGGAACATTTCGCCAGCACCCTCACAGTCGGAGCCGGTGATCAGCGGGGTATGCACATAGATAAAGTCCCGGTTCTGGAAGAACTGGTGAATGGCCATCGCCGCCAGGGAGCGAACGCGGAACACAGCCTGGAAGGTGTTGGTCCGGGGACGCAGATGGGTGATGGTCCGCAAAAACTCCATAGAGTGGCGCTTGGGCTGCAAGGGGTAATCACCGGTGGAAGGGCCTTCCACAGTCACTTCTTCTGCCTGAATTTCGAAAGGCTGCTTACTATCGGGGGTCAGCACCACAGTGCCCTTGATGATCAGGGCTGCGCCGATATTGATTTTAGAAATCTCCTGGAAATTGGAGATGGTGTCGTTATAAACTACCTGAACGGGGGTAAAATAGGTACCGTCGTTCAGCATAATAAAGCCAAACTGCTTGGAAGGCCGACGGTTACGCACCCAACCGCCCAGCGTTACGGTCTTGCCGGCGTAGGCGTCTATGTTCTTGAACAGTTCGCGAACAGAAATCAGTTCCATAATCATTCCCTCTTTATAATGGTATAATATAAAGAGTATACGCCAAAAAGGAAGATTTTACAAGTGGTTTCTCCAATTTAATTCAGTAAAAACACCCCGAAATTCAAATATCCCGCAAAAGTTACCCACAAAACGTAGGGAATGATCAGATCTCCCGCGGTTTCGTCAATGAGAGAAAACCGCCGCATAGTGATTACGATGGCCACCCACAGCAAAATCAGGATGATAAATGCGGTCAGGTACATCTGCCCGCCGAAGAAGAACAGCGGCCACAGGAAATTGAAAAACAGTTGCACGCCGTAAGCCGTCAGCGCCTTTTTAATGGTCTGTGGCTCTGCCCCGGAAGTCAGCACCCGATAGGACGCCTCGCCCATCATTATGTACAGTACTGTCCACACAATGGGAAACACCCACCCCGGCGGGGACAGGGGCGGCTGATTGATCTGGCGGTAAAAACCCATCATTCTCCCGGACAAAAGAGCCGCCAATCCCCCTACCGCCAAGGGAATCGCCCAGCAAAGCAGTCGTTTCTTGAATTGTTTATTATCCATAATAATCCCTCCGTTTTTTTACTCTAATGGACAGCCTGAAGATATGTCCATCGAAATTTCTGTTTACAAGAAAATATTTATGCAGTACAATAAAAGAAAAACCCAAGGAGGACAAGAAAATGAAATCCAAAGTGTATTTTTGCAAAGATTTGACCCCCGAGGCCGTTTTGAAGATGTATAAACTGCTGGAAAAGGACCTACCCGGCAATATTGCTATCAAAGTCCACTCCGGTGAAGAGGGTAACCCCAATTTCCTGCGGCCGGAATTCTGGAAGCCGGTGGTAGATTTTGTGGGCGGTACGATCGTGGAATGCAACACCGCCTATGAGGGCGCAAGAAACACCACCGAGCGCCACAAGGCCCTGCTGAAAAAGCACGGTTGGAGCGATATGTACCCGGTGGATCTGCTGGACGCTGCCGGCCCTGACCTGGTGCTGGACATTCCCGATGGCCATATGATCAAAAAGAATTTTGTGGGCAAGGATATTGCCAATTACGATTCCGCCCTGATCCTCTCCCACTTTAAGGGCCACCCTGCCGGCGGCTTTGGCGGCGCCCTGAAGCAACTGTCCATCGGTTTTGCCTCTTCCTACGGCAAGGCTTATATCCACGGCGCAGGCGACCCGGACAAATTCTGGGACAGAGAGCAGGATCACTTCTTAGAGGCAATGGCCGATGCCGCTTCCTCTGTGGTGAAGTATTTCAAGGGCAATATGGCCTTTATCAATGTGATGAAAAACCTGAGTATCGACTGTGACTGCTTCGGCGCAGGCGCTCACCTGCCCTGTATGAACGATGTGGGTATTTTGGTGAGTCTGGACCCGGTGGCCATTGACCAAGCCTGTGTGGATCTGGTTTACAGTTCCAACGACCCCGGCAAGAGTGATCTGATTGAGCGTATGGAAAGCCGCCACGGCATCCACACCGTGGAAATGGCAGAAAAACTGGGCGTCGGCTCCCGGGAATACGAACTGATCGGCGTATAATATGGAGAATTGCAACTCTTGTAACAACACCTGCGGCAATTGCGGTTGCGGCGGCTGCGGCAAGCACCTGACCCTTAGTGCGGGAGAAATCTCCCTGCTGCGGAATTTAGGGCAATACTCCTTTCTGCCGGTGGCGAGAAAGGCAGACGATATGACCCCCGTCTACCGGGAGGAAACGGAGTATTCTCAGGAGGAATACAGTCTGTTTATCATGCTTCTGGAGAGAAAAGGGCTGATCTATCTGGATTATACACCCTTAAAAGGGGCAAAAATGGGACTGTATGCTGACTTTCCCGTCCACGGCAGCATGGGTCTCACCGCCCGTGGCCAGCAGGTGCTGGAAACCTTGGAACTGCAAGGCATAGAAGAATAAAAACACCCTTGTTGTATATTCTAATTTTGATATCTAAAATAGAATATATCTTATGTTATCAAAATAGAATACAATAAACAAGAGGGTGGTGATCATCTTGGAAAAGTTTATTGCTCGCAAGTCGGAAAAAGATGTAATTTCGATGCGAATTTCAACTGATCTTCTGAAAACTATAGATGATAAAGCGGCCAAAATCGGTATCAGCCGGAACGAACTAATCAACCAAATGATCCAGTATGCCCTGAATAATATGGACGATAATCAACAGTAATATATGGCCGTGTGTATGCAAAACACACGGCCATAATTTTATTTGCATATAGTATCTTCCAAAATTACAAAGCAATGCCTCCGGCGGGTTACTTTCTTGTTCCGGCAAGAACGGGCGGTCAATGACCGCCCCTACAGCCGTAAATGTTGGACTGTTCTTGTAGGGGCGATCACTGATCGCCCGTCTTCCTGCCGGATATTTACAGATCTTGGTCGTTCATACTTTCTCGCCGGTGAGAAAGTATGAGCGACTCCTATAAAAATCCCGCAGGCGGATTTGCCTGCGGGATTTTTATATCATTATTTCTGTTCCAGAGCCAAAGTAATGGTGGTGGTGTCGCAGACTTCGCTAGGTCCAAAGTACTGAATCGCGCCGGGGTAGACATAGCAGGTCTCCACGGCCCACTGTTCCCGGTTGGCCTCAAAGAACTTAAAGGGTTTGCCCTCCAGTTCCACCAAAGCCTTGCGGATAACAGGCTTATCTGCGCCGTGGCGGCGCTCGATATTCATCATCTTGGTGATGGGCATACCGCCTGCCACCCACTCCTCGGCGGGGTTAGACAGATTGGAAACCTTGGACAGGTATCCGGTGTAGCCGTACTGGATCAGCATAAAGGCGTTGTAGCCCAGGGAGTAGCAGTAGTCAGCATCGAAATTGCTGGGGAAAGCGCAACGGCCTTCGTAACCCAGGAAATGGTGCAGAGGAGAGAACTTACCCTTGTAAGAACCAGCCTTTTTCCGCTCAGCCAGATTGGCCTTGACCATTTCGGAGAACAGTTTTTCACTCTCGATCAGGGAAACTTGCACATTGCCGTGGGGGTCTCTCTCCAAGAACAACTGTTGCTGAATGGTCTGAGGCAGAATAGCGAAAACAGCCATAGCCTCCTTGGTCAGGCCATTTTCAATGAAGGCGTACTTTTCTTCCCAAGTAGCCAGCGCATTGAATGCATCGGCCTTGCTGCCTGCCAGCAGTTCATTGATCTCCGCGATCAGCATAGAGAACTCGGGAACGAATTCTACAATACCCTCGGGGATAATGGCAACGCCGAAATTCCAACCCTTGGCAGCGCGGGCAGCCACGGAGTCAGCAATATAGTCTGTGATCTGGGCCAAAGACATCTTCTTGGCGGCTACTTCTTCGCCGATCAGGCAGATGTTGGGCTGGGTCTGCAGAGCAGTCTCCAATGCCACGTGGGAAGCAGAGCGACCCATCACTTTTACGAAGTGCCAGTACTTCTTGGCGGAGTTGGCGTCTCTCTGAATGTTGCCCACGATCTCGGCGTAGGTCTTGGTGGCGGTATCGAAGCCGAAGGAGCACTCGATGTCTTCGTTCTTCAGGTCGCCGTCAATGGTCTTGGGGCATCCGATCACCTGAATGCCGGTATTCTTTGCGGCAAAGTACTCAGCCAGCACAGCGGCGTTGGTGTTGGAATCGTCGCCGCCGATGATCACCAGGGCGTTGATGCCGTGCTTGCGGCAGTTTTCTTCCACGATGGCAAACTGCTCGGGAGTCTCCAGCTTGGTTCTGCCGGAGCCGATGATGTCAAAGCCGCCGGTGTTCCGGTAGGCGTTGATGTATTCGTCGTCAAAGATGATGTAGTCATCGTCAATGAGGCCGCTGGGACCGCCCTTAAAGCCATAGAGCACATTGTCCTTACCTGTTGCCTTCAGGGCATCGTACAGACCGCAAATGACATTGTGGCACCGGGTGCCTGACCGCCGGAGAGGATCACGCCCACGACCTGCTTCTTGGCTTCGGCGGTATTCTCGCCCTTGACGAAGGTGATCTCATTTTTGCCGTAGGTAT
>JAZSRS010000105.1:0-5603 GCA_045538595.1 Faecousia sp. | reverse complement strand
GCCCGCATGTATTCACTTGTTGCGTTTCTCGTTCTGTTGCAGTCATCGCAATGGAAACATTCTAGCATAGGGGGCTTTTAATGTCAACGGAAATTGGTATTTTTGCGTAATTTTCCTTGACATTCCCTGTTATTGTAAGTAAAATAGATTCGGTATAGTGTACGCTGGAGTCGTTTGGCTCAGCGTTTCATGATAACCTGGCATTTGCCGGAGTTGCGTATTGCGCCTCGTGGCGTTTTTTGTGCTTAAATCTTTTTGCCGAATATTTTCGGTACATTTATTTTGCCAACTGAACAACATGGGGTCCATGCGTCCTCTCCTTTGGCGATGCCTATTCTACAAAGGAGGTGTAGCGTTATATTATGGAACTCTTAGACATCCTGGTACTCGCTGCGGTTGCTGTGGTTGCTGTGATCATCGGTTTTGCAATCGGTATCGCTTATCGCAAGCGGGTTAGTGAGCGGGAAATCGGCTCTGCCGAAACAGAGGCCACCCGTATTATCAATGAAGCCATTCGCAGCGGTGAGAGCCGCAAGAAAGAAATGCTTCTGGAAGCAAAAGACGAAATCCATAAATCTCGCACAGAGTACGAAAAAGAAGTAAAAGAACGTCGTGCCGAACTGACCAAGCAGGAACGCCGTCTGCAGCAAAAAGAAGAAACCCTGGACAAGAAAACCGAGAACTTTGAAAAGAAGGAAGAGGAATTGGCCCGCCGTATGGAAGAGGTTGCTAAAGTCAAGGAAGAGACCGAGGCAGTCAAAAAGGCCCATCTTGCCACTTTGGAGCAGATCTCCGGTTTAACCCAGGAGCAGGCGAAGCAGTTCCTCCTGAAGAGCGTGGAGGAGGAGATCCGCCACGACACCGCTATGAAGATCAAGGAGATCGAGCAGGAACTGAAGGACACATCCGACGAAAAGGCAAGAGAGATCCTCTCCATCGCCATTCAGCGCTGTGCCGCAGATCACGCCGCCGAGGCTACTGTTTCTGTTGTTCCCCTGCCCACCGATGAGATGAAGGGCCGTATCATCGGCCGTGAAGGTCGGAATATCCGCACCTTGGAGACTATCACCGGTGTAGACCTGATCATTGATGACACACCCGAGGCCATCACCGTTTCCAGTTTTGATCCTGTCCGCCGCGAGGTGGCTAGACTGGCGCTGGAGAAACTGATCGCCGACGGCCGTATCCACCCCACCCGTATTGAGGACTGCGTGGAGAAAGCCCGGAAGGATGTAGACCGCACCATTCGTGAAGAAGGCGAACGGGCCTGCTACGAGACCGGCGTCCACGGTCTAAATCCCGAACTGGTGAAGATTCTGGGTCGTCAGAAGTACCGTACCTCTTACGGTCAGAATGTGCTGAATCACTCCATCGAGGTTGCCCACATTGCCGGTCTGATGGCCTCCGAACTGGGCATTGATGTGACCCTGGCCAAGCGGGCAGGTCTGCTTCACGACTTGGGCAAGTCCATCGACCACGAAGTGGAAGGCAGCCATGTCCAGTTGGGCGCTGACCTGGCTCGGAAGTACAAGGAAAACCCCGTTGTGGTCAACGCCATTGAGGCCCACCACGGTGATGTAGAGCCCAAGACTGTGATCGCTGTACTGGTGCAGGCCGCCGATGCGGTTTCCGCCGCAAGACCCGGCGCCCGTCGCGAAAATGTGGAGAACTATATCCGCCGTCTGCAGAAGTTGGAAGAACTCACCGGCAGTTACCCCGGCGTTGAGAAGGCATTCGCCATTCAGGCCGGTCGCGAAGTGCGGATCATGGTCAAGCCCGAGGAAGTTACCGAGGACAATATGGTCCTGTTGGCGCGGGACATTGCCAAGCAGATCGAAGCAGAACTGGAATACCCCGGTCAAATCAAGATCAATGTGATCCGGGAGACCAAGGCTGTAGAGTACGCAAAATAACAAATCAAAGGAGCGTGTTACGAAACACGCTCCTTCTTTTTCGCAAAAAGGTGGGCCACTGCAAAAAGCAGTGGCCCGATACAAAGAGGAAAGGGAAGAAATCAAGTTTATCCCTGCTTCAGAAAGTCTGCCGGGTTCACCGGCTCGCCATCCTGAGCGACACTGAAATGGATATGGTCGCCGATGGCGCTTTCCAGCAACGCGGTGTTCCCTACTTCGCCGATGGGCTGGCCTACGGTTACCGTATCCCCCGGTTTTACCGAGACAGTTTCGGCCAAACTGGCATACTTGGTAGTATAACCATTTTCATGGCGAATGACCACTGTCATACCCATTGTTTCGTCTTCATAGACGGTATAGACCTCGCCGTCAGCGGCGGCGCAGACTGTACTGCCGGCCTCAGCGGCGATGTCAATGCCGTTGTGGACGCGCCAATCCCGGGTAGTCTGGTTATAAACCAAAGAATCCATAGCATATACTGCCACCATTTCCCCCTCCACGGGAGAGGCGGTTCTGATGGGTTTTGGCGTAACCTTATCCTCAGAATCACTGGGCGTGCCATCGGGATTGGTGGCAACCACCGCCTGGTCATTGTTGGGATCGACCACGGTTTCACCGCCTCCGTTGGCGGAATCATTGGGTTTATTCGCGTTTCTGTAATACAGGAATCCGGAGATTCCGATGGCAACGGCACACAGCACCAGGGCTATGTAGTAGCCCTTGCCGCTTACGCTGCCAGTGAATTTTTTCTTGCTCATAACAATAAGCACCTCCGATGTCCAGTATTACCAGTTATTTCTATATTAAACCCATTTTTTGTAAATTTTTTTCACAACCCCTTTTGAACAAGAAATTCTGTTGACAAATGTCAGTTTTTCGGTTATATCTATACTATTAAGGAACTATAAAAAATCCTGATAAAAAATAAGTAGCCGAAGTAAATTTGGCAAATGTTAGTAGCGAAAGATTCGCTGCTAACCGCAGACAAATTTACAGAGGTTACGGCAAAAAGAAAAGAAACGGGGGAGGATAATGTCCAAAGAACTCATCAGACTCCAGGATCTTACTATGGAGTTCGACGGGGAGCGGGTACTTGATGGTATCAATCTCTATTTTAATGATAAGGAATTCCTCACGCTGCTTGGCCCTTCCGGCTGCGGCAAAACCACCACTCTGCGAATCATTGGCGGGTTTTTGACCCCCACTTCCGGCAGGGTGCTTTTTGACGGCAAGTGCATCAACGATGTGCCTGCTTATCAGCGGCAGATCAACACCGTATTCCAGCGGTATGCTCTGTTCCCCCACTTGGATGTCTACGGCAACATCGCCTTCGGCCTGAAGGTGGCAAAACTGTCCAAAGAAGAGATCCATCAGCGGGTACAGGAAATTTTGGGCGTTGTGGGTCTGAAGGGCTATGAGCATCGCAGCATCGACAGCCTGTCCGGCGGTCAGCAGCAGCGTGTTGCCATTGCCCGGGCGTTGGTAAACCGTCCCAAAGTGCTGCTTTTGGACGAGCCGCTGGCTGCCCTGGATCTGCGTCTGCGGAAGGATATGCAGAACGAACTGAAGCGCATCCAGCAGGCCATGGGTATCACCTTTATTTATGTGACCCACGACCAGGAAGAGGCGCTTTCCATGTCCGACACGGTGGTGGTTATGGATAAGGGCCGTATCCAGCAGATCGGCAAGCCCGAGGACATTTATAACGAGCCGAAGAATGCTTTCGTGGCAGACTTCATTGGCGAAAGTAATATTCTGGACGGCATTATGCTGGCGGATTATAAAGTCAAGTTCTTTGGCAGGACCTTTACCTGTGTGGACGCCGGCTTTGAACCCAATGAACCGGTGGACGTGGTGATCCGACCGGAGGATATCGATATTGTGGACCCCAAAGAGGGACATCTGGTGGGCACCGTTACCGGTATCACCTTCAAGGGCCTGAATTATGATATTATCGTGGAATTCAAGGGCTTTAAGTGGCTGATCCAAACCACAGACTTCCATCCTGTGGGGGCCGAAATCGGCATCCGCCTGAATCCGGAGGATATCCACATCATGCACAAGAGCGAGTATTCCGGTATGTTTGGTGACTACAGTTCTTACTCCGCCGAGTATGACGAGTTGACGGAGGATGCCGGCGATGCGGAAGAATAAGTCTGTTTTACTCAGTGTGTCCTACATCCTTTGGATGGTGGCCTTTACGCTGATCCCTTTGTGCGTGGTAGGCTACTACGCCCTGACAGACCCGGATACCGGCGCGTTTACTCTGGACAATATTCGGGATCTGGGCATGTATTTGCCGGTCTTGGGGCAGTCTGTGATGTATAGCCTCATTTCCGCGGCGCTGTGTCTGCTGCTGGGTTACCCGGTGGCGTACTATATTGCCCACCGCACGCCGGTCATGCAGAAGATCCTGTATATGCTGGTGATGCTGCCTATGTGCATGAGCTTCCTGCTCAGAACCTTGGCTTGGGTAGGCCTGCTGCAGGATACCGGCATCATTAACAATTTCCTGGAATGGATCGGCATTGGAAGAATCCAGCTGATCCGCACCCCCGGCGCGGTGGTCCTGGGCATGGTGTATAACTATCTGCCCTATATGATCCTGCCCCTGTATGCGACTCTGGTGAAGATCGACAACCGGCTCATCGAGGCGGCAGAGGATTTGGGCTGCAACAGCTTGCAAACCTTTGGTAAAGTGGTGCTGCCGTTGTCCGTTCCCGGTATTTTCTCCGGAATCACTATGGTATTCGTACCGGCGGTATCCACTTTCTATATTTCCCAGAAGTTGGGCGGCACCGATACGGTGCTGATTGGCGACTTGATCGAGCGGCTCTTTAAGCAGGGTGACAATCCCAACCTGGGCGCGGTCCTGAGTCTGGTGCTGATGGCTCTGGTACTGATCTGCACCGGCATTATGAACCGGCTTGGCGGCGATGAGGAAGGCGGTGTCATCCTATGAAAAAGGCAAACCGCGTTCTTACCATCCTGATGTTCGTGTTCCTGTATATTCCCATGGCGGTACTGATCGTAGCGTCCTTCAATACAGGAAAAGATATCACCCGGTTTGAGGGCTTTACCCTCCAGCAGTATGCGGAGCTGTTTCGGGATCAGGACCTGCTTCGCCTGTTGGGCAACTCCGTACTGATCGCGCTGCTGTCTACCGGCATTTCTGTGGCTTTCGGCACTTTGGCGGCGGTGGGTATCCACTCTTTGAAGCCGAAAATGCGTAAGGTAGTCATGAGCCTGACCAATATCCCCATGACAAACCCGGATATCGTTACCGGTGTCAGCCTGTCGCTGCTGTTTGTTTTTGTGGGTACGGGGCTGCTGAATCAGCGGGAATCTCTGAATTTTGGTACGCTGCTTCTGGCACACGTGACCTTTGGACTTCCTTATGTGATCCTCAATGTCATGCCTAAGCTCCAGCAGATGAACCCGGCTTTGACCGATGCGGCTATGGACTTGGGCTGCACCCCGGTGAAGGCATTTTTCAAGGTAATCATCCATGAGGTCATGCCCGGCGTGGTCTCCGGCGGCATCATGGCATTTACCATGAGCCTGGACGATTTCGTTATCAGCTATTTTGTCACGGGTTCGGATTTTGTCACCTTGCCGGTGGAGATCTACACCTACACCAAAAAGCCCATTCAAAACAAGGTCTATGCAATGTTCACGCTGCTGTTCCTG
>JAZSRS010000103.1:0-13624 GCA_045538595.1 Faecousia sp. | reverse complement strand
AGGGGCAGCATTGAAGCCACCGCCTTCGCCGTCACGCTTGCTGTCGCCGAAGTAGACATTGTCTGCTACGACCTCAGCGGTGCGGCGCTTGTTGCCGTCCTTGTCGGTCCAGCTGCGGATCTGCAGCCGGCCGGACACCACTGCCATGCGGCCCTTGGTGAAATACTTGGAGACGAATTCTCCGGTCTGACGCCAAGCAACGCAGTCAATGAAGTCTGTTTCTCTTTCGCCATTCTCGTTCTTACCGAAATCGCGGTCAACCGCAACGGTAAAAGAAGCAACGGCGACGCCGCTACCTGTGCGGCGCAATTCAGGGTCTCGGGTCAGACGACCCATAATGGTAATGTGGTTGAGCATAAGTTTACTCCTCCACTGCGGTGGTCAGGCAGCGCAGAATGCCGTCGGTGATCTTCATCACACGCTCCAGTTCTGCGGGGAACTCGGGTTTGGTCTCAATGTTCATCAGAACATAGTAGCCCTCAGCCATATCATTGATGAGATAAGCCAAGCGACGCTTGCCCCATTCGTCAATGTTCAGCAGAGTACCCTCCGCTTCCACCATTGCCTTGAACTTGTTCACAAGTGCGGCGGTCTCCTCTTCACCCAGAGTAGCATCAATGATGTAGAGAACCTCGTACTTACCAGTGATCTTAGCCATGTTGTTTGCACCTCCTTTTGGACTTTTGGCCCACGGTCGCGCCGTGAGCAAGGATTGTCCACATTCGTAGACCAGTGTATTATATCCACACCTATACCAAAAGTCAAGGGTTTTTATGGAAAAATCCGCATATTCGGCCTATTTCCGGGAAAACCTACCCAAAGAGGTGATCCATTTGATTTTATCTTACATTCGTACGATTTTCTTGTACCTGGTGCTGATCGGGGTGGTGCGGTTGATGGGCAAGCGGCAGATCGGACAGATGGAGCCGTCTGAATTTGTGGTAACTATGCTGGTGGCCAACCTGGCGTCTATTCCTATGCAGGACGGGGGGATTCCCCTTTTCTCCGGTGTCGTTCCCATTGTAACCGTCTTGGGTTCGGAACTGGTGCTGTCCGCTCTGGCGATGAAGAATATGTTTTTGCGAAAGATGCTCTGCGGCAAACCGGTTATTTTGATCGAAAACGGTAATATTCTGCAAAAAAACTTGCGAAAGACCCGGGTGACTCTGGACGAACTCACCGGTCACCTACGGGAAAAGGATGTACTGGACTTAAAAGCAGTGCAGTACGCCATTTTAGAGACCAATGGCAACCTGTCTGTCTTTCCCTACCCAAAAGAGAAACCGGCATCTGCCAAAGATGCCGGCGTGGAGGTGAAAAAGCAGTATTTGCCCATTACCTTGGTGTCTGACGGGCAACTGCTTACCAAAAATCTGTCCGCCGCCGGCAAAACACCCCAATGGGTGCGGAAGGTACTACAAGAGCGGCAGGCAACCGTTGCTGACACTTGGCTGCTGACGGTAGACGGCAGCGACAAGATCACATTTTACCGAAAGGAGATGGGTTAAATGGTGCGCGGCTGGCTGGGCGCCGGATTTCTGGTGCTTTTTTTGCTGCTGAGTATTCTAATTTCCGTAGAAATGGATAATGCCCATCTCCCCACAGGTAAAATGCTGGAGCAGGCCGCAGAAAATGCCCTTTCGGGAGATTTTGATGCAGCGGTCTCTCTGGGAATGACCGCAAAAGCCCGTTGGGAGCGGCAGTGGAACGGCACGGCAACCGTAGCCGATCAATCTCCTATGGACACGGTAGACGCTTTGTTTGCGGAGATGGAAATATACGCCCGTGCGGAGGAAAAACCCCACTTTGCCGCCTGTTGCAAAGAACTGTCCCAGCAGATCGAGGCCTTTGCCGACGCCCACAGATTCCGTTGGTGGAACATTCTATAATTCACATACTGCCATGGGCAAGGGAGAGTATCCCCTCTGCCAGCATCTCCACTGCCCGGAGCGCTTCTCCGTGGTGATTGCCGGAAGATCCTACCTCCACCAGCAACGCCCCGGTGGACAGGTCCTGATTGAATCGCTGGGTGCGCAAGTTGATGTTCCGACAGATACCGGGGCAAAGGGATTCCAGTTGGGTCTGCAGTTTCAACGCCAGCGCCAGATTCTCCTGCCATTGGGGGTGGGTCAGGCCGCCGTAGTCAGTCCCCACCACGAACATCAACGGCGCCAGCGCAGACCCTTCAGAAAATACCGTTTGGGCCACCTGATTGCCGTGGGAATCCTCGATAGAATCCCGGTGCAAATCCAGCACCAACCGGATAGAGGGGTAGTCCTGCAAATACTTCTGCACGCTGGCGCGGCTATTGTTATAAGAAGCGTTATAAGAGGGGTGGTCGTGGAGGGTAGTGTCCTGCAAAACGGAAATACCCCCCGCCTCCAGAAGTTCCGCCAGATACGCCCCCACGGACACCATATTGTATCCATTGTCCAATGTGTGATATGGGGAAGACTCGGTATACTCCCCCGTGGGCGCAAAACTCTCCGAGCCGTGAGAATGGACGATCAGCACTGTGGGCGCTTCCCCGGTCAAGTCCCAGTTAAGGGGCTGCTTTATCAGCGCCGACAGATCTGCCGTATAAGAAAACCCGCTGTTGATCTGGATATTCCCGGCATCAATCTCTGAAAACACAGGTTTGTCTACCGTGGGTGGCTGGGTGATATCCGGAACAGTTTCTTCTGTAGGCTCTGTGGACTGTGGCGTGAATTCAATATTCACAGGCCGGATCACCCGGCCGGTCTGCAGAAACAAAAGCCACGCAGCAGTATCCGAAGGCAGGGTAATATTCCAGTTCATCGTCCCCACTAACCGCAGGACAAGGGCACAAACGATAGCCACCGTCCCTGCCCGCAATACCTTTTGTTCCATCATTTCCTCCTAGGGTAGATCGATAAAAGGAAAGAGAGCGTTTGCCAAACGCTCTCTTTCTCGTTATTCAGGTTTCCTCCACTTTGGTCTGTCTTTTATTTTCTCCCGCAAATCCCGGAAGAACTCTGTGAGCAAATCTTGCGATTCCTGCTCCAGTACACCAAACTCCGTCTGGGGGTGGTGATTAAATCCCATGGAAAACAGGTCGCACACCGACCCGCAGGCGCCGCATTTTTCATCCTTTGCGCCTACCACCACCCGGGGGATCCGAGCATTGATGATGGCGCCGGCGCACATAGGACAGGGCTCCAGCGTTACATACATGGTACATTCCCAAAGCCGCCAGCCGCCTAAATTCTTGCAGGCGTCGCTGATGGCTTCTATCTCTGCGTGGCCTAAGGCAGTTTTGCCGGTCTCCCGGCGGTTTCTACCCCGACCTACGATTTCTCCCTTGCGTACAATGACACAACCCACCGGCACTTCCCCGTCCTTGGCGGCTTCCTCTGCCAGCAGTAGAGCCTGATGCATAAAATCGGTGTCTTCCATAGCGCACCTCCTTTTTCTGTATCATACTAAATGGAGGCTTGCCCGTCAAGTATACCACAAAGGTATTTACGAAAGAAACAGAATATTGGATTGCGATATGGATCGTTTTGTGGTATAATATTCAAAAATATTTCCCTTTTTCAGGAGAATACAATGAAAACCTTACTGCATATTTGCTGCGCTCCTTGCGCCAATCAGTGTATTGCCGCCTTGCGGGAGGAGAATATCGCCGTTACCGGCTTTTGGTACAATCCCAACATTCACCCCTTTACCGAGTATCGCTCCCGGCGGAACTGCCTGCGGGAATTTGCCAAAACCATCGACCTGCCGCTTCTTGAGCAAGACCGATACGCCCTGCGGCCTTTCGTCCGGGAGGTAGCCGGAGACATTGGCAACCGGTGCGTCAAATGCTATGAAATGCGCCTGTTTGAAACCGCACGAACTGCCAAGGAACAGGGCTTTGACAATTTCACTTCCTCGCTTTTCATTAGTCCCTACCAAAACCACCAACTGATGAAATCTGTAGCAGAGAGAGCAGCAGAAATTTACGAAATAGAATTCCTCTACCGGGATTTCCGGGAACTGTTCAAAGCGGGGCAGACCTTTGCCCGGGAGCAGGAATTTTATATGCAGAAGTACTGCGGCTGCGTATTTTCCGAAGAAGAGCGATACCTCAAAAAATCCAAAATCATCCCATAGGAGAATGTATGAGTACGATGCAACTGATCGCACCCTGCCTGTTTGGCTTAGAGGGGTTAGCCGGCGACGAACTGAGAAGAATGGGTATGGAAAATGTCCGGGTGGAGGACCGCCGGGTGCTGTTTTCCGGCGACGCCAATGCCGTGGCGAAAGCCAATATCCGCCTACGGACAGGCGAACGGATCATGGTGGTTTTGGCTCAATTTCAGGCCAAAACCTTTGAAGAACTGTTTCAGGGCGTGTACCACACCAATTTGGAGGACTATATCCCCAAAGACGGTCAATTTCCCGTGAAGGGCCACTGTCTGAACAGCCAACTGATGAGCACTTCTGACTGTCAGGCCATTATCAAAAAAGCCGCATCCCGCCGGTTGGGAGAGAAGTACGGCATCAGTTGGCTGCCGGAGACCGGCGTGAAATTCCAACTTCACTTTACTATTTTGAACGATAATGTAACCCTTTCCTTAGACACCTCCGGTCAAGGTCTCCACAAACGGGGCTACCGGGCCATCGGCAACGACGCTCCTTTGCACGAAACCCTTGCCGCCGGTATGATTCAACTTGCCCGTTTCCGGGGCAAGGAGTTCTTGTGGGATCCTTTCTGTGGCTCGGGTACCATCCCCATTGAAGCGGCGCTGATCGCCAAAAACAGAGCGCCGGGATTACACCGCACCTTTGCAGCGGAATCCTATCCTTGGATTCCTGAATCTGCTTGGAATCAGGCAAAGCAGGAAGCCAAAGATTTGGAATTCAACGGAAACTATCGGATTATGGGCTCGGACAACGACCCCACCTGCGTCTCCCTTGCCTTTGCCAACGCACGGAAAGCCGGGGTTGCCGACTGCGTTACCTTCAAAGACGGCGACGCCACCAAAATGAGCCTGCCCAGCGATGCCGGTATTCTCATCTGCAATCCTCCCTACGGCGAGCGAATGATGGAAGTTTCCAGCGCCCAGCGGCTATATGGCGCATTGGGTCGGCACTTAAAATTTGCCAACAACTGGAAGCAGTATGTCATCACCTCCGAGCCGGAATTTGAACATTACTTCGGACGCCGGGCAGATAAAAAACGGAAATTCTACAACGGAAAGATCAAGTGCGATTACTATATGTTCACCGACAACAGCCGGAGAAAGAAATAAATTTATGAAGCATTTGTTTATCATTAACCCTGCCGCAGGCAGCCGCAATCAGACGGAAAACTACCGCAAAAAGATCGCAGTGGCCTGCGAGGCAAAAAATATAGAATACTCCATTGAAGTGTCCGGCGCGCCGGGACAATGCCGGGAAATTGCCAACCGGGCCGCCTGCACCGGTGAAGAATACCGAATTTATTCCTGCGGCGGTGACGGTACGCTGAATGAGATCGTCTCTGGCGTGGCAGGATTTTCCAATGTGGCGGTAACCATGTTCGCTGGCGGCAGCGGCAACGATTTCATCCGTATTTTTGATCAACCGGAGGCCTTCCGCGACCTAAACCGCCTGCTGGACGCAGAGGAAATCGCCTTTGATCTGATCAAGGTCAATGACGATTACAGTCTGAATATCTGCTCCGTGGGTTTGGACGCCCGTATCGCCGCAGATGTAGCCAATTACAAGCGCATTCCCCTCTTAAGCGGCTTTCGGGCCTATGTAGCCTCCACGGTTGTGAATCTCCTGAAAGGGATCAGTGAGCATTACATCATTGAAATTGACGGAGAGCGGATCGACGGTAAAAAGACTATGATCTGCGCCTGCAACGGCAGATTCTACGGCGGGGGTTTCAATCCCGTACCGGAGGCCGACCCCACGGACGGAAAATTGGACGTACTGGTGGTGGAGGCGGTCAATCTTCTGCAAGTTCCTTCCGTCATCGGCAAGTACAAAAACGGACAGTACGCTTGCCTTCCCAAACTGGTAAAGCGCTACTGCACCGACCGGCTGAAGATCTATTTCGATAAACCTACCTCTATTAACTTAGACGGTGAGCAACGGATGGGGGATGTGATGGAAATATCCGTCGCAGAGGAAAAGATCCGCTTCTTCTACCCCAAGGGGCTGATCTGGCAAAATACGCCCCAAAAAGAACCCGCAACTGTATAACTACATATCACCTGCTGCTTTCCCTTGCAGCAGGTGTTTTTTATGCGCCTTATTCAAAATTACCAAACATAAAGTTTTGTACTTGTGCAAGTACACGAATACAAACATTTGTTTTATATAACCCTTGACATTCCCCTCTTCACAGGGTACTATGATGACACAGTGTACACGAACGCGTACTTTTTGGAGGTGAATATGTCCGTTGTGTATCTCAAACCCGGGCGGCCGATTTGGGTCGGCCCGCGACTGGGTTTACAGGATTTGCAGGGGGCGCTGCCCCGGTTTTGGTGTAGGTGCTGCGGCGCCGAGGTTTTTATGGCAGAGCATTCCCTCTGCCCCAGATGCGAGAAGGAGGAAAAGGAAAATGAAAAAGTGCGTCAGTCCCTGCGAGGGGTGTATTCGGGTGAAAGATCCGGACAAATGCGAGAATAAATTGTGCAAAGAATGGAAGGCATGGTTTCTCCGCCGTTGGGCAGAGATTCACAGGTACGGCCAACAAGCAAAAGGAGGATGCAGAAAATGAAATGGAAAGAGGAAGCCATGGAAAAACTGAAAAAATACGATGCCATGCGGCAGGCTTTGCGGAATATCCCAGAGGAGATCGCCCGGTTAAAAGAAGATATTTTCCGTTACCGGGGCATTCGAACCGACGCTGTTTCTGTCAAAAGCAGCGGCGGCCGCCGGGACGATGCCCTGATCAACAATCTGGCGCAGCAGCAAGAATTGGAATGGACCTTGAAACAGGTGAAACAGTGGCTCTCCATCGCCGACCGGGGACTTTTGGCGCTGACACCGGACGAACGGCTGGTGATCCAGCGGCTATATCTGTACCCAGAGCAAAACGCTATGCAACATCTTTGCGCCGAATTGGGAGTGGAGCAATCCTCCATTTACCGCAAACGGGATCAGGCGCTGTACCGATTCACCGTTGCCCTGTACGGTTTCGCAGAAACCTGACCATTTCCAAATTTTACGCCAATTTCCGAAAAGAAACAATCATATTTTCTCCTAAAAAGGCAATGCTATGACTGCGGAAAGAAAAACCGCAAAATCGCATCGGAACATAAGATCACGGGGAACAGCGGTTGCCTGGATCTGCGTTCCGGGCAACCGAGAAGGAGAGAGAGTTATGAAGAACAACAACCAGATCAATGTTCCCCAGGCACGGGAAGCAATGGACCGTTTCAAGATGCAGGCCGCTTCCGAAGTTGGCGTTAACCTGACCAACGGTTACAACGGCCACCTGACCAGCCGTGAGGCCGGTTCCGTGGGCGGCCAGATGGTCAAGAACAATTGTCCCATACGAACGATGAAATTCGACCGCCATAACCGTATTGCAACCGGCCATATCCAGTCCGTGCAATACATAGCAAGGATAACGATATGATGTTCTGATTATAAAAAACAGTCAGAATCACCGCGCAGCTAAATCGACAGATATTTTACTGTTAAATCGCAAATTAAGAAGCTAATTAGATCTCATTTGCTCACAAGTTACCTCGCATTCCAGAATGGAAAAATCATTATTAGCTGTCACTTTCTTACCATTGCGACACATATCTTAGTAGATATATTCTTAACGAAATGATTCTTGTTTGCAGAAAAAACGCACAGTATTCTACACACAAACTATTGATTTTGCAAATATAAATGATAAAATAAAAATATACGCATTCTGCCTTTGGGCTATGTCTACGACGATGAAACCCAACTGTATTACTTACAGTCCCGCTACTATAACCCCGAAACAGGTCGCTTCCTGAATGCCGACGCATTGGTCTCCACCGGTCAAGGAATAATTGGCTACAATATGTTTGCCTACTGTGGCAACAATCCGGTTACAAATATTGATCCTTCTGGTATGTTTTTTGAACGTACTGCCGGAGGGGGTGGAGGCGGAGGTCTTGCATATGCCGGACCGGCAAGCGGCCACATTGTACGACCGACAATTCCTTTGAGTATACCCCTAGGTATTCCATTTATTCCTCCATCTACTACCTACTATATCGAATCTCTGCGTGCAGAAATAATTGCAATGCGAAAAAGCCAAGTGCTAGAGGAGGCACAGGTTGTAGTAATTACTGTTCCCACAATAGAAGAGCGGATAAGCATTGCGGAAGAAAGAGTATCGCAGCCTATAGGTAGACGCAAAAAATTTAATAGTCGTAAAAAAGCAAGAGAAGCGGCAAAACGGGCGGGTGGAGGAAAAGAACCCATTCATCATCCTAAAGGGTGTCATGGCAATAAAGAACCCCATTATCATCCTGACGTGAAGGATCGTTATCGAATTACACCAAACGGAGTTTCATCGCATGATCATTATTATTATCCGAGGTAAGGAAGAATGAATATCAATAGTCTTGAAAAAGAAATTATAAAAATGTATGTTAATGAGAATAAGCAAGAAAGAATTCTTTGGGAACTAGGGAATCATAGAAAAAGAGAAACTGTGATTTGGAGATTTTCAGGTCCAACACTTTTTAAAAGCAAGTGCCTACACCCAATAAAACATATGCCTTGCGCAGAATTGGAAAAACACTTGTTGAGACAGAATGGTATTAGAGAAGTTTATTTTATTGGTGAAAGTTATATTGGGACATTATCCTTAAATCAAGCTATCGTAAAAGCGAACACAGGTGAGAGATGTATCGTTTATTGCGGAGAGGGATTGGGTTATTACCAAGGTGAATGTGAGTACGGAAACACTCCGAGATTTTTACTGTTGCAGAACAGGGGACAAGAGGACAGTTCTATTGTCCCCTAAGCGGAAGGCCGATTTTGACTAACTTATAACCAACGGGGACGGCCCGTCCGTCCCCGCAGATCCCCATTTTAAGGGTGGCGCAACTGCTCCCTCAAAAAGGAGCAATTTTCCCCTTGTGGCTAAGCAATAGACAAAGAGACAGGCCTATACTACTGCAACAGCCGTTATTACAATCCCGAAATAGGTCGCTTCCTGAATGCAGACGCACTGGTCTCCACCGGCCAAGGCATCCTCGGCTACAATATGTTTGCCTATTGTGGAAACAATCCGGTTATATTTAGCGATGCAACCGGAAAAGCACCGATACTTGCTATTGGCATTATAGTGGTATGTGTGATAGCAGGGGCTATTTTGGGGGGTACAAGAGATACTAAATTGAGAACACAGATGCAGACGCAGGAATCACCTGTAGTTTCTCAACCGACGATCCCCAACAAGTCCTTACCATCAAATCCCGGTGATTCTATTACAACGCCAAATAGTAATAATGATACAGTTGTACAGTCTCCAACAGCGGAATTAAGTTTAGGAGATAGGCTAGAAAATATGTTTATCGGTGCGGGATTAGGATTTTTGGTTGGAGGAAGTGCGGTTATGCTTGTTGGTGTGGGCGGTACAGCAGCAGTAGGTTCGGCAACGACATATATTGCAGCACTTGGCGGAACGGGGGCGCAAACATTCTCAATAGGTGCACTGGCATACGATGTTTTTGCTATGGTTTTTGCTCCATTTTTTGGCGTTGAATTGGAACCAATAGAGGTTGAACCATGATTTTGATGTTATGATCTGGCTGTGGTTTGTAAAGGAGGTTAATATGCTGGAATTTAATGGCTACTTAACTGGTGTGGCTGAAAAGCGCTATCACAAGCGAATGAGAACTTTAGGTCAAGGCATCGTTGGTGGAGGACTACTGCTTGTTTTTCCAGGTGTCCTATGTTTTGCTATTAGGCTGAGAGACTGGGAAGTAATTGCCTTTTTCTTAGGCGCAAGCGTATGTATTTGGTTGCTTACTCTCATTCCTAAGAACAAAAAGGAAAGAAAGAGTATTACACCAAAGAAAATATGTATAAAAGACGGATATATGGTATGCGTTGCTGATCAATATACAGAAACAAGACAAATTAAAGATGTGAAATTAGTCAAAGATTTTGGAGAGTATTACGAGGTGTGTTTCCCTTTTGGTAAATTAAGTGATAAATTTATTTGCCAAAAAAGTTTGCTTACTAAGGGGTCTGTTCAAGAGTTTGAGAGTTTATTCAATGGTAAGATTAGGAAAAAACATCTGGACCAAGGCAACTGATTCTGTTGTCCCCTAAGCGGAAGGTAGATTCTGACCAACTTATAACCAACGGGGACGGCCCGTCCGTCCCTCGGCTTAGAACTATAGACCAATATAGGTATGCCCACCTGTACCCACAGGTGGGCATATTGTTGTATAATGAATATCTCATTAAAAAGAAAGAGGTGTTATTATGCAACAAAAAACTAATTTCAGAGCAGGACTTTATCTTCGACTGTCCAAAGACGATGAAAGGCAGGGTGAAAGTGTCAGTATCGAAACGCAAAGGGCGATATTGACCGATTATTGTTTAGCGCATGGATTTACTATTCAAAAGGAGTATGTCGATGACGGTTATTCCGGCTTAAATTTTAATCGACCTAGATTTCAAAAACTTTTGGAAGATGTAGCCGCCGGGGAGATCAATATGGTAATCACCAAGGATTTATCCCGTTTGGGACGTGACTACATTATGACCGGTTATTATGCAGAGGTATTTTTCCCAGCAAACGGTATCCGTTATATTGCGTTGGCAGATGATGTTGATTCTTTCAAAGACAGCAACGATATTCTGCCGTTTAAGAATATCTTGAATGATATGTATGCACGGGATATCTCTAAGAAGATAACGCACGCAAAGCATCAACGGGCAAAACAAGGGTTATTTATTGGATCTCAAGCACCGTATGGCTACTGCAGAGACGAGGATAATTCCAATCATTTAATTCCCGACCCCGATGCTGCAGAGGTTGTTAAAACCATCTTTTCCCTTGCAGAAGAAGGATTAGGAAATATTGCAATTGCAAAAGAGTTAAAGGCCAAACATATCATTACACCATCAGTGTATAAATATCAAAAAGGAGATGAACGGTTCTCCAGATATCCTTCTGTCTCAAAGGGAAATTCTTACGATTGGTGCTCGGGAACAGTGGGACAAATTCTGAACAATCGTGTGTACTTAGGAGAACTAACCAGTTTAAAAACAAAAGTGGTCAATTACAAATCGAAAAGGCGTGTTCCAGTACCCGATGATCAAAGAATTATAACCAGCAACGCCCACGAAGCGCTGATCAGTGTTGCACAATTTGAGCGTATTAAGCAAGTCAGAACTGGCCGTGTTTGTCTTGCACATGTCAAACGCGAGAACTTGTTCAGAGGAAAACTTTTTTGTGAATGTTGTGGCCATCCCCTTACTATATCTAAGAAACAACTTAAAGATCGCCGGACTGATATGTATCTTTGTATGTACCATTATCACCACCCGGAAGTTTGTCCAAAAACTCATCGTGTATATCATGATATGCTTTATCCATATGTACTTGAGCAAATACGCACCTTTGCTAAAAACATGAAACGCAGAAAGGTAAACTCAACAATTAGTGAATATGCAGCAATCGAAGAATTAACTCCCAAAATTCTTGACGATGTGATTGAACGCATTGAAATTTCGCACATAAAACGTAATTCAAGGCCGCAAAGTGTAATCCAAATATATTGGAAGTTGAAATAGGAAATGAAGCGATACACCGAAAAGTGTATCGCTTCTTGATATGTAACAGAAGATAATATGTTTTTATTGTCTGTACAGACTATACGGAGAGCCTTTCTCCTGATTGTTAGATAGTCGGGATTTTCACTAGTCTATCGCATTTTAGCAAGCATCGCGTTTGGTCACCCAAACACAGACTTGTCAGGAATATTCCTGAAACCTTTAAGGGCTTGGGATTATCCCAACAAACTGCCTTTTGTCCCCAAAAGGCGATGCTTGCTGGTAATGTGTGAAGATTCCATCTCGAAAAATAGCTGTATAATAGTCTTTCCTATATTATGGTTTATGTCCTATGCTTTTTTAACACAGTGCTTTTCCACAATTCCCTTGATTGGTTCTAGTAAACTACTCTGATTAATTACAATTCGCATTTCTTTTGAGCCAAACAAAGAAATGTATATAGGAAACAATGAAATAATCCAGCGATTTAACGATGTCATAGACTTACCAGTTATCTCAATACTTAACAACCAATCAATGTTTTCGGTTGCGACATATTCTATATCGACATTCTCCACACAACATGTTTCTCTAAAAACATCATCATTCATTTTCCTTAGCGGATCCATTATTTCTCGATAACAATTTATTTCATCATCGCTCAAAACCGTTCGTTGAATAAACATATCATCCAGTTGCTGAAATGCTACGTATTTTTTAGGAAAGCCTGAAACCGGTATACAAAAAACCGAGTCAGAAGGCTTCTTACACACGAAGAACATATATAGATTAAATTGAGTGGTTAGCAGATTGTTAATATCCCATATAAGATCATTCTTTATCCTGTTCTTATTAGCGTTTCCTGGGGCATCAATCAATATTTCATTGCCTTTGAATAAATAAGTATTTAGCATTAATACACCCCTTTCCACGGCTTAAAGAACTCATAACGCCAAGACCTAAATCTATACGGTTGTCCCTCGTATCCTTTGTACTGATAAAGCCATTTATTAACTTGTAGATGTGGCGTGTGTCCATTATGACTACTATGCAACTCAACCGAATATGCGGGACCAGCGTTGGTCTTATATCTTACTCCTGGATACCCTTCAGAAGCCCTAACACCTTTAATCTTCCCTATTTCGAGTTTTCCGCTCGAGATGGCATTGCCAATCGCCTTTGTTCCACCAGCAAGAACTCCACTTGTAACGCCAGCAGCCAATGTTCCAGCTACAGTTGGTGTCCTGCCGTTGACAAGTTCAGTTGCTACATGTGTACCTGCGCCTACCACACCGTGCACAATACCCGTTGCCACTGCGCCCATACCGGGACACGCTGCTGTAATCGCTCCTGTTAACGCTCCTGATGCAGCTGAAACTCCAACCTCTGCCCAGTTAATTTTCTGGCCACTAACCGCTTGCCCTACAATACTTGATATACCGCCAATTAGTCCCCCAATTGCCGCGCCTGCAACTATGTGCCAAAAATCTCCACCGTGGTCTGCACGTGTTACAGGATTATTATCACAATAGGCGAACAGATTTTTGTCCGTCAGCCCCATGGGGGTAGCGGTTAGTATGTCCGTTGTATCTGCGTTAATAAACCGACCGATCTCAGGATCGCAATAACGGCTGGATACATAGTAGAGTCCAGTCTCGGCTGGGGTTTGTTATGTACCCGGAGGGCTTGCCCCCCCTCCAGGACGTTATTTTTCGGTGGGTTACTTGCCGAAAAAGAGAATGTTACCGCTATGTACCAGCAAGCATCGCCTTTTGGGGACAAAAGGCAGTTTGTTGGGATAGTCCCAAGCCCTTAAAGGTTTCAGGAATATTCCTGACAAGTCTGTGTTTGGGTGACCAAACGCGATGCTTGCTGGTACATAACAGTTCCGTTC
>JAZSRS010000085.1:0-3879 GCA_045538595.1 Faecousia sp. | reverse complement strand
TCAACTCCTTGGCTCACAGAACGACATGGCTACGATCCGACTTCTTTTATCTGAATTATAAGTTGAATCATCAGTTTTTGTGCGACATGCCGTCAAAGAAATCAATACAATTCCAGTTAAAAGTAAGCAAAATAGGCGTTTCATTGCAGGTAACCTCCTATTTGATTTATAATTAAAGCATACCATACAAATATGAACTTTTCAACATTTTAACGATTATTGGCTACAATTCAACGATTACCTCTGTAAATCAACGATTATGCCTATGATTTAACGATTTGCTATCTTTCAACGATTTGAAGGAGACCGAACTGGATGAATCATTGCTTATCTCGTCCACAAGTTAGAAAAATGTTGATTTTAGCTATAAAATAACCGTCATTCCGTTGTATCAGAATGACGGTTATTCTTTGGCGGAGAGTGTGAGATTCGAACTCACGGTGGGTTTCCCCATCACTAGTTTTCAAGACTAGCTCCTTAAACCGCTCGGACAACTCTCCTCGACCAGCCAATGATACCATTGTCCGGAAAAAAAGTCAAGGGAGAATCCGTCGCAAGATCACTTCCGTCTTTTTGGTGGCGGAGACTTTCTCTTTGTCGGCGGCTTGGGAGGAGCCTTGGGCGGCGCTTTGTGGGAGGTGGTTCTGGGCGGCACGGCCCGAATGAGACATTTCGGTCCGGAGCCAATTAGATCTTCCCGGTGAGCCTTTAGCAATGCCTCCCGCACCAAATAGTAGTTCTTGGGATTCCGGTACTGGATCAGCGCACGTTGCATCGCCTTTTCGTGGGGGTCTGTGGGCACATAGACCCGCTCCATCGTCCGGGGATCTAAACCTGTGTAGTACATCACCGTGGAAAGGGTGGAAGGGGTGGGATAGAAGTCCTGCACCTGCTCCGGGTTATACCCCATATCCCGGATGTACTCGGCCAGTTCCACTGCCTCTTTCATCGACGAGCCGGGGTGGCTGGACATGAGATACGGCACCAAAAACTGATTCATACCGTACTGCTTGTTCAGGGCATAATATTTCTCCACGAACCGGTTGTAAACCCCATTTCGCGGCTTGCCCATACGATTTAAGACCGCGTCAGATACATGTTCCGGCGCAACTTTCAACTGCCCGGAGATGTGGAATTGTACCAGTTCCTTGAAGAAGGTGTCCTTCTTGTCTGCCAGCAGATAGTCAAACCGGATACCGCTTCGCACAAACACCTTTTTTACACCGGGGATCTTCCGCAGTTTCCGCAATAGCGCAACATAGTCAGAGTGATCCGCCACCATGTTTTTACAAGGGGTGGGGTACAGGCACTGCCGTCCGCCGCAAGCGCCTTTGCTCAGTTGTTTCTGACAGGCAGGCTGCCGGAAATTGGCGGTCGGGCCGCCCACATCGTGGATGTAACCTTTGAAATCCTTGTCCTTGGTCATCAGTTCTGCTTCTGCCAAAACAGATTCGTGGCTTCTCACCTGAATAATCCGCCCCTGATGGAAAGTCAGCGCGCAGAAAGAGCAAGCGCCGAAGCAACCCCGGTTGCTGACCAGGCTAAATTTCACTTCCTCAATAGCAGGTACGCCGCCCAGTTTTTCATAACTGGGGTGATAAGTCCGGCAGTAGGGCAGGGCGTAAACCCCGTCCATCTCCTCTGTGGTCAGGGGTTTCTGGGGTGGATTCTGCACCACAAAAATCTTGTCGTAGGGCTCTGCCAACCGCTTTGCGGTGAAGGGGTCGCAGTTACCGTATTGCACCTTGAAACTCTCGGCATATTTCTTTTTGTCATTCTTCAGTTGCTGAAAGGAGGGCAGGGTAATGGTGGGAAAACTGTCGTCCAGCGCTTCGGTCTTGAACACTGTGCCATCAATGTAGGTGATGTCCTTCACATCCATACCGGCGTTCAGGGCGTCAGCAATCTCCACGATGCTCTTTTCACCCATGCCGTACATCAGTAGATCCGCTTGGCTGTCCAGCAAAATGGAGCGTTTCATACTTTCGGACCAGTAATCGTAGTGCGCCAACCGACGGAGACTGGCCTCAATGCCGCCAATCAAAATCGGCACATCTTTGTAAACTTGTCGAATCAAATTACAGTATACCACCGTGGCATAATCCGGCCGTTTACCCATAACACCCCCGGGGGTAAAGGCGTCAGTTTTCCGCCGATGCTTGGTAACGGAATAGTGGTTGACCATAGAGTCCATATTGCCGCCGGAGACCAGGAATCCCAGACGGGGTCTGCCCAGGGCGTCAATGGACTTGGGATTTTTCCAGTCCGGCTGGGAGATAATGCCCACGGAGTAGCCGGCGTATTCCAAAACCCGGCTGATAATGGCGTGGCCAAAAGAAGGGTGGTCCACATAGGCATCTGCAATGATGTACACAAAATCGCACTGCGTCCAACCCCGCGCGGCCATATCCTTTTTAGAAATCGGCAAAAACTCCACAAAACCCCTCCTTATCCTTTGCGTCCAGTATATCACCTTTTTCATAAAAAAGAAAGGTGTAAATCCACCCATTGTTGATTTCGTGGCCAATTTGTGCTATGCTGACCTAAATAAATGCCAAAGATGCAGGAGGATAGGACTGTGGATTCTTTATTGCGATCTCACGCAGAAATGATCACTCGACAGGCAATTCACGCCGTGCTGCCAGACGAAGCGGTGGTCAGAGCATTGATGGGAAAGGAATTTCCCGGACGGGTGCTGCTGGTGGCTGCAGGCAAGGCGGCGTGGCAAATGGCAAAAGCGGCCCAAGTTTGCTTAGGCGACCGGATTGAAAAGGGCGTGGTAATCACCAAATATCACCATGTCAAAGGCTCTTTGAAAAATATCACCTGCTATGAGGCAGGCCACCCCATTCCTGATGAAAACGGCTTTTCTGCCACCCAGGCAGCACTGGAACTGACGGCAAATCTGACCTCACAGGACACCGTTTTGTTTCTCCTCTCCGGTGGCGGCAGCGCGTTGTTTGAAAAGCCGCTGGTATCCGGCGAAGAATTGCAGGACATCACCGGGCAACTGCTGGCCTGTGGCGCGGACATCGTGGAGATCAATACCGTGCGTAAGCGCCTGTCAGCCGTAAAAGGCGGCCGGTTTGCTTTGCATTGCGCCCCGGCAAAGGTGTTTTCTGTTGTGCTTTCTGATGTGATCGGCGACCCGCTGGATATGATCGCCTCCGGACCGGCCTACCCGGACAGCAGCACCTGTACACAAGCCTTGGAAATTACCCGAAAGTACAATTTGCAACTGAGCGATACCGCCAAAGAACTCCTAAAGCAGGAAACCCCCAAGGAACTGCACAATGTACATACGGAAGTCAGCGGCTCGGTCAGTCAGTTGTGCACCGCGGCGGCTCAAGCCTGTGAGGAATTGGGATATGCTCCGGTCATCTTGACAGATCGGCTTGTATGTGAAGCCAGAGAAGCCGGCGCAAATTTAGCAGAGGTTTTGCAATCCCATAAGGATTCGAGGAAGAGCCTTGCGTTTTTGGCAGGCGGCGAAACCGTGGTAAAACTCACCAGCAGTGGTTTGGGTGGCCGGAATCAGGAACTGGCCTTGTCGGCAGCAGAGGGCATACAAGACCTGCCCGGCGCAGCGGTGTTCAGCGTTGGGTCTGACGGAACAGACGGCCCTACAGACGCAGCCGGCGGCTATGTGGACTACCAAACCGCAACCGCTTTACAGGAACAGGGAATCGTAATTTCCCAAGTTCTGCAAAATAACGATGCCTACCACGCCCTGCAGGCGGTGGACGGTCTTGTCATCACCGGCCCTACCGGTACCAATGTAAACGATGTGGCAGTGGCCCTGCTACGCAGATAATTGAAAAAGTGCCACCGTGGATTACACGGTGGCACTTTTTCTTAGATTGGTTGACCAAAGTTAAC
>JAZSRS010000138.1:0-8611 GCA_045538595.1 Faecousia sp. | reverse complement strand
GTTGTAGCCAGTGGAAATGATGATATTGTCCTGGGAAACGATGCAGGCACCCACCTGGGTATTGGGGTCCTTACTGCGCTTGGCCGCCAGCATGGCAATGCCCATAAAATATTCGTCCCAGTTGATGTAATCCGTGCGTTTCATAGCAAACCTCCAACTTTTTTCTCCAGTATACCAAATGCGACAATTTGTGTCAATGGATTTTCTTTTGCCGATTTGCGCTAAAAAGCAGACGCATACGCGTCCGCTTTTTTCAGTCAAACAGATCCTTGATGGAATCGAAGAATTTCTTCCGCTTGGGAGTCTCCTCCAGCGTGCCGTCCAGCTGACGCAGCAGTTCCTTCTGCTCTTTCGTCAGACGGGTGGGGGTCTCCACCACAACGGTAAACCGCTGGTTGCCGCGGCGGCGGGGATTGTTCACCTCGGGGATACCCTTGCCCAGCAGCGTGAAGGTGGTGCCGGTCTGGGTGCCCTCAGGAATCTCATAGGGAACCTTGCCGTCCAGGGTGGGAACCTGAATCTCCGCGCCCAGCGCTGCCTGTGTAAAGGTGATAGGCACTTCGCAGTAGACGTGCAGGCCGTCCCGCTCAAAGAAGGGGTGGCGTTTGATGTAAATATCCACCATCAGGTCGCCGTTAGGGCCGCCGTTGTAGCCGACGCAGCCTTCGCCCCGCAACCGGACGGTCTGTCCGTTGTCGATACCGGCGGGAACTTTGACCTTGACCTTGTGGGTGCGACGGACTTTGCCCTTGCCACGACAGGTGGTGCAGGGATTTTTCACGATCTTACCCCGGCCGGAACACTGGGGACAGGTGGTGGTGGACTGCATCTGCATACCAAAAACACTCTGAACCGTGCGGACCTGACCGCTGCCGCGGCACTGGGAACAGGTCTCCACCTGTCCGTCAGCCGAGCCGCTGCCCTTACAGGCAGAGCAGTTTTCGATCCGTTGGGCGGAGACATCCTTCTCCACGCCAAAGGCGGCCTCTTCAAAAGTCAGATCCAGCCGCGCGCCTACATTTTCGCCCTGACGGGGTACATTTTGGCTGCTGCGACGGCTGCCGCCCCCAAAGAACGAGCCGAAAATATCTCCCAAGTCGCCAAAATCTCCGAATCCGCCGAATCCGCCGTAGCCACCGGCGCCGCCGCCACCGTAACTGGGGTCAACACCGGCAAAGCCGAACTGGTCGTAGCGGCTCTTTTTCTCCGGATCGGACAGCACGGCGTATGCTTCACCCAGTTCCTTGAACTTCTCCTCGGCCTCTTTGTCGCCGGGGTTGCGGTCCGGGTGATACTTCATAGCGCTTTTCCGATAGGCTTTTTTTATTTCCTCGGCGCTGGCGCCTTTGTCAACGCCCAGCACCTCATAATAATCCCGTTTATTTTCTGCCATTGGGGTTCTCCTCTGATACGCCCGAAAAGGGGCGGGTGTACCGCCCCTTTGGGGAATGATTAGTCAACAGTCTGATAATCTGCGTCTACCACGCCGTCATCGCCGCAGCTGCCGCAATTGGGGTCGCAGCCCTCGCCCTGAGGTGCAGCGTCCTTGTACATCTTCTCAGCGATGGGGTAGAAAGCCTTCTGCACTTCGTCCATAGCGTCCTTGATGGCCTGCAGGTCAGCGCCCTTGTTGGCTTCCTTCAGTTTGTCGATGGCAGCCTGTACAGCAGCCTTTTCTTCCTCGGTGGCCTTGTCGCCCAGGTCAGCCAAAGTCTTTTCGGTCTGATAGACCAGATGCTCGGCGTTGTTGTGGGTGTCCACTTCTTCCTTCTTGGCCTTGTCTTCTGCGGCGAACTGCTCGGCTTCCTTCACGGCCTTGTCGATCTCGTCCTGAGACAGATTGGTGGAAGCGGTAATGGTGATATCCTGCTCCTTGCCGGTGCCAAGGTCCTTGGCAGATACCTTTACGATGCCGTTGGCGTCGATGTCGAAGGTAACTTCGATCTGCGGAACGCCACGGGGAGCGGGAGCAATACCGGAGAGTTGGAAACGACCCAAAGTCTTGTTGTAAGCAGCCATCTCACGCTCACCCTGCAGCACGTGGACATCCACGGAGGGCTGATTGTCAGCGGCGGTGGAGAATACCTGGCTCTTACGGACGGGAATGGTGGTGTTCCGGTCGATGAGTCTGGTGAACACGCCACCCATGGTCTCGATACCCAAAGACAGGGGGGTAACATCCAGCAGAACAACATCCTTCACATCGCCGGTGAGAACACCGCCCTGAATGGCAGCGCCCAGAGCAACGCACTCGTCGGGGTTGATGCCCTTGAAGCCTTCCTTGCCGGTGAGGTTCTTCACGGCTT
Source organism: Faecousia sp. (assembly GCA_045538595.1). Lineage (GTDB taxonomy): Bacteria > Bacillota > Clostridia > Oscillospirales > Oscillospiraceae > Faecousia. The sequence continues at coordinate 6,305 of JAZSRS010000138.1, read as the reverse complement.
CCTGGACAGCGGGGATACGGGTAGAGCCGCCAACCAGCAATACCTTGTGCAGGTCGCTGGCGCTAAGACCGGCATCCTGCATAGCCTGACGGACAGGCTTCAGGGTACGTTCTACCAGATCGGCAGTCATTTCGTTGAATTTTGCACGAGACAGGGACACATCCAAGTGCTTAGGACCGGTGGCATCAGCGGTGATATAGGGCAGGTTGATGGCGGTGGTGGTCATACCGGACAGTTCGATCTTGGCCTTTTCCGCAGCCTCGCGAAGACGCTGCATAGCCACCTTGTCATTCTTCAGGTCGATACCTTCTGCCTTCTTGAATTCGGCAACCAGGTAGTCCATAATTCTCTCGTCGAAGTCGTCGCCGCCCAGACGGGTGTCGCCGGCGGTAGCCAAAACTTCCACGATGCCGTCGCCGATCTCCAGAATGGAGACGTCGAACGTACCGCCGCCCAAGTCGTAAACCATGATCTTCTGATCATTGTCCTTGTCCAGGCCGTAAGCCAGCGCGGCTGCGGTGGGCTCGTTGATGATCCGCTTTACCTCCAAACCTGCGATCTTGCCGGCGTCCTTGGTGGCCTGACGCTGGGCGTCGGAGAAGTAAGCGGGAACGGTGATAACAGCCTCGGTAACGCTCTGACCCAAATAGGCCTCGGCGTCAGCCTTCAGTTTCTGCAGCACCATGGCGCTGATCTCTTGAGGGGTGTAGCCCTTGCCGTCCACGGTTACTTTGTAATCTTCGCCCATGTGGCGCTTGATGGATGCGATGGTGCGGTCGGCGTTGGTAACAGCCTGGCGCTTTGCCACCTGACCCACCATACGCTCACCGGTCTTAGAAAATGCCACCACGGAAGGGGTGGTTCTGCCGCCTTCAGCATTGGCGATGACAACGGCCTCGCCGCCTTCCAGCACGGCAACACAAGAGTTGGTAGTACCCAAGTCAATTCCGATAATTTTACCCATAATAAAATCCTCCTATAGAAAAGTTAATATATTAATTAAAAGTTGAAAATTGTGGTATTGCCTGCGGCAATGATTTTGAATAATTGGTGTGGTTATCTCTTAAATTTTTAATTTTTCATTTTTAATTTTTAATTAGTTAGCAACTTGTACCATTGCGAATCGGACGATCTTTTCGCCCATCTTAAAGCCTTTTTGGAACACCTGAGAGATGGTGTTTTCACCCAAACTCTCGTCTTCGGTGTGCATCACCGCGTTGTGAATGTTGGGGTCAAAGGCGTCGCCCACATTGCCGAAGATCTCCACGCCCAGGCCACTTAGGATTCCCAGCAGTTGGGTCATGGTCATTTCCACGCCTTTTTTGTAGGCTTCGTCCTGTGTCTCCTGCTGCAGCGCCCGCTCTAAGTTGTCGTACACCGGCAGGATTTTCTCCACGGCGTCGGCCTTGCCGTTTCCGTAGGACTGGTCTCTTTCCTTTACGGTACGCTTGCGGTAGTTATCGTAGTCTGCAGCCATCCGGAGATAACTGTCGTGGAGTTCGTTGTATTTCGTTTCCCATTCGTTGAGTTCAGGGGTTTCTACGGTCTCTTCCACCGTTTCCTCTACAGGGGTTACTTCCTCTGTTGCTTCGGGAGTGGGTTGCTCATTTTTCTTTGCTTTTGCCACGTTTTAGGCCTCCTTGTGGGGTTCTTCCGTGCCAACCGGCAGTTGGGGTTGCTCCGGTTTGGCAAACATTTTCGACAGACTTTCCGCAAAGTAGGAAAGCCGCGCGGTCACCTTGGCGTAGTCCATACGGGTGGGACCCACCACGCCGATCATACCCTGCATACCGTCGCCAATGTCAAACTTGGTCATCACCACGGAAGTGTCTTTCAGTTCCTGGGCTACATTTTCAGGACCCACCAGCACTCGCGTGCCGTTCTGATTCTGCATAATGGCAGGTAGGTTAGACAGCACATCTTCGTCCAAAGAGGACATCACCTTCTGGGCTTTGTCCACATCCCGGTATTCCGGATGACCTAATAGACGCATCTGCCCGGCCACCGCCATATTGGTACTGTCGTGGCGGCGAAGGGTGTCAGCGGTGAATTCCATCACCACGGGAACCAGCGCACCGGCGTTACCGGCGGCGTTCATCACCCGTTCCAGCAAGGCGGGGGTGAAATCTTCCGGAGATAAACCGGTCATGGTGGCGTTCAGCACGGCGGAAAGCACCTGCAGATCGCCTTGCTCCACCTGTACCGGTAGTTTGATCAGTTTGTTCACCACCTGCTCGTCGGAGAGCACCACCACCAAAATCACCCTGCCTTGCCCGGCTAAAATCAGTTCAATCCGATTCACCGTAGCGCCGCTGTAACGGCTGGTTACGGAGATGGCCGGCAAATCGGTAGCCTGACTGACCAGTTTAGCAACCTTTTCCAGCATCTTATCCACCCGCTGCATCTTTTCTTCGATGGCGGTGTTGATGGACTGGGTCTCGTCGATGGTCAGCCGATAGTCGCTCATCAGTTCATCCACATACAGCCGATAACCGGCAGCGGCAGGGATGCGACCGGCGCTGGTGTGGGGCTGTTCCAGATAACCCATAGCGGTGAGGTCAGCCATTTCATTGCGAATGGTGGCCGAGGAGTAATTCATATCGGGCAGTTCTGTAATGGCCTTGGAGCCAACCGGCTCAGCGGTCTGAATATACAGGTCAACCACGCTGCGCAGTACCTTCTTTTTCCGTTCGGTCAGTTCCATGAATTGCCTCCTTTTTATGTTCTTAGCACTCAACACACCTGAGTGCTAAGCAGAGTATAACAGAGAGTGCTAAAAAAGTCAATAGAAACATTTTGAATTTATTTTGAACAAACAAAAAAGGGATATACCTGAATTGTAAGTTTTGTAAGAAGAGAAATATTTGGCCCATGAACATTTGTAAATTTTTCCAATTTACAAATGGAACGAATTTGATATACTAGAATTGTATAAATAAGATGTCTAAAGAATAAAAAGGAGATAAAAATGGATTTTTTCTCAATCATTACATTGCTTGGCGGTTTGGCCTTCTTCCTGTACGGTATGAATATGCTCTCCGGCGGATTGGAGAGAATGGCAGGCGGCAAACTGGAGGTCGGACTTAAAAAACTCACTTCCAACTGGTTTATGGGACTTATGCTGGGCGTAGGTATTACGGCAGCCATTCAGTCCTCTTCTGCGGTAACGGTCATGCTGGTGGGATTGGTAAACTCCGGCATTATGACCATCGGCAGAAGCATTTCTGTCATTATGGGTTCTAACATTGGTACCACTATGACTGCGTGGATCCTCACGCTGGTGGGTGTGGAATCCGATAACTTCTGGATGCAACTTCTGAAGCCGGAGAATTTCTCTTTGGCATTTGCCTTTGTGGGAATCCTGCTGATCATGGTGGGAAAGAGCGACAGAAAGAAAAATATAGGCAACATCCTTATAGGCTTTGCCATTTTGATGTACGGTATGAAACTGATGAGCGGCGCAGTAAAGCCGCTGGCAAACAACCCGGCATTTACCAGCCTGTTTACTGCTTTTAAGAACCCCTTGCTGGGTGTTTTGGTGGGCGTTGTTGTAACGGCAGTGATTCAAAGTTCCTCTGCTTCTGTGGGTATTCTGCAGGCATTGGCTCTGACAGGAAGCATCAGTTACGGCGCAGCGATCCCCATTATTATGGGACAGAACATCGGCACTTGCGTTACGGCTATGATTTCCAGTATGGGCGTTACCAGAAACGCCAAAAAGGTAGCGGTCATCCATGTTGCCTTCAATTTGCTCGGCACGGCGGTGTGCCTGGCCCTGTATTTGGCAGGCAACGCCATTTTCCAATTTGCTTTTGTGGATACCCCCATTGACGCCGTGGGAATCGCCGTGGTGCATACCCTGTTCAATGTGTTTACGGTGGCGCTGCTGCTGCCTTTTACCAAATTGCTGGAAAAACTGGCGAACAAAATCCTTCCCGATACAAAGGAAGAAACTGTTCCCATGCTGGACGTGCGTCTGATGTCCACCCCCTCCGTGGCCATTGCCGAATGTGATGCCCTGGCGGTAAAAATGTCCGCCGTTGCGCGGCAGAGTTTGCTCACCGCCATATCTATGCTGACCGATTTCCAAAAGGAAAAGTCCAAGCAAATCCTTGCCTGGGAAAAGGAACTGGACCAATACGAGGATACCTTAGGCACGTATCTGGTGCAGATTTCCGCAAAGCAACTGTCAGAGAGAGACTCTCTGCGGGTGTCGAAAATTCTCCACTCCATCGGCGATTTCGAGCGGCTGGGCGACCACGCGGTGAATCTGATGGAGGCAGCGCAGGAACTGAACGAGAAGGGATTGTCCTTCTCCGCCAAGGCAAAGCAGGAGTTGGCGGTGCTGCAAAGCGCCGTGGAGGAGATCCTGTGCATCACCAACGGTGCTTATGCAGAAAGCGACGCCCTGTCTGCTCACAAGGTTGAGCCTATCGAACAGTGCGTGGACAATTTGGTCACGGAGATCAAGACCCGGCACATTCAGCGCCTGCAGGCAGGGGAGTGCTCCATAGAGTTGGGCTTTGTGCTGTCGGATGTGCTGAATAACTTTGAGCGAATCTCCGATCACTGCTCCAATATCGCAGTTATGATCATCGAACTGGAAAATCACAGTTTTGATACCCACCAATACCTGCGGGAAATGAAACAGGACGACGAGGAGTACCGCCGTATGCGGAAAGAATACGGTGAAAAGTACCGCCTGAACTAACAAGAAAGGGAACGGCTTTGTCCGTTCCCTTTCTTAGTTGCTGAGATTGGTTATCCTTCCTTGCAGGATGTATGCAACATCTATATTGTCATTCCGAGGCTTGCTGTGCAGGCCGTGGGAATCTATGCTGCATACTTTAGATTGCCACAGGTGCTGACGCACCCTCGCAATGACAGGGAGGCAGATTACCCCGTCTCTACCCCTCGCAATGATAACAAAATTCTGCATTTTGCATTCTGCATTATGCATTAAAAAAGCACCCCGTGTGGGGTGCTTTTTTCTTAGTACATTCCGCCACCCTGGGCTGCGGCATTTTCCAAAGAGGAACGGGTAATCCTTGCTGGTCGCCTATCTCACCGAAAGCAGTTGCACCAGCGATACCTGCAATACCTGAGACAGATAGACCAGTTCAATATCCGTTACAAACCGCTTACCGGCCTCAATGCGCTGGATCGCATTTTTGTCAATATCCAGTCCTGCAATTTGCAGCATATCGGCAAGTTGGCGTTGGGATTTTCCCATCTCCTTGCGGCGTTGAGCAACGACTTTACCGCAAAGGTTATGTTCTCCGGTGTGAGACTTATTTGTAAACATACCACAACCCCCCTCGATGACATTTAGTGCTTTTCAACAAGGAAAGTATATGTTAAAATGCCTACAAGATTGACATTCACAAGATGTCAAATAAAATTATTTGGAGGTTTTTATGATTGTTGATATTACAGGAACGATTTTGATTCCGGGCAATCTGGGAAATGACTGTCCGGGAAACGGTATAAAGAAGAGGAATGTGTGTTGTTGTGATGAATGTGGGTATATGATGTGTTGTATGGAAGGCCACAATATGGAGGAGTGCCAAACCTGCGCAGATAAAAATTGCCCACACGCCCTCCGCGCAGAGGAATGTATTGGTTAAAACAATTTTGCATTTTGCACTTTGCATTGTGCATTAAAAAAGCACCCCGTGTGGGGTGCCTTTTTCTTAGTACATTCCGCCACCCTGGGCTGCGGCTGCCATAGCAGCGGCGTCTGCCTCGGGATTGGGCTTGTCGGCCACCAAAGATTCGGTGGTCAGCACGCAAGCGGCGATAGATGCGGCATTTTCCAAAGAGGAACGGGTAACCTTGGTGGGATCCACGATGCCGTTTTCGATCATATCCATATAGGTCTCGGTGTAGGCGTTGAAGCCGTAGCCGATCTTCTTGGAAGACTTGATCTTCTCATAGACCACACTGCCGTCCACACCGGCGTTCTCCGCGATCTGGCGGATGGGAGCCTGCAGAGCGGAGGCGATGATCTTGGCGCCGGTCTTCTCGTCGCCGGACAGCTTGGCGATCAGTCTTTCAACAGCTGCGATGGCGTTGACCTGTGCGGTACCGCCGCCGGCCACGATGCCTTCTTCAACAGCAGCGCGGGTAGCGTTCAGAGCGTCCTCAACACGCAGCTTCTTTTCCTTCATAGCAACCTCGGTCTGTGCGCCGACCTTGATAACGGCAACACCGCCGGAGAGCTTTGCCAAACGCTCCTGCAGCTTTTCACGGTCATAGTCAGAGGTGGTGGTTGCAATGGCGGAACGGATCTGATGGGCGCGGGC
>JAZSRS010000173.1:0-24168 GCA_045538595.1 Faecousia sp. | reverse complement strand
TAGCGCCGATGTTGCACTATGTCTCAGACGGTCAATTTCCTCATTAATAGCAGAGTCTTTCTCAATATAGGTATCCGTGTGGGCAATATAGGCTTCTGGCTGGTAGTAATCATAATAGGAAATGAAATACTCCACCGCATTATTGGGGAAAAATTCCCGGAATTCGGAGCATAATTGCGCAGCAAGGGTTTTATTATGGGCCAGCACCAAGGTGGGTCGATTCACTTTTTCAATGATAGATGCCATAGTAAAGGTTTTGCCGGAACCAGTAACACCTAAAAGCGTTTGTTCTCGCAAACCCAATTCCACGCCTTGCACCAGTTTCCGAATCGCCTCCGGTTGATCACCGGACGGCCTATATTCGGATATCAACTGAAATCGATCCAACGATCAACACCTCCTTCACGGAACATTGCAAAGTTCCTGCGGTTGGTAATACTGAGACTGCACGATGGAAACAAAATCGTCTTTACTGACCACGATATGATCTGCCAGCGTGACTTCCACAGCCTCCAGCGCCGCAGCAATACGGTGTGTGGTCTGTATATCATCAGCCGACGGAATGGCCAGTCCACTGGGATGGTTATGTGCCAACACAACCGAAGTAGCATTGGCTTCCAAGGCGATTTCCACAATTCTGCGGACAGAAATGTTGGCAGAATTCACACTACCCTCTCCCACCTTTTTGCAGCAAATCACCTTACATTTGGCATCCAGGCACAGCATAAAGACCGTTTCCTGCTCTCTGCCAAAGAAATAGGGAATCATATAATTACCGCACTGTTCAACAGTGCGCAAAATCTCTCCAGGCTCTGAGCGCTTCACCTGATAGTATCTGCCGACTTTTGTAATCAAAGAAAGAAATGTAGAAACATTCTGCCCCACACCCTCAACCTTTTCCAGTTGTTCCGGTTTCGCATCCAACACCGCCGTCAAAGATCCGAAATGATCCAGCAAGCGATGTGCTAACGGATTGGTATCCTTTTGCGGAATGCAATAAAACAGCAACAACTCCAATACATATAACTCGTTGAAATTATCTAACCCTTCCCGGCGGAAGCGGTCTTTGAGTCTTTCTCTATGTCCTTTATGAATCGACATAATTTCACTCCATTCGCGGATTGTTCTTGCATTTTTTTGAGATATTCGTTAGAATATAGGAAGTATAGGATTCCTGTGAAAATTATCCTGATTTTTGCACAAGATATAGCCGGAGGTAAGGTAATATGGAAACAGATAAGCATACATTCCAATGGTTAAACTTTATAGACCGCCCCGCTTTTTGTGTAAAAGACGGCAAGATCATTGCAGCCAACTCTGCAGCAGAAGACCGTATGTTTCATGTAGGAATGCCCGTCAATGAATTTATAACGCAAAACCTTGCATTGTATGAAACATTTAAAAACGGCTCACTGTACTTCACCATAACCGCCGGCGATGCTATTTGGAATACCGGTGTAACACGCACAGAAGACTACGACATCTTTATAATTGAACATAACACAGATGACGAGCATCTACAAACCTTAGCCCTGGCTGCCAAGCAACTGCGACTTCCGTTATCTAACATAATGACAACCACAGATAACCTACTATCTCGGCTAAATGAAATTGATCCCCAAACCAAACACACCGCAGGTCAGATCAATAGCGGACTGTTTCAACTTCTTCGAATCGTCAGCAATATGACTGACGCACGGAACTACAAAAATAAACCAATCTCCGAATTCGAAACCGTCAATCTTACTGCCGTTGTAGACGAGATCATTGAGAAAGCCAGCGCTCTCACAGAACGATCTAGCGTTTCTATATCCTACACTGCACCTGACACGGCTATCTTTGGTCTGTTCCATGCTGAAAGTCTGGAACGCGCCATTTATAATTTACTTTCCAATGCACTAAAATTTGCAAAAGCAAATAGTGCCTTGGATATAAAACTTGTACGAAATGGGAATATCGCATCATTCTCTGTATGCAACACCAATGACGAGCCATATGATGAGCGAAACATTTGGACTCGGTATCGCAGGCTGCCCTCTGTGGAGGATAACCGACACGGCCTTGGTCTGGGTATGACGATGATCGCATCTGCTGCATCCACCCACGGCGGCGCAGTGCTGATCGACCATCCTACACCCACAGAAACTCGCTTCACCATCACAATGGAAATCAAAAATGCCGCCAATTCTGGAACTGTCCGTTCCCCCGTATTTCGCATCAGTGATTATGCCGGCGGCCGGGACAGAGCGCTGCTGGAATTTGTAGAACTTCTGTCTTCCGACCACTACGAGGGTATCAATTAATCCACTCCCTGCCTGAAATTTCAGGCAGGGTTTTTCTTTCACAAATAGCGCTTCAGGTATTGACCGGTATAACTTTCTTCTACCTTTGCCACATCTTCCGGTGTACCCACTGCAACCACATAACCGCCTTGGTCTCCCCCCTCAGGGCCTAAATCAATAATGTGATCGGCAGTTTTGATCATATCCATATTGTGCTCAATGACCAACACAGTGTTGCCGGAATCCACAAGTTGCTGCAGCACATCAATCAATTTATGCACATCCTGTGCGTGTAATCCGGTAGTAGGCTCGTCCAGAATATAGATTGTGCGTCCGGTGGAAGTTCTGGCCAATTCAGTGGCGAGTTTCACCCGCTGCGCCTCGCCGCCGGAAAGAGTGGTGCTGGACTGTCCTAATTTAACATAGCCAAGTCCTACATCTACAAGGGTTTGGGCTTTCTTGTGGATCTTGGGGAGATTGCTGAAGAACTCAGTTGCCTCTTCCGCCGTCATATCCAACACCTGCGCAATATTTTTGCCCTTATACTGCACCTCAAGGGTTTCACGGTTATAGCGCTTGCCTTTGCATACCTCACAGGGCACATATACATCGGCTAGGAAATGCATTTCGATTTTCTTCACACCATCGCCACCGCAGGCCTCACACCTGCCGCCTGACACATTAAATGAGAAACGGCCGGGGCCGTATCCCCTTATTTTTGCATCATTCGTGGAAGCGAACAAATCCCGAATGTCATTGAACAATCCGGTATAGGTAGCAGGATTAGAGCGAGGCGTTCTGCCAATAGGACTTTGATCGATATCAATGACCTTATCCAAATGCTCTTTTCCCAAAATGCACCGGCAAGCACCGGGACGAGTGTGCGCGTGATTCAAAACGGCCAGCAAGGATTTATTCAACACCTCATTAACCAAACTGGATTTACCCGAACCGGACACACCGGTCACGCAGGTAAGCGTTCCCAAGGGGATTTGCACATCTACATCTTTCAGATTATTTTCGCTCGCGCCTTGAATTTCCAAGTACTTTCCGTTCCCTTTTCGTCTTGAAGACGGAACAGGGATCTTCTTTACGCCAGTCATATATTGACCGGTTGCAGACCTAGGTTCCGCACAGATATCCTCTAGAGTACCAGCAGCAACGATCTCACCGCCGTGCATACCTGCTCCGGGGCCAACATCCACGATATAGTCAGCCTCACGAATGGTATCTTCATCGTGCTCCACAACGATCAGTGTATTGCCCAGATCACGCAGATTCTTTAAGGTACCCAGCAGTTTATCATTATCCCTTTGGTGCAAACCGATAGACGGTTCGTCTAAAATATAAAGCACACCCATAAGGGAAGATCCAATCTGCGTTGCAAGGCGAATCCTCTGGCTTTCACCACCTGACAGGGTAGATGCTGACCGGGACAGAGTAAGATATTGCAGACCCACATCCATCAGGAAGCGAAGTCTTGCTTTGATCTCACTAACAATCTGGGATGCAATAATTGCCATATTGCCGTCAAGATGCAAATTCTCCATGAAATTGATTTCCTGGGCAATGCTCATACAGCAAAAGTCCATAATACCCATACCGCCTACCGTAACTGCAGACGCAATTTCGGACAACCGGTTTCCATGACACCGGGGGCAAGGCGCTGTGGACATACACTCCTCCAACTCCTTGCGAATAGCATCAGACTGTGTCTCCCGATAACGGCGGCTCACATTGTTCAAAATGCCCTCAAAGGGTTGTTCCAACACACCCATACCATTACCGCGGTTGTATGTCATTTTAAGTTTTTCGCCTTTTGTGCCGTTGAGAATGACATCAAGTGCCTTCTCAGAAAGTTCACTGACCGGAACAGAAAGAGAAAAATGATATTTCTTTGCCAGCGCTTCAAAATACATCCGGAAAATGGAGTCTGTTCTGGCGTTGCTCCAACCGCTGACCCGAATAGCACCATCAAAAATAGACTTTGTCTTATCCGGGATGACCAAATTCTTATCTGCCACCAGTTGAAAACCTAAACCCGTACATTCTGGGCAAGCACCTGCAGGATTGTTGAAAGAAAACATTCTGGGCTCTAACTCAGATAGACTGAGGCCACAATCCTCACAGGCATAGTTCTGGGAAAAACTCAGTTCCTCTCCGGAATCCGGTAGGCTGATCACCACCAGACCTCCGGAATGATTGCAGGCAGTCTCAATGGAATCAGTCAGACGGCGGCGCTGGCCATCTCGAATCACCAAGCGGTCAACCACCAATTCGATGGTGTGCTTTTTATTTTTATCCAGAACAACTTCTTCGCTTAAATCGTACAAAATTCCGTCCACACGAACTCTTGCAAAGCCCTGTTTTCTGGCATCTTCAAACACCTTGATGTGCTCGCCCTTTTTCCCGCGAATAACAGGTGAAAGGACCACAAACCGTGTTCCCTCCCCCAGTTCGCTGATCTTATCTACGATCTGATCAATGGTCTGCCGGGCAATTTCTTTTCCGCATTTGGGGCAATGAGGAAAACCCACCCTCGCCCACAAAAGTCGCAAGTAATCATAGATCTCCGTTACTGTACCCACAGTAGAACGGGGATTCTTAGATGTGGTTTTTTGATCAATGGAAATCGCAGGTGAGAGACCGTCAATGGAATCTACATCAGGGCGGTCCATTTGACCCAAAAATTGCCGGGCATAGGAACTCAGGCTCTCCACATAACGACGCTGACCCTCTGCGTAAATGGTATCAAATGCAAGGCTGGATTTTCCAGAGCCGGATAGGCCGGTAAACACCACCAATTTCTCTCTGGGGATAGAGATATCCACATTTTTTAAGTTATTTTCTTTGGCACCCTTGACGACAATTTTATCGTTCATTATACACACCAACTTCTTCAAAAGTCTTCTTAATATTATAACACGAACTGACAGGATGTACAAGCATAAGTTCCTCAAAAACTTTTCTCTGTCCCCTTTCTACCAACCTTTGACAGTATAGCATAAGGAACGAGACCGAGAAGCGAATTTTTTGTTGGTTTTTATCTATGTTCGGTGTTGCATTTATACAGTGTTTAATGCTATAATATCTACACAAGGACTTATGGGGTCGCCATAAGCGAAATAGATGAATGCGAGGTATTACGAAAGATGATAGCATACGGCGAAAATATCAAGATTTTCTGTGGAAATTCCAATCCTGCCTTTGCAGAAACAGTATGTCGCGAATTGAACCTTGATCTGGGTAAAGGAACTGTACAGACTTTCTCCGACGGAGAAGTATCCGTCTCCCTGGAAGAAACTGTCCGTGGCGCTGATGTGTTCCTGATTCAGTCCACCTGTAAGCCTGTTAACGATCACCTGATGGAACTGCTGGTTATGATTGATGCCTGTCGCCGTGCTTCTGCAGGCCGCATCACTGCCGTGATCCCCTATTTCGGTTACGCCCGTCAAGATCGAAAGGCTAAGAGCCGCGATCCAATCTCTGCAAAACTGGTTGCCAATATGCTCACCGCTGCCGGTGCGGACCGCATTCTGACTATGGACTTGCACGCTGCACAGATTCAGGGCTTCTTCGACATTCCTGTAGATCATTTGCTGGGCAATCCCACTTTCGTAAAATACTTCCTTGAGAAATTCCCCGAAGATAAATACGATCACGATAACTTTGTAGTTGTCTCCCCCGATGTAGGCTCTGTTGCCCGGGCTCGTGCATTTGCCGCAAAACTGCATATGGGTCTGGCAATCGTTGATAAGCGCCGTCAGAAGGCAAATGTTTGCGAAGTAATGAATGTCATCGGTGATGTCCGCGGCAAGACCTGCATCCTCTTCGACGATATGATCGACACTGCCGGCTCTCTGTGCAATGCTGCAGAGGCGCTGGTGAAGATCGGCGGTGCGAAGGAAGTCTATGCCTGTGCCACCCACGGCGTTCTCTCCGGTCCTGCATACCAGCGGATTCAAAACTCTCCCATTAAGGAAGCCGTTGTTCACAATACCATTCCCCTGCCCGTTGACTGTCCTTGTGATAAGATCAAGCAGTTGGATGTTGCTCCCATCTTTGCCCGCGCTATTTCTCATGTTCACGGCGGTACATCCATCGCCGACCTGTTCTAAGTCGTGTTTGGCAAGAAAAATGACGCCTGGCTGATTGTCGGGTTAGGAAATCCCGGGAAAGAATACGCCAACACGCGGCACAACTGTGGTTTTCGTGGGATTGATATTTTAGCAGAGAAGTTAGGTTGCAAGGTAGATAAGAGTAAGTTCCAGGGGGTGTACGGTCAGGTGACCTATAAGGGAAACAAACTGTTTCTCCTGAAGCCCCTCACCTATATGAATTTATCAGGACGCTCTGTGATTCAACTGTCTGCCTACTATCATATCCCGCCATCGAGAATTATCGTTTTATTTGACGATGTTTCTTTGGCACCCGGTCGTCTGCGTGTCCGGGGAGACGGTTCTGCCGGCGGACATAATGGTATAAAGTCTATTATCCAGGAATTAGGTTCTCAAGATTTTCCGAGGGTCAAAATCGGTGTCGGAGGGAAGCCGAACCCGGAACAAGATCTCGCAGACTGGGTGCTTTCCGATTTTTCTGCTTCTGAGAAAAAGGCGCTGGAATTTGCCTTATCCAACGCCGGAGATGCAGCCCTATGTATTATGGAACACGGCATATCGGAGGCGGCAAACAGGTATAATGGACTTTGTCCGTAAATATTGTCATTTCACCACGGAAAGGGGGTATTTTCTCCCTTTCCGCATTGCTACGTGGAGAAGAAATTCTTTTGAGGTGTGTTATGGATCAATTATTGGAAATCCTAAAAACCATGCCGGAGTACGGTCTCGCATTGAAAACTCTGCTGGATGGTCATAACGCTGCCATTACCGGCATTGGACAGATCAACCGCAGTCATATCCTAGCAGGACTGTACAGCCATACAGATAGACCGATCGTTGTTATTTGTCAGGATGATATTGCGGCAAAAAGGACTTGTGAAGAATTAAAGGATTTCCTTGGCTTTGAATGTACCAATCTGCCTTCCCGCGAACTGACACTGTATGACACAGCAGTTGCCTCCCGGGAGTGGGAACAAAAACGACTTCGGCAGTTTTACAACTTATCCAACAGAGATACCCGTTTGCAGGTAATATCCTGGAACGCTCTCAGTCAGCGAACTGTTCCGCCGGCAGTCCTGAAAAAGGCAAGTTTTTCTTTGAAAACAGGTTGCGATTATGTTTTAGAGGATCTGATCGACAGATTATCCTGCGCCGGATACAGTCGGTGCGCTATGGTAGAAGGTCCGGGGCAGTACGCAATACGAGGCGGTATACTGGATGTATATTCCCCTGCTGAAAAATTTCCTGTCCGGGCAGAGTTCTTTGGTGATGAATTAGACACCATGGGCTACTTTGACCCGAACACCCAAAGAAGAACAGAAAACATTTCCTCCGTCACCATTCTCCCTGTGGCAGAGACCCTGCCTCGTATGCATCCAGATGGAGTGGTCGGATTATGCAATGATATCTCCAGTCTAATCTCCCGGCAGCGCAAGCGAAAAAACCCCCACGAATCTCTGATCAGCACATTGGAAAAAGATTTGGATAAATTGGAAAATGGCGTGCATAATCCTTCCGCTGACAGATATATGTCCCTGATTTATCCGGAATTTGCTACTGCCCTCTCCTATGTTCCGGAGAATGCCATTATTGTTTTATGTGATCAAAGCAATTTGCAGCGGAGTTGCCGCACGCGGGTTACCGATATGGGAATGCAGTTGGACAGTATGCTGCAGGCTGGTCTTGTGGCCGGTGAATTATGTGACTATGTGTTGGACTGGGAAGATTTCTGCAAGGCAATAAACTCCCACTCGATTCTTTTCCTGGATAGATTCACCGCATCTGCATATCCGGAAAACTGCCGTCCCAGTCAGTTACTGCCTATGGCCGCAAAGCAATTGCCCGGATACGGTGGCAATTTTGAATCTGCGGCGGCCGATCTTTTGCACTATCAAAAAATCGGATTCTCAAGTTTGGTGCTGTGTGGCTCCCGGCGGAGAGCGGAACTGCTCCGGGAAATGCTGGATAACAGAGGGCTAAAATCCTACCTTTGTATCCCTCTTACCACAATGCCACAACCCGGTCATATTTTATTAACCGACGGTACACTTCCCTACGGTATGGAATATCCCGACGGCCGTATTGCTATTCTGACAGAAGGACAACTGACAGGCAAGGCCGAGCCCAGACGAAAATCTGCGAAAAAAACCTCCACCAATCGGCAGAAACTAAACTCTTTTACAGATCTGACCCCCGGCGATCTTGTTGTACACGAAAACTACGGTATTGGACGTTTTGTGGCAATGGAGCAAATGAAGATCGACGGTGCCATCAAGGATTATATCAAAATTGCATACCAGGGCTCTGATACGCTCTTTGTCCCGGCAACACAACTGGATTTGGTCAGCAAATATATTGGTGGCGGTGAAGATGCCAATATCCGACTCAACAAAATCGGTACAGATGCTTGGCACAAAACAAAAGCAAAGGCTCGCAAAGCTGCAAAGGATATGGCCGGCGAGCTGATTCAACTGTATGCTGCACGGCGGCGTCAGGAAGGCTTTGCATTTTCCGCAGACTCTCCCTGGCAACAGGAATTCGAGGATAATTTCCCCTACCCGGAAACCGACGATCAACTTCGATGCATCGGAGAGATCAAGCACGATATGGAATCGCCTATTCCTATGGACAGACTTCTCTGCGGTGATGTAGGTTTCGGCAAAACGGAAGTGGCCCTGCGAAGTGTCATGAAAGCAGTGATGGACGGCAAACAGGCTGCCATTTTGGTACCAACAACCGTCCTTGCTCAGCAGCACTATCAAACTGCGGTTGCAAGATTCCGTGGTTTCCCTGTAAATATCGATGTACTAAGCCGGTTCTGTACGCCTACCCAACAGAACAGAACATTGCAGAATTTACGAGCCGGTCAAGTCGATTTAATCATTGGCACCCATAAACTGTTGCAAAAAACTGTGGAATTCAAAGATCTAGGACTGCTGATCGTTGATGAAGAGCAACGTTTTGGTGTTAGTCACAAAGAACGGCTGAAGGAGATCTCAAAAGGTGTGGATGTACTGACACTATCTGCTACACCGATTCCAAGAACGCTCAATATGGCACTTTCCGGTATACGGGATATGTCCACAATTGAAGAGCCACCCTCCGATCGATACCCGGTACAGACATATGTTATGGAGCATAACAATGTCGTTTTAGACGATGCCATTCGCCGGGAAATTGAACGGGGCGGCCAGGTTTATTATCTTCACAATCGGGTTGAAACCATTGAACGATGCGCTGCAGCGCTGAAAAGCAGAATTCCCAACATCAGCGTGGCCGTTGCCCACGGAAAAATGGGAGAAGATGCCCTGCGCGATGTGATGCGTGCTATGTCCGACGTAGAGATTCAGGTGCTGGTATGTACAACAATAATCGAAACCGGCTTGGACATTTCTAATGTAAACACGCTGATTATTGAGAACGCTGACAGATTTGGACTGAGCCAACTCCATCAACTTCGAGGCCGCGTAGGTCGGTCTTCCCGGCACGCCTACGCCTATTTCACCTATCGCCCGGACATATCTTTGACAGAGGTTGCAGAAAAACGTCTTTCTGCCATCCGGGATTTTGCAGAATTCGGCTCCGGGTTTAAGATTGCAATGCGGGATCTGGAGATTCGCGGCGCAGGCAATCTGCTAGGTGCTGAACAATCCGGCCATATGATGTCCGTTGGCTACGATATGTATCTGAAACTGCTGGACGAGGCCGTTTTGGAAGAGCGGGGCGAAAAGCCTAAGGAACCGGATTGTACTGCCGACCTGAACATCACAGCAAATGTGGATAACCGGTATGTCTCCAGGGGTGAGGAGCGAATGGATCTGTATCGTAGAATGGCTGCCATTCGTTCTCAGGAGGATGCAGATGATCTGCTGGACGAGATCATCGACCGTTATGGTGAGCCGCCTAAGGGTGTTCTAAATTTGATCGAAGTCGCGCTGCTGCGTGCTAATGCCCGGAGCGTCGGTATATGCGACATTCGTCAAAGAGGTGGCGATGTTCACTTCACTCTTGCAAACCTGAATCTGGAGGCCGTCAGCACCTTGTGTAACGATCCTGATTATAAGAATCGCATTCAATTTGTTGCAACTGCCAAAGAACCAACTCTAAAACTAAAATTGGCTGCAGGTGTGGACAGTTTACGCCAGTCGAAGGTTTTCATCGACCGATACAAAAACTGCATATGATAAATGCGTGCTGCCCAATGGCAGCACGCATTACTCTTTCACTTTTATATCCAGATGGTACTCAATTTGTCCGGCAGCATTTTGTTCGATCTCCACAGTGTAGACCAAATCAATGCTACCGCCCTCGGGGGTAATATCCGCCTCAATTTTGGTAGCGCAGACTGTCAACATAAGCGCACCAAATTCTGTCCGGTACAAGGAGTCGTGAGGAATATTCTCCCGGAAGACCATTTCAGAGTTCAGTTTTCCCGTCCTGATCAGTGTTACTGCGCCCTTTTGGATTTTAAATGTTGTAGAAACACCCTGCAGACCGGTCAAATCACTTTCCTCATAACATAGTCTCCAGCCGCCAGCTACTTCCTCCAGTGTTCCTTCTGTAACCAGTTCAATGGTATCCGGCTCTTGATCAACATAGTTCTGTCGACCGCACAGGGATAGCACAACCGCTTTTTTCATTTTCTATGCCTCCATGGCCAGTTGTAGTAAACGATCGATCAGTACACCGTAGGGTATGCCACTGGCATTCATCAGTTTGGGGTACATAGAGATGGAAGTAAATCCAGGCAAGGTATTGATTTCATTAAACACCACCCGATCATCTCTTCGGGTAACAAAGAAATCAACGCGGCTAAGTCCCTGACAACCAATCGCCTTATATACCTGAATGGCTCGCTCCCGCAACTCCTCTGCAACCTCATCGGATACACGGGCGGGAATATAAGCAACAGAAGTATCTGTCAGATACTTGGCATCGTAATCATAGAATTCTGCACCGGAATCAATTTCACCCACAACAGATGCAACAGGATTATCGTTACCCAACACAGCAACTTCTACCTCGCGACCGTCAATAAACTCTTCCACGAGGATCTTTTCGTCATATCTTCCTGCCTTAATCAAGGCATCTTTCAGTTCTTCCCGGGTGTTTGCCTTGGAAACACCTACAGACGAACCGGTTCCAGCAGGTTTCACAAAAACAGGATAAGAAAATCTCTGTTCGATCTCCACTAAAGCATCATATATCTTCTTGCCTAATTCACTGTTGCGCACCAGGTACCAAGAAGCCTGCGGCACGCCGGCATTATCCACTACCAATTTGGTGAGAGTTTTATCCATCGCAACCGCCGATGCAGAAATATGTGGTCCTACATAAGGAATACCGGCCATTTGCAGGAGGCCCTGCATAGCGCCGTCCTCGCCGTTTTCGCCGTGGAGCACCGGAAATACTACATCGATTGGTTCAGCCAACACACCGCTGTCCGTAAGCCGCAGAAGCCCCTGACCACGCACAGGAGAGATCACAGCCTTGCAGTTATCGGGGTGGGTCGTCCACTGCTGTGCAGGCAGTAACGCATAGTCTGTTCCACCGTAGAGAATCCATTCTCCCTCCTTGGTAATACCAACAGGAAAGATGTTATACTTCTCTTGATCCATATTGTTCAGAACAGATTCAGCAGAACGCAAAGAAACATCGTGTTCAGGACTGATTCCGCCAAACAAGACACATACATTGTATTTTCGCATACACAAGCCTCATTATCAAATCATTTTAGCAGTGCTTCTCCGGCACGGAAAATATCACCGGCACCAACTGTCAGCACCACATCCCCCTCTGTGAGGGTGTTACGCAAGAAGTCCGTTACATCAGGTAAGGTTTTACAAAAAACGGAACCAGGGATTTCCCTTTGCAGGTCTGCAGACGAGATTCCCAGTAAATTGCGTTCTCTGGCCGCATATATTTCAGCAAGCACCACTAGATCCGGTTTCTTCAGTTCACAGACAAAATCGTCAAACAATGCCTTCGTGCGGGTATAGGTATGGGGCTGAAAGGCAATGATCAAACGCTTATAGTCGGTAGACCGCATTGCTTCAATAGTAGCGCGCAATTCGTCCGGGTGATGAGCATAATCATCGTAAATATCTGCGCCATTGTACCTGCCCTTAAACTGCAGACGCCGTTCTGCGCCGCCAAATGTAGACAAACCCTTAGAGACATCCTCTCCAGGAATCCCTAGCGTCCAGGCCGCTGCTGCGGCTGCCAGCGCATTCATAGCGTTATGACGGCCTAAAACATTCAAATCCAGATGACAATACAGACGGTCATCGCATACTACATCGAAATGTCTCCAGTCGGCACAGAAATTTTCTGCACGGACACGGTTTTCCGGACGGAAACCAAAACGCAAATAGTCCATTCCATCCAGCGCCTGTGTCACATGAGGATCGTCTCCGTTTGCAACTACAAGTTGTGATGTTAGCGCTGCAAATTCCCGGAATGATTTTTGAATATCTGCTAAATCTTTGAAATAATCTAGGTGATCGGCATCAATATTCAGGATCACCGAAAGTGTGGGGGAAAAATTCAGGAAGGAATCACAGTATTCGCAACTTTCCAGAAGTATGGTATCTCCGTTACCTACTCTGTGACCTGCACGCAATAGTGGCAAATGTCCGCCAATCATAACCGTGGGATCCCAGCCCGCTTCCATAAGAATATGGGTCAACATAGATGTTGTCGTTGTTTTGCCATGAGTACCTGATACGCAGACTGCATTCTTATAGGTGCGCATAATCACGCCCCATGCCTGCGCCCTTTCAAACACCGGAATGCCGGCGCTTCTGGCAGCGGCGATCTCCGGATTATCGTTGTGGACAGCCGCGGTGCGAATCACACACTCCGCACCGTTTATGTTGGACGCCTGATGTCCGATATATACGGGAATTCCCTTTTTCTCCAACTCTTCTGTGGACTTTGTCACGCTCATATCAGAGCCGGTTACAATAACTCCCATTCCCTGAAGCACCAAGCCCAAGGGACACATAGAAACACCGCCGATACCTACCAAGTGGACACGGCGACGGGGACGCAGAAAAACTTGGAGTTCTTCGTTTCGATTATTCATTCAGGTATTCCTCCCGAATCAAAATGTTGGATTCTTAACTAATTTATTATATTACATTTTCCCTTTTTTTACAACCTTAATTTTTGTTGTTTGTTCTCTGGAATCCATATCACAAATAAAGAAGAGGGATGCTTACGCATCCCTCTTCTTTTCTGGAGCGGGTGACGAGGCTCGAACTCGCTACCTCCACCTTGGCAAGGTGGCGCTCTACCGGATGAGCTACACCCGCGGAACAAGAGGTATTATAACAGATTTTGCAGATAAGTCAATACCTTTTTTGCAAAATTCTGTATTTCTCTTGCTCAATTATTATAATGCATCTTTAGAATACTTGGCAAATCCATCGCCTAACACCTGATGGGCTTCCTGCACAATAATAAATGCATTTGGATCGGTCTCCACGACCAGTTTTTTCAGTTCCGCCAGTTGCTGTTTTTTGACAGCCGTAAGAACAACCTTTGTCTGCGTACCACTGTAAGAGCCTTCTCCGTACAGGTAGGTAACGCCTCTTCCCAGTTCTTCGGAAATAATATTCGCTACTTTTTCGTATTCGTTCGTGATGATCAGCGCAACTTTAGAATAGTCAAACCGATATACGACTGCATCGATTACTTTTCCGGTAATAAAAATTACAACACCGCTGTACAGCGCGACGGAAAAGTCCCGAAAAACAATACCGGCCAGCACCACAACTGTCGCATCAAAACACATAGAAATGCTGCCGATTGGAACATTCTGATAACGGAATTTCAGTAAGCGTACCACGATGTCCGATCCGCCGGTGGATACGCCGGACACAAACACGATACCAAGACCAACGCCGCAAATCGCGCCGCCATACAATGCGCCGATCAGCGGTTCCGTCTGTGGCACAGGAAGCATAGCGAACAGGTCGATAAACGCGGTACTCAGGAGCATTCCCAGCAAGGAACCTAGGAAAAATCGTTTACCGATCTTCAGTCCAGAAATAGCAAATAGCGGAAGATTCAAAATTGCAGTTACAGCACCCACACTGCCCCAGCCTAAAAGCCGGATCAGGATCATGGAAAGACCGGATAATCCGCCGGCATTCAGGTCATTGGGAAGCAAAAAGAGACTAAACCCCAAACCGAACAGGGCGCAGCCCACTATGATCTTACAAATTTGAAATGCAATTTTAAGAATCTTCTGCATATCTACTCCTAAATGTCAAAACTGATTTGTTTTTCCGGTGTATCCTCTTCCTTCAGGATTGCACCTGCGGTAGGAATGGTTTTATTGCGGTATCGGCTGGCATTTGTAATGCCGCTTTTTTCCAGCAGACACACAGTGCTGAGTTGTGCCTTCTTCTTAAGGCTCATTACCGCAACACCCTGGGTATTCTTCGTTGTCTTAGGCGTTAACTGGGCGGTAGATATGATCGCAGCGCGACCGTCAGTAGAATACAGAACTACCTGTTTGTCTTCATCCAACACAAGAGCACCAACCAAGGGACTCTTATCGGAGAACGCAGCAATCAAGCGGCGGCGATTGGTCTTTGTCTCATAAGCAGAAAGGGGCACTTTGGCCGCCTTGCCATTCTCAAAGAAGAACAAGACAAATCCCTTGTAGTCTCCGGGAAGCACTACCTGCAATACCGTTTCACCTGCGTCCATTCCCAATTTCTGAGGCAGATAATCACCCAGGAGAGATGCCTTTCCGTCCTCAAAATGAGACAGGCGTGTCTTATAACACTGGTACATACTGGTAAACACCAGCAGTTCTGCTCTATTAGAGGTTTCCACAGAGAAGGACAGACTATCCCCTTCCTTAAACTTCTGCTCACCGGACATACGCAGAGACTGGGCAGTGATCTTCTTGAGGTAACCCTCCTTGGACACAAACAGGGTGACAGGATAGTCCGGAACCTGCTCCTCTTCATCGTCAGGCTGAATCTCCTGAGATTCATAGACAATTTCTGTCTTCCTTGGTTGGGCATACTTCTCGGACACCTGCTGCAGTTCCTTGATAATCACATTCTTCAGTTTTCGACTGCTGCCCAAAGTATCTTTCAGGTCAGCAATTTCCTTCTCCAGTTCGGAGATGGCTTTGGTCTGCTTCAGGATATACTCTTTGTTGATATTGCGCAGTTTGATTTCCGCAACATAGTTGGCCTGAATCTCATCAATACCAAAACCGATCATCAAATTGGGCACAACTTCACTTTCCAGTTCCGTCTCACGAATGATGCGGATGGCTTTGTCGATGTCAAGGAGAATCCGCTCCAAACCTTTTAACAGGTGCAGTCTGTCTTCCTTCTTCTGAATCTGGAAGTAAAGACGACGCATAATGCAATTCGTACGCCAAGCAGTCCACTCCTCCAGAATCTCCCCGATACCCATGACTCTGGGCATACCGGCAATCAGAATATTGAAATTGCAGGCAAAACTATCCTGCAAGGGAGTCATGCGGAACAACTTGTGCATCAGTTTTTCCGGTTCCACGCCACGCTTCAGATCGATGGTAAGTTTTAAGCCATGAAGGTCTGTTTCATCGCGAATATCTATGATCTCCTTGATCTTTCCGGCCTTGTTCAGTTCCACGATCTTATCGATGATCGCTTCACCGGTGGTGGAATATGGAATCTCTGTAATTTCAATCAAATTTCCGGATTTTACATAATTCCATTTTGCACGGAGTTTGAAACTGCCACGGCCTGTGGAGTAAATTTCACGGGTAGCCGCTTCGTCAAAGAGTAATTCGCCACCGGTAGAGAAATCTGGTCCTGGAAGGGTTTCCAGAATATCGTGATCTGGATTATTCATCAAGGCGATGGCGGTATCACATACCTCTTTCAAGTTAAAAGAGCAGATATTGCTCGCCATACCTACCGCAATGCCCTGATTGGCTGACACCAACACATTGGGGAATGTAGTGGGAAGTAAACTGGGTTCTTTCATGGTGGAGTCATAGTTGTCCACCATATCAACAGTATCAAGATCGATATCCCGGAACAATTCTTCGCAGAACTTATCCAGTTTGGCCTCGGTATAACGAGAGGCCGCATAAGCAGTATCCCGGGAATAGACCTTACCGAAGTTACCCTTAGAATCCACAAAGGGGTGCAGCAAAGTTTCGTTACCCTTTGCAAGGCGCACCATCGTCTCATAAATTGCCGCATCACCGTGGGGATTTAGACGCATCGTCTGACCCACAATGTTGGCGGATTTGGTCCGAGCGCCATTGAGTAAGCCCATCTTATACATAGTGTACAGCAGTTTTCTGTGGGAGGGCTTAAAACCGTCGATCTCTGGGATCGCACGGGAAACAATCACCGACATGGCATAGGGCATATAGTTGATTTCCAATGTCTCGGAAATCGCCTGTTCCGTGGTAGAGCCCACCAAACCCATAATGCCATCGGTATTGATCTTTTTCTTATTCTGTTCCGGTTCTTTTTTCTTCTTTGCCATTTGGAACACTCCTTAGGAAATATCGGCCATATCCAAATAACGGGAGCCGTTTTCCGCAATAAAATTCTTTCGTTCATTCAGCGCATCGCCTAGTAAGACATCAAAATAGTGGGCAGTTCGCTCTGCATCCTCCGGCATAACCTTGATCAACCGGCGGGTCTCCGGATTCATAGTAGTCATCCACATCATCTCCGGGTCGTTTTCACCAAGACCCTTAGAGCGCTGAATGGTAACTTTTTTGCCATCCAACTCTTTTAATATCCTTGCTTTTTCCTGCTCGTTATAGGCAAACCAGGTTTTATCCTTACAGGTTATTTCAAACAAGGGAGATTCTGCGATATACACATATCCATCCCGAATCAGTTTGGGACACAGACGGTAAAGCATCGTCAGAATCAGGGTACGAATCTGAAATCCGTCCACATCCGCGTCGGTACAGATCACGACCTTGTTCCAACGCAACTGAGAAATATCAAAACTGCTCAATTCTTTGGACTTTTTACCCTCGACTTCCACACCGCAGCCCAAAACCTTAATCAAATCCGTAATAATGGGAGACGCAAAAATACGGTTATAGTCCGCTTTCAGGCAGTTCAGGATCTTACCGCGGACGGGCATAATGCCCTGGAACTCTGCATCCCGGGACAATTTGACACTACCCAATGCAGAATCACCCTCCACGATATACAGTTCACGGAGAAGTGTATCCTTGCTGCGGCAATCTACGAACTTTTGCACGCGATTAGCAATATCCAGTTTGACAGAAAGATTCTTCTTCACGCTGGCTTTTGTCTTTTCAGCGGATTCTCTCGCCCGTTTATTCACCAAGATTTGATCGGCAGCCCTATCTGCCTCCTGCTTATTCTCCAAGAACCACACCTGCAACTGATCCTTAAAGAAACCGGTCATTGCCTCTTGGGTGAACTTGGAATTTACCGACTTCTTGGTCTGGTTTTCAAAACAGCCAATGGTGGAGAAACAGTTGGTAACGATCACGAGACTGTCCTGAATGTCCTGAAAAATGATCTTGCTCTCATTTTTACTGTACTTATTGTTATCCCGCAGATACTTATCAAATGCAGCAACAAAACCGGACCGCACTGCCTTATCAGGACTGCCGCCATACTCCAGCCAGGAGGAGTTATGATAATACTCCGTGTGGCTGATTTGTTTGGAGAAACAGAAGGAAGTGGTGATTTTCAGTTTCATTTCCGGACGGTTTTCCGCATCCCGTCCGCGCCGCTCTGTCTCCCAAAATACCGGCATAGTAAAGGCATTGTCCCCTACCAATTCCTCGATATACTGTTTGATACCGTCCTGATAGCAATACTCTTCTTCCTCAAATTTTTTACCTACCTGATTGCGGAAGCGGAAAGTAATACCTTTATTGACAACGGCTTGTCTGCGAAGAACATCCCGATAGTAGTCAGCAGGAATATTGATATCTGTAAACACCTGCTTATCAGGACGCCAGTGGAACAACGAGCCGGTCTTCTTTCTGTCCGTGGGTTCTTTTTTCAGACCACCTTTGTTCCTGCCCTTTTCAAAATGAAGATCATACCGGAATCCGTCCCGGCGGATGGTAGCATCGAAGAATTCTGACGCATATTGGGTAGCGCAAGAACCCAAGCCATTCAGGCCAAGGGAATATTCATAGTTCTCACCGTTTTCTCCGTACTTGCCACCGGCATACATTTCGCAGAAAACCAGTTCCCAGTTATAGCGTTTTTCTTTTTCGTTGTAATCCACGGGACAGCCGCGGCCAAAATCCTCAACCTCAACGGAAAGGTCCTCGTACCGTGTTACAATCACGGCATCACCGTGTCCCTCACGAGCCTCGTCGATGGCGTTGGAAAGGATCTCAAATACTGCGTGTTTACAGCCCTCTAGATCATCTGAACCGAAGATGACTGCAGGACGCTTCCGGACACGCTCCTCCCCTTTTAACATGGAAATACTGGAATTGCCATATTGTTCATTTCTTTTGGTAGCCATTGTAATCACCTGTCGAATTTTATAAATTATCAAGTATATTATACGCATTTTGTGCTGTAAAGTCAACTAAATCAACTATATGTTGTGGTTTTGTTCTATTTCTATGTCGCGGGACATACTCTGTGATAGACCGTGGCAGGAGCATTCCTCCTGCAAATAAGGAGGCTGGCTATGGAAAACATATATGCAAATATCGCCGCAAGAACAGGCGGCAATATCTATCTCGGCGTGGTAGGTCCTGTACGGACAGGCAAATCCACACTAATCAAAAGAATCATGGAACAAATGGTCATTCCCAACATTCACGACCCATATCGCAAAGAACGAGCCAAAGATGAACTGCCCCAAAGCGGCTCTGGCAGAACGATCATGACTAGTGAGCCAAAATTTGTACCGGAGGAGGCTATCGAGATCTCCCCCGACGGTACAACCCGTCTTTCCATTCGTATGATCGACTCTGTTGGGTATATGATCGATGGTGCTGTGGGTGCTGAGGAAGATGGCGTTCCCAGAATGGTGGCCACACCGTGGTATGACTATGAAATCCCCATGACTGACGCTGCAGAACTGGGCACAAAAAAAGTGATGGAGGAACACTGTACCATAGGCTTGGTTGTAACCACTGACGGCACCATAACCGATATCCCACGCTGCGATTACATTGAGGGCGAACGGCAAGCAATCACGGATATGCAAAAAACCGGAAAACCCTTTATTGTAATTATTAACAGCCAGAAGCCAACGGAAGACGCTGCAATCTCTGTTAAAAGACATCTTAAAGACACATATGGCGTTGACAGTATGATTGCAGACTGTCAGGCTATGTCCTGTGAAGATATTGGGGATATGTTCCAGCAACTTCTGTACAGTTTCCCCATGCACATGCTTTGCGTACATTTCCCCCGCTGGATGGATGCGCTGGATTCCGATCACATTGTTAAATCTGCGCTGTATCAAGCACTTCTTACTCATTTTGGTGAGATAAAAACTTTGGCGCAGGCTAAGGATGTGCTTCGTAAATTAAAAGAACTGGATTCCGTTCGGGACTTTAGTCTGACAAGTATGGATCTATCCAAAGGCACTGTGTATTGCTCCATCATTTTCCCCGAGTCTCTGTTCTATGAGATTCTCAGCAGCAAAACAGGAATGCAGATCGAAGACGAAAGTCAACTATTTAGTCTATTGACTGAATTTGCTGCTATCAAAGAGGAATACGATAAGATATCTGACGCACTCTCCTCTGTCAAAGCCACTGGTTACGGCATTGTTATGCCTGACGCGGCAGATATGTCTCTTCAGACACCGGAAGTGGTAAGAAAAGGCGGTGCATACGGTGTAAAATTGAAGGCAGGCGCTCCGTCTATTCATATGATCCGTGTAGATATTGATACTGAAATCAGTCCTATGGTAGGTGGAGAACAGCAATCTCAAGATTTAATTTCCTATCTTTCCTCTGAAGAGCCAGATAAACTTTGGCAAAGCAACATCTTCGGAAAATCCGTTTACACCTTGATCCAGGACGGACTAAACACGAAACTGATTCGGACACCGGACGATGTCAGGGATAAATTTCGAAATATCTTAACCCGTGTTGTGAATGAAGGTGCTACTGGGCTTATTTGTCTGATTATTTAAATGATTTGGGTGTACTATGGTACACCCAAATTTTTGTATTTATCCCTTTACCCTATGGGAATAATATGGTAATATAGATTTAATAACTCTATACATTGGAGAACAAGCTATGAAGATATCCCAAAATTTCAACAAAAACTGGCACTATAAAGCGTTGGCATTTGCTATTCCGTTTATCGGAATGCTAATTGTAATGATCATCGGCAAATACAGTCCTTTTGGCAACTTTTCTATGCTGTATTCGGATATGTATCACCAGTATTATCCTTTCTTTGTGTCATTCCGTCGCGCCCTTCTATCGGGAGATTCCCTGTTATTTAACTGGGATGTAGGCATGGGGCTCGATTATCTGGGTCTATACTCCTACTATCTGGCATCTCCTTTGAATTGGTTCAGCGTCCTTGTGCCGGAACAGTGGGTTTTGGGGTATTTCTCCCTTCTTATGCCCATTAAATTGGGTCTTGCCAGTATGTTCTTCTGCACATTCCTAAAAGGAATCACCGGTAAAGAAGACTACTCCACAGTACTGTTTGGTTGTTTCTACGGCCTATGCGCCTGGGCGCTGGGCTATCAATGGAACATTATGTGGCTGGATACCTTTGCTCTTCTGCCTCTGGTAATGCTGGGTATGATCCGCCTGTTGAAGGAAAAGAAATTTATACTTTATACGATTACACTGTTCCTTTCCATTTATACCAACTATTATATTGGGCTGTTTACCTGTTTCTTTGTGTTCCTCACCTTCATCTGCTATAAAATCTGCCGTTGGAAGAATTTCACTACTTTCATTGGCGACCTGACTCGCATTGCTGTGTTTTCTCTCTTGGCCATCGGTATGACAGCCATCGTCTCCCTGCCTACCCTTGCTGCATTGCAAACTACACAATCCAGTGTAAACAAGTTCCCCGAAGGATTCCAGTTAAATATGACCAGCGAAGACAACTGGAAAGGTCTGTTCCTGACAATGGCTCAAGTAGCCGGTAACACGGGTGGTGGAATTGCTCCTACTTTTAAAGAGGGTCTGCCCAATCTCTACTGCGGTGTATTTGCAACAATTCTGTCCTTTATGTATCTATTCTCAAGTGACGTTAAGATTAAGGATAAAATATGCGCCGTCTGTATGCTGTTATTTTTTAACATCAGTTTTATTGTCAGACAACTGGATTATATTTGGCATGGTTTCCATTTTACCAATATGATCCCCTATCGCTTCAGTTTTCTATATAGTTTTGTTGCCCTGTATATGGGCTACATTGCCTGGACAAACCGCCGAAATTTCCGATTGGGACAAATCATCATTGCCGCTATTGCAACACTGGGAGTTATCCTTTGTTATAAGGATCTGAAAGATGTAGTATTCTGGGCATATAACGGCGTACTGCTGCTCCTTTATATCTCTGCTCTCATATACCATAGTATTTGGGAGCCGGAACGAAAAATTTCCAAGAACAAATCAGAACCCATTCCAGAAAACATCGCCAAAAGAAGAATCTGCAGTTATGTATTTGTAAGTATTATGGCCGCAGAACTGGTTATGAACCTGGTCAATTTCGGCGTTGCATTCCCCGGCACCAACACCTCAAACTATCCTAAGGGCAAAGAGGATTCCGCTGCGGTCATTGACTATATGCAGGAATTGGAAGCCGATACACCTTTCTATCGTACAGAGACCACCCATACGCAAACACTTAATGACGGCGCATTGAACGACTACCACGGAGTGACTACCTTTACCAGTTCTGCCAATGTAAAAGTAACAGAATTTATGCAAGCGCTTGGTTACGGTGCAAAAAACACTTATAACCGCTACAGTTTTGAAGAAAGTTCCCCCGTGGCAAATCTCTTCCTAAATCTTAAGTATATGATCGAAAGAGATGGAAAGTTAGAGGAAAACGCATATTTCGACGATATTTACAGTGTGAACAATGTTCACTTGTTGCAGAATAACGCCTATCTTCCCTTGGGTTTCCTCTGTA
Source organism: Faecousia sp. (assembly GCA_045538595.1). Taxonomy (GTDB): domain Bacteria; phylum Bacillota; class Clostridia; order Oscillospirales; family Oscillospiraceae; genus Faecousia. The sequence continues at coordinate 1,644 of JAZSRS010000173.1, read as the reverse complement.
ATTCACAACTTCTGAATGTGAACTTCCGCGTTGAAGCGAACCGTTTCTTGCTTCAGAACAGTTTGATTCAACAGGCTGCTGGCATCAACAGCGATGTTTGGTACACCCTGAGTGGAAACGCGCTTACGATCAAAGGTACCGGCACAGACATAACCCCCCAACCCAGCACCGGTTACTGTGCATATACCACCCAAAATGGCAAGACCGGCACAATCACCTATAGTTATACCGCAACAAGAAAAGGCTTTATGTGTATTGATCTAGATCTATCGAAACGAAATAATTACTCGGTATATCTGAATAACGTCCTACTCTATAGTGAAACCCACAGCCTGCCCCAGATGATTTCTGTAAGTGATGTGATGCCCGGTGATGTGGTTCAAATCAAACTGAAGTGTAAAGAAAATGAAAATGGAACGATCAAAATTAAGGCTGCCATTTTGAACGAAACATTGTTCCGTCAGGCGCACGAAAAACTTTCCGCCTCTGTTCTAAATATCACATCATTTGAAAACACCAAGATTGAAGGTAACATTGACTGCAGAAATGACGGTGTGCTCTATACCTCCATCCCGCAAAACGGAAATTGGTATGCAGTTGTAGACGGGAAACCTGCTGAGACCGTCACCATCGGCAATGCGATGGTTGGATTGTTGTTATCCAAAGGTAATCATACAATCCAATTTGTTTATAAGAATAAGGCATTTAGCATTGGATGGAAAGTAAGTTTAGCCTGCCTGCTAATATTTACAGGATTGTCAATCGTAGTATATAAACCATCTCTCCTTACTAAGAATAAAAAAGCAAAGAAATAAAGCACACTGCCCCACAAGAGAAACTTGTGGGGCAGTATTATGTATCATGCTACTAATAACTTAACTAGGATTTTCTATTCCTGAAATTCAAACATATTTCTATTATAAGCCACCATTATCTTTCCGATATGTGGCTTAGATAGCACAAGATAAAATTCATCTCCGCATTCAGAATGGAAGTAAATCATATCATCTGTCATAGAATGTAGATCGCTCCATCTATAACTCAATCGCGAAATTTGATACTCTCCATAACTGGCAAAGTATAAATGATATGTTTGATAACATCTACGAAATTTATATTCAATATGATCTTTTATCTCCATTCCCACAAGACGGTCTACAATTACATAAGGACGCCTGAATGATTTAATAAATCTATAGAGATGAACAGCATATATTATTATGCCAATTAGAAAAGGCAGAGGAATTAATGCAATATACAACTTAGTAATTATCGAACCACGTTCATCAAATACTCCAATGGAAACGGGTAAAAACAACAAAAACAGGATAAAGCAACATAAAAAGCCAATGGTTCCTCCCTTAATTAGACGAAGAAGATCATATCGAATATCCCGAATTGTCATCTTTTCCTTTTGCATAGACTATTGCCCTCCCTATGCATCTAATATAATATTATAGTTTATATTGGAAAAGAGTCAGACTTTCGTCTGACTCTTTTTTATGTTCGCGTTACCTATTTTCACGGCCAGTCGCCCGGCAACTATCGTCGGCGTACGTGAGCTTAACTTCTGTGTTCGGGATGGGAACAGGTGGACCCTCACGACAATCAACACGAACTTTCTTCAGATGGCTTCTAAGCCAT
>JAZSRS010000099.1:0-7770 GCA_045538595.1 Faecousia sp. | reverse complement strand
GGGATTCTCTGAGCAGCGCCGATCAACTTGCCGTTCAGTTCGGGGATAACCAGGCCGATAGCCTTGGCAGCGCCGGTAGAGTTGGGAACGATGTTCTGTGCGCCTGCACGTGCCCGGCGAAGGTCACCCTTTCTGTGTGGACCGTCAAGGATCATCTGGTCACCGGTGTAAGCGTGAACGGTGGTCATAATACCACTCTGGATCGCGTATGCATCGTTCAGAGCCTTCGCCATAGGAGCGAGGCAGTTGGTGGTGCAGGAAGCAGCAGAGATGATCTGGTCATCAGCAGTCAGGGTCTTTTCGTTTACGGAGTAAACGATGGTCTTCAGATCGTTGCCTGCGGGAGCGGAGATAACAACCTTCTTGGCGCCGGCGTCGATATGAGCCTGAGCCTTAGCCTTGGAAGTGTAGAAACCGGTGCACTCCAGAACGACATCTACATCCAGTTCGCCCCAAGGCAGTTCGGCAGCGTTAGCCTTAGCGTAGATGGTGATCTTCTTGCCGTCCACAACGATGTTGTCCTCGCCAGCCTCGACAGTGTGAGTTCCGAAGGGAGCAGCGTAAGCGCCCTGAGTGGAGTCATACTTCAGCAGGTGAGCCAGCATAGCGGGGGAGGTCAAGTCGTTGATAGCAACAACTTCGAAGCCCTCAGCGCCGAACATCTGACGGAAAGCCAGACGGCCGATACGACCAAAACCGTTAATAGCAACTTTTACAGACATGGTAATTTCCTCCAATTTTTATTACTACTTTACGCAGCAAATATAGACTTTTTAGGGCGTAAAGAAAACCCTATTTGGTCACATTATACTATACAAAGGAAAACTTGTAAAGTAGTGAATTTGTAAAAATACTACATTTTTTGCGGTATTCTTTAGACATAGAGTACAAAAAGCGGGTCAATCAGGGAGTTCCGGCTGTGTCTCCGGGGAAACCGGCGCAGGCTGGGGGTCGATGCTCCGATAGAGCAGACAGTAGGTGGTCAGCCGCTTGCCCTGATATTGCCACAGCAGCAGGCATTGACACACAATGCCTGCAATGTAAAACAGGAAGAAACTGCCGTCTTGGGTCAGGGGCAGGGATATTCCCAACGCTTGCAGGATCATATCTCCGTAACTCACTGCCACGGTCAGGATCTGCAGCAGGTAGAACCACCAGAAGTGCAGGTCTGTCTTCAGCAGATGCCGCCAATTTCTCTTGGTCAGACGGACACTTTTGATCAGCGACCGGAAAGCAGGTGTGCCTTCCAGCACGGCATAATCCGCAAACCGCAGGCGGTAGAACACAGGAATGGCCAGCACGGCAACGATCACCCAAGATACCGTCAGCAGGGGCATCATCGCTTCCACAACGGTGTTCATCCACTCTTCATTCATCAGAATCTCCGGGTCGGAGCCCATCAGCAGCGGCTCCATCAGTTCTTCCAAATGGGCGGCGTAAGGGGTCATCATATAGAGGAATGTACAAGTGTAAATCACTGTCATACTCAGAGCCAGAAATACCACGCCTTGCAGCAACCGCAATCCCAAAACAGCGCGGAAACGGTGGAATCCCCGGAGAAGGTCGGGGGGAGAGGTCTGTTCTCCGTCGGCCCAGCGGAGCGCTGAGAACATAATGCCGATCTCCCAGAAAGGCAGGAGTACCATCACAAGAAATTCCAGCACAGACTGGATCGTGGTCAGAATGGACCGGGTCCCCATACCGGCAAGGCCGCCGGTGTCAGCAATCTGCAGGCTGAAAAAGTAACCCAGCCCGGTCATCAGCAGGGTAACGCCCAGAGAGACCGCCGTGTGAAGCAGTACCAGTTTTTTGGGATCGTATAAAGATCGTGCCAGCAGGGAAGAAGCCTGCCGGGAAAGATCAGAGGGTCTTGCTACAGTCATAACACACCTCCTGTAGATGTTTATACTATTTATACGCCAAAATGGCCGGAATAGCAAATGTTTTTTTCTTGCGGTAGCATTTTATGGGGAATCGTGATACAATGCAGACAAATATATGTATGAGGTTATCCTATGGATTACGAACAATGTACCCTATGCCCCCGGGAATGTAAAGTCAACAGAGCCGCCGGTGAGACCGGATTTTGCGGCTGTCCGGCTACGGCGCTGGTGGGCAAGACCATGATCCACCGGTGGGAAGAACCGATTTTGGCAGGCAGCGGCGGCAGCGGCGCTATTTTCTTTGGCGGTTGCACCTTAGGCTGCAAATACTGCCAAAACTATGCTATTTCCGCCAAACCCACCGGAAAGTCAATGGATTCTGCCGCTTTGCGGCAGGCCATGGAAGACCTGATCGCCCAAGGGGCAGAGAATATTGACTTGGTAACCCCCACCCAATTCTTGCCCACCATAATCCCCGCTCTGATGCCGACCCTGCCTGTGCCGGTGGTGTATAACTGCGGTGGCTATGAATCGGTGGACACTATCGAGCAGTTAAACGGCCTTGTGGATATCTACCTGCCGGATATGAAGTACGCAGACAGCGGTTTGGCTGCGACCCTTTCCGGGGCAGCGGATTATTTTTCCGTGGCCAAAAGGGCCATCGCAGAGATGGCAGAGCAAGTTGGCCCTGCCCAGTGGCAGGGGGAGAAACTTACCAAAGGCGTGGTGATCCGCCATTTGATCCTGCCGGGGCATGTGGAAAATTCCCTGCGGGTGCTGGACTGGATCGGCGAGACTTTCGCGCCCGGACAGGTACTGGTGAGCCTGATGCGGCAGTACACCCCCATACCGGGAATGACCGCCCCCTTTGACCGGGCCATCACAGAGGAGGAGTATCAGGCGGTACTCAGTTGGATGTACCTAAATGACCTGCAGGGATTCACCCAGGAATCCTCTGCCAGCGATACCGCCTATATTCCTGACTTTTAGTGTTTGCATATCCCTGCTCCGTGTGGTATGATAGGCGCAGAACAGATAGTTACGAGGTTTTACATTTATGGACTATATCGTATTGGATATGGAATGGAATCAGCCCTGGCCCGGGTCTCCCTCTTCCAAAAAGGTTCTGCCTGTGCAGATCCGGGGAGAGATTATTCAGGTAGGCGCGGTCCGTGTGACGGAGGACCGGCAGGTAGCCGACGAATTTCAGGTGCTGATCAAGCCCAAATATTACCGCAGACTCAACCGGCGTGTCAGCAAACTCACCGGCATCAAGGAAGCAGAATTGCGGGATAACGGCGTGTCTATGACAGAGGCCATGACCCGTTTCCGGGATTGGTGTGGAGAGAATGTGATTTTCCTCACTTGGGGATTTGACGACATTACCATTCTCCGGGAGAATCTCCGACTCTACGGAATCCAGGAGGACTGGGTAGGCCGTTGGTACAACGCACAGATGATCTTCAACGCCCAGACCGACGGCTCTTCCGCCCAAAAGGCGCTGAAAACCGCTATGGAAATGTTTGAGATCGAAGCCACCCGCCCTGCCCACGATGCTTTGGGCGATGCCTACCATACAGCGCTGATCTGCGCAAAATTGGACTTGGAAAAGGGCATTGCAGCGTACGGAAAGGCTTTGAAAGACCATGTGGACGGCTTCCACGGCGCAGAACTCCCCGGCTGTATCAGCCGAAAAGTGTTCTACGATTATGCGGACAAACGGGAGGCCCTTGCGGCCATGACCGGGCCGGAGAACAAGTGTCCCACCTGCGGCAAGCAAATGCTGGGCACCCGCTGGTTTGCCCAGCCGGGCCGCCGGTATATGGACTTGGCCACTTGCCCTGTCTGCGGCAAGTTTTTGATTCGCGTCAGATTGTCCGATCAGCCGGACGGCACGGTGCGGGTCAGCCGACTGACCTATGAAGCCACCTCTGAGGCAGCAGAGGCTTACGCCCGCCGGGCGGAAAAGGCCGAGCCGGAGGGTCGCAGACCTTCTTCTTCCCAGCGCCGCCGCCGTCGCAGCAAACTGCCGGAAAAGAAAGATTAAAAAACCTAAATTCTTCTAAGTGGTGTAACCAACAAAAGGAAGATGTATTATGAGCAGTGTAACGAGCAGAATAAACGACATTCAACAACCAAAAGGCGGATATATTAAGCCTTCTGAATTCGAAGTGTTTGAGATGAATGACGGCATTGTTCTCAATCCGGAAGAGAATGTGCACAGTTCAATCGTTGGTATGGTTGTGGACTATTTAACAAGGCTCTATATGGGAGCGGATATTTTTGACGCATTTAAAATTTCCTTATATGGGGCAGAACTTGCCGAAAATCTTGGGCGAAAGAAATCCGTAAAAGTTGCAAGGGATTTGCTGATGGGGATAGAGGGTCTTGATGATGCGTCAGTGGTAAATGCTTGCAAACTGGTTACTTTCGATGTTTGGTACAGGAATCCTATGGGTGCTATGTTGGCGAAAGGGTATCGTGAAACCAATCCGGATGCGTCCACGATACAGAATATTCAGACACTTGTAAAACGGAGTATTTCCTTTTTTGAAAAATATGGGCCGATAACCTCTGACGGATTTACTTTCGAGCCGGCAGACAAGAAACAAAAAAGAAAGAAAAAAGGAAATTATGGTGGTTATACCTCTGTCGTGGATAGTGGAGATGGCGATTTTCTTACGGAAGACACCTTGTGGGATTTTAAGGTATCAAAATCCAAACCGAGAAGCAAACACACCTTGCAATTGCTGATGTACTGGATTATGGGCCAACATTCTGGCCAGGAGAAATTTAAGAAGATTACACGGCTGGGTATATTTAATCCCCGTCTCAACACCGTCTATCTTCTGGACATGAAAAATGTTCCGGAAGATACGATCAAGATTGTTGAAAAGGAAGTTATTTGCTACTGAACTAAAAAACCGGGGCATTGCCCCGGTTTTTTAGTTCAGAAGAATATCGAACACCAGCATCAGACAGAATCCTGCCAGCAATGCGTAGGTAGCGCCCCGCTCACTGCCGTGGGCGTGGGTCTCGGGAATCATCTCGTCGCTGATTACGTACAACATAGTACCGCCGGCAAAGGCCAGGGCAAAGGGTAAAATGGCGGTGGACAGGCTGACAGCGAAATACCCAAGGAGCGTTCCCACCACTTCCACCACGCCGGTGGCAGCCGCCACCAGGAAAGTACGCCGGGGCTTCATACCTGCTGACAACATCGGCCCAATGATCACCATACCCTCGGGAATGTTCTGCAGTGCAATGCCGCCGGCCACGGTGAGAGCCTCCACATTGTTGCCGGAGCCAAAACCAACGCCTGCGGCAATGCCTTCCGGAAGATTGTGAATGGCAATGGCGGTGACGAACAGAAGCACCTTGTTGAGTTTTTCCGTTTCAGAGGGGTGGCTTTCATGGTCTTTACCGGTGAGTTGGTGAAGATGGGGTACCAGCCGGTCAAACAGGTTTACGCATACCGCGCCGGCAAAGATACCGGCAACGGTGTAGAGAATCCCGAATTTTCCGCCGTATTCCAAAGACGGGAGGATCAGACCCATCACCGCCGCCGCCAGCATCACACCGGCAGCAAAAGACAGAACGATATCACTGAATTTATGGGAGATATTTTTGAAAATAAAGCCCAGGATCGTGCCAAATAGTGTGGCGCCGCCCACACCAAGGGCTGTCAGTACAACAATTTGCATAGGTGGATTCCTCCTTCATACTTATTCTATACATGGGTGGGGGAAAATGTCAAGAAATATTTCGAGAATAAGAATCATTCTTATTGACAAGTGAAAAAACTTGTGCTATGATACATTTATAAAAATGCCAGTAAATCAACAGGAGGAACAATTATGCTCAGAAGAGTGACAGACACCATTTTGTATGTAGGCGCCAATGACCACGAGGTAGACCTGTTTGAGGGTCAGTATATTGTACCCAACGGTATGGCGTACAATTCCTATGTGATCATGGACGAAAAAATCGCGGTGATGGACACCATCGACGCCAGCAAGACCGCCGAATGGCTGAAGAACATTGAGAAGGCTTTGTCCGGCCGCCAGCCGGATTATCTGGTGGTGCAGCATATGGAGCCGGACCACGCCGCATCTGTGGAGGCCTTTGTCAATACCTATCCGGAAGTTACTGTGGTAGCCAATGTGAAGACCTTCAAAATGATCGGCCAGTTCTTCCCCAACCTGAAGATGCAAAACACCCTGACGGTAGAGAATTTTGGCACCCTGTCTTTGGGCAAGCACCAACTGACCTTTGCCTTTGCGCCTATGGTCCACTGGCCTGAGGTTATGATGACCTACGACAGTTATGAAAAGGTTCTGTTCTCCGCTGACGGCTTCGGCAAGTTCGGCGCGCTGGATGTGCAGGAAGATTGGGACGACGAGGCGCGGCGCTACTTTATCGGCATCGTGGGCAAGTACGGCAAGCAGGTGCAGAACATTCTGAAGGTGGCCGCGACATTGGATATTCAGATCATCTGTCCCCTCCACGGACCGGTGCTGACAGAGAATTTGGGCCACTATATCAACCTCTATGACACATGGTCCAGTTATACCCCCGAGACCGACGGCATTGTGATCGCCTACACCTCCATCTACGGCCACACCAAAGAGGCCGCAGAACTGCTGGCCCTGGAACTGCGGAAACGGGAAGTGCCCAATGTGATCGTCCACGATCTGGCTCGCTGCGATATGGCGCAGGCCGTTGCCGATGCTTTCCGCTATGACAAACTGGTGCTGGCCACCACCACTTATAACGCCGATGTGTTCCCCTTTATGCGGACATTCCTGGACAAACTCACCGAGCGGAACTTCCAGAACCGTACCGTGGCAATGATCGAAAACGGCTCTTGGGCTCCCTTGGCCATCAAGGTGATGAAAGAGCGCCTGGCCAAGTCCAAGGACATCACCTACACCGAAAATAATTTGACCATTCTCTCTGCCCTGAAGAAGGAAGATGAGAAGCAGATTGGCAGAATGGCCGACGAACTGGCTGCTTCCTATCAAAACGCAAATGTGCAGGAAGATGTGGTTGACCCCACTGCGCTGTTTAATATCGGCTACGGCCTGTATGTGGTAACTTCCAATGACGGGGAAAAGGACAACGGCCTGATCGTCAACACCGTAACCCAGGTTACCAATACCCCCAACCGGGTGGCGGTTACTGTGAACAAACTGAACTACTCCTGCGATGTGATTGCCAAGACCGGCAAGATGAACATCTCTGTATTGTCTCAGGACGCGCCTTTTGCCGTCTTTGAGCGGTTTGGTTTCCAGTCCGGACGGAACGCAGATAAGTTTGCAGGGTTCGACCACGCGCAGAGAGCCGCCAACGCCCTGCTCCTGCTGAACAAGTACGCCAACGCCTATATCTGCTGTAAGGTGATCGAGCAAGTGGATCTGGACACCCATGTGATGTTCATCTGCGATGTAACCCAGTGCGGCAACCTGAATGAGACAGAGACAATGTCCTACACTTACTATCTGCAAAATGTGAAACCCAAGCCCGAGGCAGATAAGAAAGGCTATGTGTGCAAGATCTGCGGCTGGGTGTACGAAGGCTCTGAATTGCCCGAGGATATCGTCTGCCCCCTGTGTAAGCACGGGAAAGCCGACTTCGAACCCTTGGCATAAATAAGCAAAAAGAAAAGGACCGGTTTTACCGCCCAATTTGTAGGGGCGATCATTGATCGCCCGTAAAAAAGGCTTGACCCAGTTGGGTCAATCCTTTTGTTTGGTTGACCAAAGTTAACCCCCGGTTTTACCGGGGGCAAAAAATAGCTTCCAGCGAGGAGTGAAGTAGACAAGAAAAAAGCTCCCCATTATAGTAGAAGTGGTTTGCCGACCACACAACTACCATAATGAGGAGG
>JAZSRS010000108.1:0-7744 GCA_045538595.1 Faecousia sp. | reverse complement strand
CGGAGGCAAACGCCCTGCGCCAGCGGATCGCCCAGCTTTTCGCCCGCTCAGAAGGCACGATGAATTAGAGTGCAAAATGCAAAATGATAAATGCAAAATAGAGGTATTGCCTTCGGCAATGATTTAAATTTGTTGCGAAGCAACACCTTCACTTTGCACTTTGCATTTTACACTTTGCATTGGTAAAAGGAGGGCCTCACCGCATCTGCGGTGCGGCCTGCTTTTTACCGTTTAATTTCCTGCATGGCGAAGCATTCGAAAATGTCGCCTTCCTTGATGTCGTTGAATTTCACAATACTCATGCCGCATTCGTAGCCGGCGGTAACTTCCTTCGCCTGATCCTTGAACTGCTGCAGAGAGCCAACTTCGCCTTCGTGAATGACCACATTGTCCCGCAGGATACGCACCTGAGCGTCCCGTGTGACCTTGCCGTCCTTCACCATACAGCCGGCGATAGTACCCACAGAGGAGACCTTGTAGGTCATACGCACTTCGGCGTGGCCGATGACCACTTCCTCAAACTTGGGCGCCAGCATACCCTTCATAGCGGCTTCGATCTCGTCGATGGCATCGTAAATGACCCGGTAGAACCGCATATCCACGGCGGTACGCTGGGCGGAAGCCTGGGCACCGGCATCGGGACGAACATTAAAGCCAACGATGATCGCGCCGGCAGTGGAAGCCAGCAGAATATCGGATTCGTTGATAGCGCCAACGCCGGTGTGGATCACGCGGACGCGGACTTCCTCGTTGGAGATCTTCTCCAGGGAGGCCTTGACGGCTTCTGCAGAACCCTGCACGTCGGCCTTGACGATCAGGGACAGTTCCTTCATACTGCCTTCCTGCATCTTGGCAAACAGGTTGTCCAGGGTGACCTTCTGCATAGCATTGGCAGCGGCGTCCTTTTGAGCCTGTTTTCTCTGCTCTACCAGTTCTCTTGCCATACGCTCGTCGGTAACGGCGTTGAACTCGTCGCCGGGGGCGGGAACTTCAGCCAGACCGGTGATCTCCACGGGAATGGAAGGACCGGCGTTCTTCACGGTGCGACCCTTGTCGTTGGTCATTACACGGACACGGCCAACGGCAGTGCCGGCGATGATGATATCGCCCTGATTCAATGTGCCGTTTTGTACCAGCAGGGTAGCGATCGGACCTCTGTTCCTATCCAGCCGTGCTTCGATAACAGTACCCTTGGCGCGGCGGTTGGGGTTAGCCTTCAGTTCCTGCACTTCGGCGGTGAGCAGTACCATTTCCAGCAGGTTATCCAGACCCATACCGGTCTTAGCGGAGATGGGACAGATAATGGTATCACCGCCCCATTCTTCGGGGATCAGTTCGTACTCGGTCAGTTGCTGTTTGATCTTGTCGGGGTTGGCCTCCGGCTTATCCATCTTGTTAATGGCAACGATGATGGGCACATTTGCAGCCTTGGCGTGGTTGATGGATTCGATGGTCTGGGGCATAATGCCGTCGTCGGCTGCCACCACCAGAATGGCGATGTCGGTACACATAGCGCCACGGGCACGCATAGAGGTAAAAGCGGCGTGGCCGGGGGTATCTAGGAAGGTGATGGGTTGGCCGTTGCACTCTACGGTGTAAGCGCCGATATGCTGGGTAATGCCACCGGCCTCACCGGCAGTAACGGAGGTGTTCCGAATGGCATCCAGCGTGGAGGTCTTACCGTGGTCAACGTGGCCCATAACCACCACAACAGGGGCGCGGCCCTGCAGTTCCTCGGCGGTGTCCTGATGATCGTCGATGATCCGCTCTTCGATGGTAACGGTGATCTCCCGCTCCACTTTGCAGCCCAGTTCTACGGCTACAAATTCTGCGGTATCGAAGTCAATGGTCTGATTCAGACCAGCCATGACACCGTTCTTCATCAGCAGTTTGATGACCTCACCGGCAGTCTTCTTCATACGGCTGGCCAGTTCGCCAACGGTGATCTCGTCGGGGATCTTAACAGTAACAGGGGCTTTCCGAGCCACTTCCATTTGCAGTCTACGGAGTTTCTCCTGCTCTTCGTTCCGGGACTTGTTGCCCTTGCTGAACTTGTTGTCCTTCTTGCCCCCCTGCTGCTGGCCCTTCTTGCCGAAGCGCTGCTTGCCGCCCTGATAATTCTGCACACGCTCGCTTACCAGATCGTCGGCGTGGTCATCAAAACGGTTCACATTCACCTGCACCGCAGAGGTATCCACCACCCGGCGTTCCCGGCGGCGTTCCGGCTCTGCCGGTTTGGCAGGTTTCTCCGCCTTGGGTGCAGCAGCGGGGGTCGCCGCAGGCTTTTTCTCCTCAGGCTTTTTCTCCTCAGCCTTGGGTGCTTCTGGCTTTTTCTCCTCTGTCTTAGGCTGGGGTTTGGGCTGCACGGCGAACACCACCTCCAGAGAGGAGATCTGGTGGGTCTGGGTCATATAGTCGAAAATGACATCCAGTTCTTCGTCGGTGAGCACCTGGGTGTTGGACTTGGGCCGTTCAAAGAACTTGCCCATGACTTCTGCAATATCCTTAGGGGTTACGCCAAAATCGTTGGCAACCTCTTTCAGTCGATACTTTACTAAACTCAATTCAATGCACCTCCAAAATCAATGTTCCTTCCTAGCCTTACCTTTGTAGCCCTTTGCTTTGTTGCGCTGGTGGGCTTTCGCCTCCTGCTGACGCTGCTGCACCCGCTTTGCACGGCGGTCCAGACTGGCCAGTTCGGCTTGGTAGCGGTCCGGCTGGTCCAAGGCTTTCAGAAAAGCCAGTGCCAGCGCGGGGTCGGTAAATGCGGCAAGGGCCAACGCGGAACGGCCCACGGCCTGTCCCATAAGGTCCTTGGAAAAGGGAACTTTTATACAAATCTGCTCTGTCCCTGACACAAAACTGATTGCTCTGCGCCAAGTGTGGTCGGTGGCGTCCTCCGCCACGATCACCAACCGGGCGTGTTGGGCCCGGGCAGCCGCGCCTACAGGCTCTTCGCCCAATTCGATGCGGCCGGCTTTTCTGGCCAATGCCAGATAATTCAGCGCCTTACTCACCGGCGTCCTCCATTTCCTGTGCCAGGCGGTCGTAGACCTCCTGGGGAATGGGAACTTCCAGACTGCGCTCCAAAGATTTGATCTTCTGGGCCTTTTTCAGGCACTCCGGATGCGGGCAGATGTATGCGCCGCGGCCGTTGAGTTTGCCGCCGAAGTCCAGACTGACGTTGCCGTCTGTACCCCGGACGACCCGGATCATCTCTTTCTTCGGTCTGCGCTCACGGCAGCCCATACATTGCCGCTGCGGAATCTTCTTTTGCATTGGACTACCTCCTTATTATGACGCGTTTTTATGCTTGAGAAGCAGGTTTGATGTCGATCTTCAAACTGGTGAGACGGGCAGCCAGGCGGGCATTCTGACCTTCCTTGCCGATGGCCAGACTCAACTGGTCATCAGGCACTACCACGCGGCAGGCCTTGGGATTGGTGGGATCCATCTCCACGCTGATCACATCAGCAGGACTGAGAGCAGCCTTCACATACTCACAGGGATCTTCACTCCAAACCACGATGTCGATCTTCTCACCGTTCAGTTCGTCCACGATGGCGCCTACACGGCCACCTCTGGGACCCACACAAGCGCCCACGGGATCCACATTTTCCATAGCGGCCCGGACAGCGATCTTGCTGCGGGAACCGGGTTCGCGGGCGATGTTACGGATCTCCACCTGACCTTCGGCGATTTCCGGGGTCTCCAGTTCAAACAGGCGGCGCACCACATTGGGGTGGGTACGGGATACGTGGATCAGGGGTCCGCGCATAGCCTTATGGACTTCCAAAACATAAACACGCAGCAGGTCGCCGGGTTCATATACTTCGCCGGGGATCTGCTCGCTGACTGCCAGCACAGCATCGCTCTGCTCGTTGCCCTGACCGATGTGCACGAACACATCGCCGGAGGGGTCGATACGGAACACAGTACCGGTCAGCAGTTCCTGGGACTTGGAGGAGTAACTTTCGTAGATAGCGCCACGCTCAGCCTCGCGAATACCCTGAATCACCACCTGCTTGGCGGTCTGGGCGGCGATGCGACCAAACTTCTGAATGTCCACGGGGATGGAAACGGTGTCACCCACCTGCACATCCGGATTCATATTCCGGGCGGTGTCGATGTGGATCTCCACGGCATCGTTTTCGATCTCTTCCACCACGGTCTTTACCAGGTACATGAAAAGACCTTTTTCGCTCAGGTCCACCACCACATTTTCAGCGGGGATATCCCGGTGATCCTCCCGGTCTTTCCGGTAGGCGTTGGTGAGGGCTTGCTTCAGCCGGTCAACCATATAGGAAACGGGAATGCCCTTGATCTTTTCCAAATCCCGCAGGCTGGCGAAAATTTCAGCGCCGATATCTACCTGGGGTACTGCTGCTTTTTTACTCTTTCTAGTAGCCATTGTCGTTAAATTCCTCCTGTTAAAACTCTACGCGAAGCCGCACCAAAGCCACTTCGGATTTTTCAAATGTGATCATTTCTTTGCCTGCTTCCACGGTGATTTTACCGTTTTCGTAGCCCCGGAGTATGCCGGGAATTTCTTTCAGGCCGTTGCGGGGGCGGTACAGTTTCACCAAAATGGGGCTGTCCATAAACTGGGCAAAATCCTCGGGGCGCTTCAGCGTCCGTTCGATGCCGGCGGAGCATACCTCAAAATGGTAACTTTCCGCGATGGGGTCTTTCTCGTCCAACACAGGGTCGATGGCCCGGTGGATCTTTTCGCAATCTTCAATGTCCACGCCGCCGTCTTTGTCAATGTAAATCCGCAGGAAACGCTCAGCGCCTTCCCGGACATATTCCACATCCCAAAGTTTGCAGCCCAACTGCTCTACAATAGGTTTTGCAAATGCGGTAACCTGATCTGTAACCTTCAAAGTTTTCACTCCTTTTGCTCAAAAAAGAGAGGGGTGAACCCCTCTCTTTCAAACACCAAATCTTACTAACATAGGCATTATAGCACCAAAGGATCGTTTTTGCAAGAGGAATTCCGGAAAAAATCAAATATTTTTTTGGCATTTTCCGCGTTTTTACCCGTTTATGTCCTCAGGGGGCAATCCCTGCACATATTTATGATCCCAACTATCGTCAAAAATATCCAGCGCCGGTGTGCCCCGGAGCATATCTTCTGCCAGCACCGCAAGGGCGTCGCAGCATTCCAAAGATTCCAAATAGAATCCCGGCAGGGCGTCCTCGCCCAATTTTGCGCCTAAGATCGCGCCGGTGATGGCGCCTACGGCAGCGCTGATACCGGAGTGATTCACGGCGGTAATAATGGCGCTGTCAAAGTCCTCCGGGTAGGTGAGGCAGGCAAACATCGCGCCTGCCAGACACTGAGCCGTGTCGGTGCATCCCAGTTCCTCCATGCCCTCTTGAGGGGAGACCGTGCCGGATTTGGCCAAAGCAATGGCCCGCCGCAACTGCCCGGCCAGTTCTTCTGCCTGGAAGAACAGACTGCGGAACTGGCCGTCCATGACCGCGATGGCCTGCATAAACTGCTCCTGCAAACTCCGCTCCGGCTCTTGCAGGATACCGGCGATGGTATAGGCCAGCACCGCGCCGGACAGGAAAGTCTCCGGATCACCGTGGGTCAAAGCCATCAATTCTCCTGCCAAAGGCCCAACATGCTCCGCTTCCAGCCGCTTGGGATTGTAAAACATACCCGCGGCCACGGCGGCGGTGATAGCGCCGGGGGCGGTGTTGTGATTCTTGGGGGTACGCATAGAGCCGTAAGACTCCAGCCGGGTCATATCCAGCATACGGGCATCCCGGCAGTACCGCCGGCGGAAGGCAGGCAGTTTGGAGATCCAGCAGTAACTGTCTTCCGGGTCCCGGTGGAATTGCTGGCTGCGTGTCCACTCCCGCAGAGCCAGTTTGGCATACCGCAGGTGGTCGGCCTTACCCCGGGAGACGCTGATCAGCAGGCCATTGCAAAGGAATGCGGCGATCTGGGTGTGGGAAGTGATGGGAGCGTACTCAAATTCCTGCAGGTCATAACCCAGCAGTCCGTTTGGGCCGTAATTCTCCTGAATTTCTTCCCAGGTGTTGCCGTCAATGGTGTATCCCATAGCATCGCCTGCCGCCATACCCAGCAGACAACCCCGATAGGTAAGCAGTTTCTTTTCCATGGCATACACCCCCTTTTTCTGTATATACCTTATTATATACATATTTTGCCATAATTGCAAGCAAAGGCTTTGGGCGTGTCAATGAAAAATGAGGTTGAAAAATTTTTCAAAAAATTTTATAAATAAGAATAATTCCTATTGACAAATAGAAAACTGTATGCTATAGTATGGATGTAAATAAGAAATATTCTTATTTAGGAAGGAGAAATGCTATGGATACTACCACCAAGCAATTCCGCAAGCGGAATGCGATTCTGGCCTATCTGCGGCAGACAGACACACACCCTTCCGCCGAAATGGTTTATAACCACCTGAAACCGGAAATACCGGATCTGTCTTTGGGAACGGTGTACCGGAACTTATCCATGTTCAAGAGCAAAGGTGAAATTGTGAGCATCGGCGCTGTTGGCGGTGTGGAGCGGTTCGACGGGAACATTAAACCCCATGTTCACTTCGTTTGTACCGGTTGCGAAACCGTTACAGACCTGCCCAAAATTGCAGTACCGGAAGAACTGAACGATCAGGTTACCCACCAGACCGGCGGGCAAATCGACACCTGTCAACTAACATTTGTAGGACAATGTAAAACTTGTAAGGAGGAAACAAAATAATGAAAAAGTATAGATGCGTGGTATGTGATTATATTTATGAAGGCGATGAATTGCCGGAAGATTACGAATGCCCCCTGTGCGGCGTAGGCCCCGACCAGTTTGAAGAAGTAGAAGAAGAGTAAACCCCGGGTGGCATCACCCATCATTATAAAACAAAAAATATAAATACTATTTAATAAAATTTTGGAGGAAAAAGATTATGAAAAAGTTTGTATGCTCTGTTTGTGGTTATGTTCACACCGCCGAGGAATTGGCCGCTGATTTCACCTGCCCCGTATGTAAGGTTCCTGCTTCCAAGTTCGTAGAGCAGAAGGGCGAACAGAAACTGGCTGCTGTTCACGAGTACGGCGTTTACGCTCAGACCGTTAAGAACAACCCCGACATCTCCGCTGAGGACAAGAAGTACATCTTCGACCAGTTGATGGCCAACTTCAACGGCGAGTGCAGCGAAGTGGGTATGTACCTGTGCATGGCTCGTATCGCACACCGGGAAGGCTACCCCGAAGTGGGTCTGTACTGGGAAAAGGCCGCTTGGGAAGAGGCTGAGCACGCTGCCAAGTTCGCAGAACTGCTGGGCGAAGACTTGGAGCCCAACATGAAGGCTACCACCAAGGATAATCTGGCATGGCGTGTGGACTGCGAGTTCGGCGCAACCCAGGGCAAGTTTGACCTGGCCTCCTGCGCCAAGAAGAACGGCCTGGACGCCATCCACGACACCGTTCACGAAATGGCGCGCGACGAGGCCCGCCACGGCAAGGCTCTGCAGGGCCTGCTGGAGCGTTACTTCAAGTAAAAAACCCTTATAAATCAAGAATTTTCAGGGAATCACCCCATCAGGGGTGGTTCTCTTTTTCGCCGTTTTCTGTTTGAATATGCCTATTGAGCGCGAATATCGCCCTTACTTTATATCATTCCAATGTTAACAATCTTCATCAATATGTATCGATATTGACTTTGGTTTTACGATATGGTAAAGTAATTTGAAATGTATAATTATAA
>JAZSRS010000120.1:0-17072 GCA_045538595.1 Faecousia sp. | reverse complement strand
CCCCGGAAAGAGCATTTTTTCCTATACATTTGCCAGTCAGGGTATACCCGGCGTTATGAACGGTCTGTCCACCGCAGATTTTTTGTGGAATATCCAATGCAGTGTGATTCTGCAACTGGCTGAAAAAGGCCCCTGCGTCATCGTGGGCAGAAATGCTGACTACATTCTGAAAGACCGCACTGATTGTCTCCACGCCTTTATCTACGCTGATAAAGAGGCTCGGGCAGAACGAATTGTACGGCTTTACGGCGAATCCGAAAAGAGTCCGCAGGCGCGGTTGAATGAAAAGGACAAACGCAGAAGAGTGAATTATCAGCACTACACCGGCAGAACTTGGGGACAGGCGCAAAACTATGACATCTGTCTCAACAGCAAGATCGGCATTGACACCTGCACAGATATCCTGGTAAAACTGATGCAGGGCGAATAATGACAGAATGCAAAAGCAGCAGTCTGATGACTGCTGCTTTTTTATATTTCCTTACTTATCCCACAGGCAATTCCAGTTTTGCACAAAGTACTCTACACCGGAATACACCGTGGTAACAATGATCACGCCGTTGACAACTGTGGCAAGCCAGCCAACCGTGGGAAATGCCATCAGCACGCACAGGCCGATCATAGTGCTGGCGGTTTTCACCTTTCCGCTCCAACCGGCGGCGATCACCTTGCCCTTGCCCACTGCCACCAGCCGCAGGCCGGTAACCGCAAATTCCCGGGTCAGCACCAACATCAGCGCCCACGCGGACATGGTACCCCACTCGCAGAACATCGCCATAGCCGCAATGGTCAGAAGTTTATCTGCCAAGGGATCTAGAAATTTACCAAAATCGCTGACCTGATTATATCTACGGGCGATTTGGCCGTCGATATAATCAGTAAGACTGGCAAGGATAAAGACTGCCAGCGCCAACCACATCCACAATCCCGGCTGACCGCCGCTGAAATACATCAGCGCCATAAACGCTGGAATAAATGCCACGCGTACCAGCGTGATCTTACTTGCTAATGTCATTTTACTCCTCCATTACATAGCCTGACAATTCTCCGTCTGCCACGCCGTCAATGCAAACTGTCGCGAAACTGCCCTCATTCACAGGCTCTTGGGTAGCCAGCCAGACCCGGCTGTCGATCTCCGGGGAATCGGCATAAGTACGGCCGTAATACTGCTCCAATTCCTCGTCATAGCCGTCTACCAGCACTTGCAAGACTTTTCCCTGCATGGAGGCGTTGTAGTCGTCCATGATACGGGACTGAATGTCTTCCACCTGCTGGGCACGGCTTTGCGCGATCTCAGAATCCACGAATTCCATTTCCGCTGCAGGTGTACCCTCCTCAGGAGAAAACGGGAATGCGCCCACCCGCTCCAAACGCTGCTCCATCAAAAATTGGCACAGTTCTGCGAATTCTTCTTCTCCCTCACCGGGCAGGCCGGTGATGACACTGGTACGGATCACCAAGCCGGGAATCCGGGCGCGGAGTTTGGCAAACAGGTCCTTTAAGTATTCCCCATCACCGCGACGGTTCATCAGTTTCAGGATCTGACTGTTGCAGTGCTGAATGGGAATATCCAAATATTTTACGATCTTCGGTTCACTGGCCATAACCTCAATAAAGGCATCGTCAATTTCGTCAGGGTATGTGTAGTGTACACGAATCCACTGGATACCGTCAATTTTACAAAGTTCTCGAAGCAAGTCCGGGAGCAGGCGCTTATGCCCCGGCAGGTCTGTTCCGTAACGGCTGGTATCCTGCGCCACTACCAGCAGTTCTTTCACGCCGTTGGCTGCCAAAACACGGGCTTCATACAGAATATCATCCATTTGCCGGCTGCGGAATTTGCCCCGCAGGTACGGGATAATGCAGTAGGAGCATCGGTTATCGCAGCCCTCTGCGATCTTAATATAGGCGTAGTGTTCCGGGGTGGTGAGAATGCGTCCGGTTTCCTGCTCCGGAGTATCAATGGAAGCAAATTCCTCCACCGTCTCCCCTTCCAGCAATTTTTCAATGGTAGGTACTACTTCCGTATAACTGCCTGTGCCCAAAACGCCGTCTACTTCCGGCATTTCTTTCATAATTTCCTGCTGGTAGCGCTGAGACAGGCAACCGGTAACCAAAATCTTGCCGATCAGCCCTTGCTCCTTCAGTTGCGCCACACGGAGAATATGGTCAATGGCTTCTGCCTTGGCAGAGTCGATAAATCCGCAGGTATTGATCACCACCACATCTGCGCCGATCACCTCGGCTTGGACTGTGTGGCCGGACTCCTGCACACGGTACATCATTCGCTCGCAATCTACCTGATTCTTTGCGCAGCCCAGGGAGATAAATCCAATATTAGCCATCATAATCCTCCTGAAAATCTGCATTTTCGTAATAGGTCTGCAACACCGGGCGGATCTCCCGGTAACTGTAACCCCGGCGAATCAGGCCGTCCATGGTACGGTGCAGGTCCTTTTGATCCCAGGATTCCCCCAGCCGGGATTGGATAAATGCCAATATTTTCTCCGATTGGTCGGGGTAATCTTCCAATACTTCCTGCCAGAATTCTTTGGGAATCCGTTTTTCGTATAGGGCTTGCTTGGCGCGGGCCAACCCGTATCCTTTGGAGATGCACCGCTGCACGATCTGTTCAGCGGTCTTTTTATCGTCCAGAAGATCCAATTCCTCCAGCCAGGCCACTGCCTGATGGGCATCCAGTTTATCCTCCCCTTTTTGCACCAGTCGGGATTCCAAATCCGCTTTGGACACATTGCTGGCAGATACGATCCGCACTGCACGCATCTTGGCGGACATCTGCCCCGCAGCAGCGCAGAGTCGGGAAAATTCCTCCTGCTCCAATTCCTTACCGGAATACAGGGAAAAATCCTCTACTGTATGACGGTAGAGCCGCATTACGCTGCCGTCATCAAATTTTACGGTATACCGTCCGGCCCGATCCTGCTGGGAGGCAACAGACTCAATCTTCATCGTCGAAATCGTCAGCGCTGACCGCTACGGGACGCTCTGCAGGCTTGGCAGGGGCTCTGTTGGCCACGCCGGCAAGGAGTCTTTCTCTTACCTGACTCTCCACCTGCTCTGTCACATCGGGATTGGCCTGCAGGAATGCCTTTACGCTATCCTTGCCCTGGCCGATCCGCTCGTCGCCCATACTGAACCAACTGCCACTCTTTTGGACAATGTCCATCTGGACTGCCAGATCCACCAGTTCGCCCCATTTGCTGATGCCTTCGCCGTACATAATGTCGAAGTATGCTTCACGGAAAGGAGGCGCAACCTTATTCTTGACAACCTTAACGCGGGTCTTGTTACCTACCACCTCGCCGCCCTCTTTCAGGGACTCAACGCGACGGACATCCAGACGCACGGAAGAGTAGAACTTCAGGGCGTTACCGCCAGTGGTGGTTTCGGGGTTGCCGTACATCACGCCGATCTTCATACGCAATTGGTTGATAAAGATGACAACACAGTTGGTCTTGGCAATGGTGCCTGCCAGTTTCCGCAGAGCCTGGGACATCAGTCTGGCCTGCAGGCCAACGAATGTATCACCCATTTCACCTTCGATTTCCTGCTTGGGCACAAGGGCAGCAACGGAGTCCACTACCACTGCGTCCACAGCGCCGCTGCGAACCAATGCGTCAGTAATTTCCAAGGCCTGCTCACCGGTATCCGGCTGAGATACCAGCATATCGTCAGTATTGACGCCCAACGCGGCTGCATACACAGGGTCAAGCGCGTGTTCTGCGTCCACAAACGCCACTTCGCCGCCCATCTTCTGCGCCTCTGCCAAGATGTGCAGGGCCAAGGTGGTCTTACCGGAGGATTCCGGTCCGTAGATCTCAATAATACGACCCTTGGGCACGCCGCCGATACCCAGCGCTGCATCCAATGCCAAAGAGCCGGTGGGGATTGCGTCCACATTCATTTCGGGGCGGTCGCCCAGACGCATCACAGTACCCTTGCCGAAATTCTTTTCGATTTGGGAAATCGCAGTTTGCAATGCTTCCTTCTTATCGGTTGCGGGGGTGGGGGTCTCATACGCGGTTTTCTTTGTAGCCATAATTACCCGTCCTTCCTGTCATAACGAGCCAAAACTGCCCGTTCTATGTCGTTATAATCTCTGGATCGCTCCAGTATGGTATACCCATTTATCGTCAGGAGATCGCATACCGCATCTCCCTGTCCCATACCAAATTCAAAACACAGATAGCCGCCCGGTTTCAGGGCAGCGCTGTAGTTTTCTGCAATGGCACGGTAGAAATCCAGTCCGTCATCACCGCCGTGCAAAGCCAGATGGGGTTCAAAGTCTGCAACGCTCTTGGGCAGTTGCGCCATTTCCTCGGTGGTAATATAAGGGGGATTGGATACTATCAAATCAAATTTGCCGAAAAATTTTGGTGGTTTTTCCAAGGCATTCGCCTGCACGCAAGTGACTCTTCCGGAGAGTTTTTGGTTAGAGATGTTTTTCTTCGCCACCTGCATAGCCTGCAAAGATATATCTGCAAGGGTCACTTTGGCGTCCTTCACCCGGTTTGCAACGGCCAAGCCAATACACCCTGAGCCGGTACACAAGTCCAAAATTCTGGGGTTTTCGTCTAAAAACAGCGCCTGCCGGATGGCCAGTTCCGTAACCGCGCAAGTATCATCCCGAGGAATCAGCACATCGGGATTCACCAGCAGTTTCATTCCGTGGAACTCCCACTCTCCCAAGATGTACGCCAACGGCTCTCCTGCCAAGGCTCTGTGGGTCAGGCGGCACATTTCGTTGCACACATCCTCAGAAACATACTGCTCCCGGCCGGCAATCACCTGCTCACGGCTTTTGCCGGTGACATGGCACAGCAGTTCTCTTGTTATGAATCCCGCGGTCTCGGCGTCCTCTTTGGTCATCAGCGTCCGGCGGGATTGTAGGTACAGTTCTGAGAGCATCATTACCAAAGGTCTTCCCCCTCATTTTCCGGAAGAACGGCCTGCAATGCGGTGATACCCACCTCGATCATACTGTCGTCCGGCTCTTTGGTGGTTAGTTTCTGGAACCACATACCGGGGGCAGACAGAATTCTACTGCAAATATTATCGTGGCGGCCCACCCAACGGTTGATCTCATAACTGAAAGACACCACCAAGGGAAGCAGCAGCAACTTAAAGGAGATCATAATGATCTGGTACAGGAAACTGCCGTTGATGGCTGCCAACCGGGGAACCAATGTCAACAGCAAGGAGGATGCCACGGAGAACAGCAGAATGGAGATGATCATCACCACCAGCAGGAAACTGGTACCGCAGCGAGGGTGCAACCGTGTCTGCTGCCGAACATTTTCCACAGTCAGGGGTAGGCCTGCCTCATAGCAGCGAATGGTTTTATGCTCCGCGCCGTGGTAGGCAAAGACTCGCTTCATTTCATTCATACCGGATACCAAGATCATATAACCTGTGAATATTAGAATGCGGATCACGCCTTCTAACAGATGCAATAGCAGGTTGCTTTCAATCCAACGCTGGAAGAAGCCGCTGACCACCATAGGGATCAGGAAGAACAGGAAAATGGACAAACCCAATCCCATTGCTACCGCAAAGCCTACCACCAATTGCTGGAATTTCTTATCGCCCAGTTTCTGCTCCAACCATTTATCAAACTTGGAAGGCTCTTCCGCAGACTCCTCCGGAGACAGGTCGGCAGAGCGCATCAATGCTTTCACGCCACACAGTTGGGCGTCGAAAAAGGTAACCGCACCGCGAATCACCGGCCAACTTAAGGGTGAATTTTTGGATTTCTCCTTACGGTCAGATACTTCCACGGTCAGTCCGTCTTTTCCCCGGACAACGATGGCGTCTTTTTTTGGACCCCGCATCATCAGGCCTTCAATCAGGGCCTGTCCGCCAATCATTGTCTTGAATTTCTCTTGACTTGCCATAATAATCCTTCCCTTAGGCTGAGAGGATTCAAACCGAAACAGCCTCTCAGCAGTCCTTTTTACTGCTTTTTGTCTTATCTTTCTTGCCTTGCGTTAAGCCTACTGTGCGGCCGGAAGTCGAATGGTTACCAGCGTACCGCCGGCAAGTGCATTCTCCAGCGTCAGTTCGCCGCCGTGCATATGCACGATCTCATCACTGACCGCCAATCCGATACCGGAGCCTCTGGCCTTGGAACTTCCTTTGTAGAATTTTTTCTTTACCAACGCCAATTCGTCCATGGGGATTCCAGGACCGTAGTCGCGAATCCGCACGATCACAAAGTCGTCCTGATAGGTCAGGCTGGCGTCGATACGCTTGCCGTCGCCACCGTGCTTGACTGCGTTGTTGAGAATGTTTAGAAATACTTGCCGCAGACGCTGGGGATCGCAGGAAATCTCCGGGATATCCTGGTCGTTGTCCACATATTTCAGGCTAATTCCCTCTTCTGCGAGGCGGCTGCCGTACATAAATACGGTATCCTCAAATTCCGCCCGAATGTCCACCGTTTCCATATTCAGCACCATACGGTCATCCTGAATCCGGGTAAAGTCCAGCAGATCCACCACCATATCGGTCAGTCTGTCTGCCTCACGGTGAATGATCCGCACACCACGGCGGGTGTCGTTGTCCAGTTTGTCGGAACTGAGGAGCGTCTCGCTCCAGCCGGTAATGGCGGTCAGGGGTGTGCGCAATTCGTGGGAAAGTGAGGAAATAAATTCCCGCTGTAATTTCTCATTCTCATTGACTTTTAAGGACAGTTCGTTGATCATTCGTGCCAGATCGCCGATCTCGTCGTCAAATTCCGCCTGAATCTGAATGCCGTAACTGCCGTTGGCAATTTTCTGGGCCTTATCAATAATCTCTCCCAAAGGAGACAGAATGGAACGGATATAGTAATTACTGCTGAACAGCACCAGAAGGACGATCACTGCCAAGGCGCCCAGCATGATGGCTGCATAATATTGGGCGGAAAAATAGGCGGCAATTGCCAATGCGCAGGTCAAAACAAAGGCACATACCAAACTGATCGCGTTCAGCAACCAGCGACGGCGGAGGCCTTTAATATGCATTTTCCCCCATTGTTGTTTTCTTGTTTTCATGCGCCCCACTTATAGCCGAAGCCCCAAACCGTTGTAATATAGGTGGGGTTGGCCGTATCGTCCTCAATTTTGATACGCAGACGGCGGATATTCACATCCACGATCTTCAATTCACCTTCGTAATCCCGACCCCACACTGCAGAGAGAATGTCCTCCCTGGATAGGGCTCTGCCGGGGTTTTGCATAAACAGTTTTAGAATGGCATATTCCACCTGGGTCAGGCGAATCCGGTTACCTGCCTTTTCCAAGGTGTGATTCCGGGTGTTCATCACAAAGGGGCCTTGGCTGATCAGTTCGGAATCTGTACTGCTGTCACCGCCGATTCTGCGGTACAGCGCATCAATACGAGCCGTCAGTTCCGCAGGAGAGAACGGCTTGGTCACATAGTCGTCTGCGCCGGTCATCAGGCCGGTAACTTTGTCCATCTCCTGGGTACGGGCGGTCAGCATAATGATGCCGATCTGCTTGCTGGTGGCGCGGATCCGACGGCAAACTTCAAAGCCGTCAATATCCGGCAGCATCACATCCAGAATGGCCACGCCGATATCAGGATAACGGCTGAGTTTTTCCAACGCTTCCATACCGGTGCCTGCCTCAATGGCTTCATATCCGGCCCGTCTCAGGTTGATCACTACGAAACTGCGGATATTGACCTCATCTTCCAAAATAAGTACTTTTTTCATCTTTCATACCTCTGTATTTCTTCCGTTTGTTCTTTCCCTTTTGAATAAACGGAAGTTGTCTGTCAAACCCTGTCTGAAAACACTTAGGATAGTATAACACAAAAGTTCTAAAATGGGAAGTCATTTTACAACCACATTATCCTGTCCCAACACATTTACCAGTTCTGCAAGCATACGCTGATCCAGCGCGCAGGTACTGCCCCGGCGCTGCTTGGTATCTGCAAAATACACCACAACGGAATTGCCGCCGGGGAACATATTCAGGATCGCACGGATCTTACCGAACAACGGGCCTTCCTGTGATGGAAGTCTGAGATACAGCGTTCCCGTGGTAACAGGGGCAGGCGCTGCCTCCTCCACCGGGGGCTGATCCACGAAATCCGACATAGGTCTTGCCCGGTTGATCACGATCTGGGGTTCTTTATCATCCCGCATAGACAGTCTGCCCACGATCACCACCGGCTGGTTTTCCTTCAGGTAGCCACCGTACTGGCTCAGCACATTGGAAAATGCCAGCATTTCAATAGAGGCGGTGTCATCTTCCAGGGTGACATAGGCCATCATAGAGTTGTTACGGGTGGTCTTCATCTTGATGGTCTGCACCACGCCGGCAATGCTCACGATCTGGTCGTCCTGATAAGTATTTTCCTCGTCCATCAGCGCGCCGATGGGCACCACGTGGGTGTTCTTCAGCAGGTGGCGGTAATCGTCCATAGGATGGCCGGACAGGTAGATACCGGTGGTTTCCTTTTCCATCAGCATCAGGTCTGCCTTTTTCAGTTCTTCCAACTTAGGAATGGGAATGGAGACAGACTCTTCTTCGTCCTGCAGCATGGCAAACAGACCCATCTGCCCCTCCAGATTTTTCTTGCGGGTGGAGGCGATGGTGTCCATCATACTCTCGTATACATTCAGCAGTTCGCTACGGTTGTAACCAAAGCAGTCCATTGCGCCGCATTTGATAAAGTTTTCCACGGCGCGCTTGTTCAGTTCGTCCCCCATTCTCTGAATGAAGTCCTCCAGAGAGCGGAACGCTCCGCCTTCCTCCCGTTTGGCAACCATACTGCGGATCAGTCCGCGGCCGATATTTTTTACTGCACCTAAACCGAAGCGGATGGCATCCCCTTCCACCGCAAAACTGTCAATGGAGTGGTTCACATCCGGAGGCAATGTGGCAATCCCCAGATCTTTGCACTCGTTGATATAGCCGGAGATTTTAATGGCAGAGTCCAGCACCGAGGTCATCAGCGCCGCCATATACTGCTTGGGATAGTGGCACTTCAGGTAGGCTGTTTGGTAGGATACCACAGCATAACACACCGCGTGGGCCTTATTAAATGCGTAGTTGGCAAAGTCAACGATTTCATCATAGATTGACTGGGCCACCTGCTCACTGACACCTTTTGCCATCGCGCCGGGGATTCCCTGCTTTTGATCGCCGTAAACGAACACATTTCGCTCTGCGTCGATCACTTTCATCTTCTTTTTGGAGATGGCGCGGCGGATATTATCTGCCTGTCCCATGGTATAACCGCCCAAGGAACGGAATATCTCGATCACCTGCTCCTGATAGACGATACAGCCGTAGGTAACCTTCAAGATCGGCTCTAACAACGGGGTCTTGTAGGTAATTTTTCTATGATCCAATTTATTGGCAATAAACTTGGGAATAGAATCCATAGGGCCGGGACGGTACAACGCCACGATCGCCGTCATATCTTCGATAGAGGTGGGTTTCATATTGACGCACACGCCGGTAATACCGGCAGATTCCAACTGGAATACGCCTTGGGTCTTGCCCTCAGCCAGCATTTGGAAGGTTGCCGGATCATCGTCCGGCACTTTGTCAATATCAAAATCCGGCTCTAGGAGGCGAATTTGCCGCTGGGCATCTTCAATGACCGTCAAGTTTCGCAAGCCCAGGAAGTCCATCTTCAAAAGGCCTAGTTCCTCAATGGTAGTCATCGTGTATTGGGTAACGGTGGTCTCGTCGTTACGGGAAAGGGGCACATAGGTGTGCACCGGCTCTGCGGTGATCACCACGCCTGCAGCGTGGGTGGAGGTATTTCTGGGCATGCCTTCCAAACTCATTGCGGTGTCGATCAGGGTCTTGACCCGGTCGTCGCCGTCATACATTTCTTTCAGTTTGGGAGAGACTTCCAGCGCCTCTTTCAGGGTAATGTGCAGGGGCATTGTGGGGACAAGTTTTGCCACCACATCCGTCTCTGCATAGGTAAAATTCAAGGCTCTGCCCACATCGCGGATGGCACCCCGGGCGGCCATCGTACCGAAGGTAGCGATCTGGGCCACATGGTCTGCGCCGTACTTTTCCATCACATAGTCGATCACTTCGCCCCGCCGTTCCTGACAGAAATCCGTATCAAAGTCCGGCATACTGACCCGCTCGGGATTCAAAAAACGCTCGAAAATCAGGGCATATTTCATGGGGTCTACTTCTGTGATGTGCATACAGTAGGCCACGATAGATGCCGCGCCGGAGCCACGGCCCGGGCCAACAGGAATCCCCTGTTCCTTGGCGTAACGGATAAAATCCCAAACAATGAGGTAGTAGTTCACATACCCCATACGGCTAATGACACCGATCTCATATTCTAATCGCTGCCGGTATTCTTCCGGCTGGTTGGGGTATCTCTCCCGGAAGCCGTCTTCACAGAGTTTCCGGAAGTATTCTTCGTTGGTATAGCCCTCCGGCACAGGAAACGAGGGCAGATGGTATTCGTTAAAGGTGAATTCCAGGTTACACCGCTCTGCGATTTTGGCGGTATTTTCAAAGGCTTCCTCGCAGTTGGGGAAGAGTTTTTTCAGTTCATCCTCGCTCTTTAAGTAGAACTCGTCGGTCTGGAATTTCATACGGTTAGGGTCGTCCACGGTCTTACCGGTCTGGACGCACAGGAGGACATCCTGCATTTTGGCATCTTCCCGGCGCAGATAGTGGGCATCATTGGTAACAATCAGGGGCAGTCCTGTCTCCCGGGCGATCCGCATCACACCCTGATTCACAGGAGTCTGCTCGGGAATATTATGGTCCTGCAATTCCAGATAGAAATTATCCTCTCCGAAAATATCCGCCAGTTCCAGGGCATAGGCCTTTGCGCCTTCGTAATCCTCCATCATAAGACGCTGCGGGATCGCGCCTGCCAAGCAGGCAGAGGTGGCGATCAAACCTTCGTGGTGCTGACGCAGCAAGTCCAAGTCTACTCTGGGTTTACTGTAAAAACCCTCAATAAAGGCTTGGGACACCAAATAACACAAGTTTTCGTAGCCGGTTCTGTCCTTACACAGCAAGACCAAATGGTAGGGGTCATTATCCACGCCGTGGACCCGGTCAGCCATAGAACGGGGGGCAACATACACTTCGCAGCCGATGATAGGCTTAATACCGTTGGCCTTGGCGGCTTTGTAGAAATCAATGCAGCCGTACATAACACCGTGGTCGGTAACGGCAACCGCAGTCTGCCCCAACTCCTTGACACGATCCATAAGGCCGTCGATGCGGCAAGCGCCGTCCAGGAGGCTATATTCTGTATGCAAATGAAGATGTACAAAACTCATAGCATTCCCTCCTGTGCCATTTGTACCAGTTTTTGTAGCCGATGATTCATAGCCGGTTTGCTGATGGGCGGCTCCATCATGGCTGCCAGTTCCGAAAGGGAAACTTCCGGATTATTTTCCCGTGCAATGGCTGCCTGCTGCAATTTCACAGGCAGATTCTGCAGAAATCCTCTCTCTTTCAAGATGCGGATAGCGGATAATTGCTCCTGAGCAGCCTCTACCACCTTGGAAGTGTTGGCATCGTCGCAGTTACAGCGACGGTTAACTTTATTGTTCAGTTCTTTTTCCAGTTTGGCTTCCATAATGCCCATAGCAGCAACAGGGGCGCCCAAATAGGTCAAGCAGTCGGAAATCAAATCGCTCTGTTTTAAGTACAGAACGCAGTTACCGCCCCGGGTGGCCAGTTTCGGCTGGAATCCCAAGGCTTCCTGTATCAGACTGTTGCATTCCCGGGCCACACTGCCGTGGGTGGTGGTCAGTTCGATATGGTAACCTTTTGCCGGGTCTGTCACCGAACCGCCTGCCAGAAATGCACCCTTTAAGAAGGCGGCCTTGCAGCAATCCTCCTCCACGATGGGCAGATTGATATGCAGAGAAAGGGTATCCTTTGCATCAAATCCGTAGGCATCCATGATCCGGTGGATTTTTTCGGAATCGGTGATTTGAAAGTTCATTTTGCCTTGGGAATCTTCCGCAGGAATCAAATCAAATCCCACGCCAAAGGCCTTTTTAAACAGTTTGGGCAAAATCTGGGTAAACTCACGGCTTTCCGTAATGATGCGGATACAATCTGTCCGAAAAGTATTACAAAACAGCAAAATGCCAAAGCACTCCGACAAGGCGCAGCATTGCTTTGCCGGGATATAACGGCAGATCTCTGCCTTTGCATTACCGGAAAAGGAAATGGCCATAGGAGCGCTCCTTTCTTACCAAATACGAACCTCCGGTTCTAATCGAATGCCGGTATTTTCAAACACCTTATCCGAAACTTCACGGAGCAATTTTCTTACATCGTCAGCAGTTGCACTGCCTAAGTTTACAACAAAGCCGGCGTGCTTTTCAGACACCGCGGCATTACCCACCCGGTAGCCTTTTAAGCCTGCTTGATCAATCAGTGCGGCGGCATATCCACCGACAGGACGCTTGAAGGCTGAGCCAGCAGAGGGCATATCTAAAGGCTGCGAATTTCTGCGGCGGGTCATCAGGTCTTGCATCAGGCTGCGGATCTCTTCCACCGGTTTTGAAGTCAGGCAGAAGGTTGCCTGCAGCACGATGCCGTCCTCATCTTCCAAGCGGCTATGCCGGTAGCCGAACTGCATTTGCTCGCCGGTATAGGTATGGACATTGCCATCCATATCCATCACTTCCACTTGGGTACACACCTGGCAGATCTCGCCGCCGTAGGCGCCGGCATTCATATACACACCGCCGCCAACAGAGCCGGGAATACCGTGGGCAAATTCCAGACCGGACAACCCGGCATTGGTCGCAAATGTGGCCATTTTTGCCATTGAAACGCCGGCGCCCACACGAATATGGGTATTGTCCACCTGCTCCATAGTATTTAACCCGTCCTTCAGGCAGATCACCAACCCCGGCACACCGGTATCCGGCGCCAGAATATTGGTTCCTGCCCCTAAGATAGCAGGTTTGCAGTCCAAAAAAGCGGACACTTTTAAAATTTCGCCCAATTCTTCCGTGGATTTGGGAAAGGCCATCACTTCTGCAGGACCGCCAATGCGGAAAGAGGTGTGCTTCCCCATAGGTTCGTCCATACGAAGTTCTGATTTAGGCAGGAAAGTTGCAATTTTCTGCTGAAATTCAGTCATAATTGTCATAAACTCCTCCGGGCGTATGATTATAAACAGTATAGCATATTTCGTTACAATATGCAATTATTACAACCATGTTTTTTCTCTGTAAAAGCAAAAAATCAGCCGGTCCCGATGACCGGCTGATTTTATGTAAAATTACTTTTCTACGATCTCCAAAATTTCCATGGGGCAAGCCTTTACACAGATGCCGCAGGCGATACATTTGGTGGTAGGACCTTCTGCGGGAGCCACCATAACCTTCATAGGACAAGCCTCAACACACTTGCCGCAAGAGGTGCACAGTTTCTTATTGATCATATACACGCCAGTCTTAGGATTCTGCGTAATGGCGCCGGCTTCACATACCTTAGCGCACTTGCCACACTGGATACAAGTCATAGGCTTGGGCGCGCCGTTTTTCTCAATGATCCGGATGCAGGAAAGATCCTGATGGAATTCCTTGTAGAAAGCCTTGGAGCAAGCGCTGACGCACTCCAGACAGGCCATACATTCTCCATTTTTCTTTACAGCGAGTTTCTTCATGAAGAGAATTCTCCTTTATTTTCATATTTCCAAGATATTATACTCTAAAAAAATCAAAATAGCAATGGTTTATTTAGAAATCTTCCAAGGAATATCAAATTATTTACATACCACACATTTCCAGTCTAATGCGTGATACAAAGGAAATACTAATGTTGAAATCTTAAAAACAGGAGGACACCTCTTATGAAAACACTTGCTATGGTGATCATGGCGCTGGCGCTGACATTTTCTCTGTGCGCCTGCGCCTGCGACAACACCGCACCCGCCACGACTCCCTCTACAAACACCACGCCTTCCACCAACACGACCCCCGGCACAAGTCCTATGATGCCCACAGATGAAATGACCATTCCCGTGCCGGAGACCAATATTCCCGACCCCAGTGTGGATCAGACTATGCCCGGCGGTACGACTGACGGCAACACCGGACGGAGCAGAGGCATGGGCCGTATGCCTTATTAAATGGCGAAAAAACAGGGTGTAATAACACCCTGTTTTTTTATTATAAAATCGTGATATAACGGGTCAAATTCTTCTTCATCCGCTCTGCGGCTTCTACTGCCAGGGCAATCGGATCGCCACGATCCTCTTTCCACGCAGCAACGATGCCGTTATCGGCGCAGGCGATGGCGCCGTGGCCCAAATTATCAAAGGCAGGGGCACAGTTTTTGGCGTTAGCGCCGGAGTAATCATAACCGTCGATTAGCAGAAACATGGCGGGGTATTTACACCGCAGCGTCCGCAAACTATCTGCCGAAGTGGCCGGGCCAACACCTGCCAGGCGGGTATATTCCTTTCTGCCCAGCATTTCCTCTGCCAGCCGGCTGGCCATATCTGCCATAACGGTATACAATAGCCGGGAGCCGGCTAACTGATCCTGCATCTCCGATGCGGATTTGTTGCCTGTGCGGAATGCCAGAAACAGGTCTTTCTCATTTTGTTTCATTTCGTTCAGAAACGGGATCAGGCCGTCGCTACCGATGTAACCGTTCAGTAGCAAACCGTCATACTGCCAATTTTCTGCCATCGTTTCCTGAATCAGCGCTGCGTCCGCGCCGGAATAGACTTCAGGTACGTCCAGCAGGATATAAAACTTCTGTTCCCAAGCAAAGGAAAGCAGTTCCCGCAGCGTTTCCAATCCTTGTGTGCCTGCAACCGCAAAAGTGCCGAAACGAAATCGCACCCCGGGGACAACTCCCGTCAGTGCTGTCAGCAGAGCCTTGGCATAGGCAAGATAAGCCTTTGTAAAATCGGATTCCTTTTCCAGAAATGCAGGGGGTATTTGATTCTTGTCAAGAGAAAATGCCACCATTGAAGGATTTTTCTGCTTACGTATGGCATTTTGCAGTTTATTGATAGACATTTGCTTACCTCCCGATCTTTTTTCTATATTATAGCACAAAATTTCCCACTTGCAAAGATGAGAAACCTTTCCAATCGTGTTTTTTTGACAAATGGGAATACTAAATTTGAAAGGAGGCGATCGTATGCAATTGAAAGGACTGGCCATCGCACTGGGCGTAGGTGCCGCCGCCGGGGCAGTTGCCATTCTGGCTATGCCCCGGAACAACCCCACCCGTCGGCTGGCAGCCAAGGCCGCTGACAAAGTAGAAGATATGGCCTGGAAAGTTTCCAATAAAATCACCGACGAATTTGACCTCTGATACAAAAAAGGCAGACACACCAGATGTGCGTCTGCCTTTTTATTATTTGATTTTCAACCGAATTTCGTCGTTTTCCACGGAGATTTGAATCTGAGAAATGGGTTTTTCAAAGGAGTCGATGATCTTCTCGCTGATGGGATCTTCCAAACTTCTCTGAATCTCCCGGCGCAAGTTTCGGGCACCATAGGTTACAGAATAGGATTTTTTCACCAAGTAATCCCCAAGGGATTCGTCCCACGCGAGTGCCAAGCCGCGGCCGGCAAGGCTATCCCGCAATTCAGACAGCATAATGTCTGCAATACTGCGGAAATTCTCTTCCGTCAGCCGATTGAAAGTGATGATTTCATCCACACGGTTGAGAAATTCAGGGCGAAGGAATTCTTTCAGGGCTGCCATGGTCTTTTCCTGAATCATATCGTTATCTGTTCTGCCGAAGCCCAAGCCTCCTACCCTGCCCTCAGAGCCTGCGTTGGATGTCATCACGATAACGGTGTTTTCAAAATTCACCACCCGTCCCTGAGCGTCGGTGATCCGTCCGTCATCCAGCACCTGCAGCAGCACATTCAGCACATCAGGATGTGCCTTTTCGATCTCATCGAACAGTACCACCGCATAGGGTCTGCGGCGGATCTTTTCGGTCAGTTGTCCCGCTTCGTCGTATCCAACATAGCCGGGAGGCGAGCCGATCAGTTTGGAAACTGTATGTTTTTCCATAAATTCAGACATATCCAGCCGGATCAAAGAATCTACGGAGTCGAACATATCATTTGCCAAGCATTTTACCAGTTCGGTCTTACCCACGCCGGTAGGGCCTACAAAAATGAAAGACACCGGTTTCTTCTTGGGACTGATGCCCACACGGTTTCTGCGAATGGCCTTGGCCACCGCTTCCACCGCCTGATCCTGACCCACGATATGAGTCTTCAACCGATCAGCCAAGCCTTTCAGTTGCTGATACTCCTGAGCCTTAATTTTGCTGGCGGGAATTTTTGTCCACAATTCGATAATTCTGGCCAGATTCTCCATCGTAACGGTTGGGGCAGGAATCTTATCCAATTCCTCGATTTCTGCCGCTAACTGGCACAGTTTGCTGCGAATGGTAGCCAGACGCTCGTAATGCTCATTTTCCGTATCCTCGGTGAGCATACGCAGTTCCAGTTCGTAGTCGTCCCGTTCCTTTTTCTTTTCTGCCCGCAGGGAAATCTCCTTGCACCGCAGATTCACATCGGAACAGGCTTCGTCCAGCAGGTCGATGGCTTTATCCGGCAGGAAACGGTCGGTGATATACCGCTCGGAGAGCATCACGCACTGCCGTGCGATCTCCGGGGAGATCACCACACCGTGGAAATCTGCGTAATTCTTAGCAATGCCCTGCATAATCTGGCAGGCTTCCTCAATGGTAGGCTCGGCAACGGTTACCGGCTGGAAACGGCGCTCCAAGGCCGCATCTTTTTCAATATATTTCCGATATTCGTTAAAGGTGGTGGCGCCGATCACCTGAATCTCACCCCGGGAAAGGGCAGGTTTCAGGATATTGGCGGCATTCATAGAGCCTTCCGCGTCTCCTGCGCCTACCAAATTATGAATCTCGTCGATCACCAGAATAATATTGCCGCAAGCCTTGATCTCACCGATCAAACTCTTCATACGGCTTTCAAACTGGCCACGGAACTGCGTGCCTGCCACCAAAGATGTCAGGTCCAGCAGGAACACTTCCTTATCCCGCAGTTTATAGGG
>JAZSRS010000041.1:0-17640 GCA_045538595.1 Faecousia sp. | reverse complement strand
ATCCAGCCCAAAGCAAATCTAAATTTTCTATTAAAAGAAGCGGTTCCTGAGGACCTACTGCAAGGCTGAAAAATAAATAATAAAAAAATGAAAAAACCTATTGACATTTGGAATATTGTGCGCTATAATACCCAAGCGTTCGGACGATTAGCTCAGCTGGCTAGAGCATCCGCTTGACGTGCGGAAGGTCATAGGTTCGAGTCCTATATCGTCCACCAGAAAAAGAAAGACCACCCATCGGGTGGTATTTCTTTTTCTCTGTGGACTTAGGACTCGAACCCATCTAAATGCAAGGCTTCGGGGGAGCCTTGCTTGCCGGGTAGGGCCCCGGCGACACCTTTATTTTCTTTCGCTTGCGAAAGAAAATGCAAATCGAGTCCTATATTAGATGTTTCGATGCCGAACCAACTTGCAAGAAAGGAAGAAAGACCACCCGATGGGTGGTCTTTCTTTTTCTGGTGGACGATATAGGACTCGAACCCATCTAAATGCAATGCGGATGAGCATTGCCGCCGAGGGTGGTGCTCCGCGCAGCGAATCTATAATTTCTATGATTGCCAGTGGCAATCATACCACAATTAATTAGACCGAGGCGCACCTCTATTTTCTCCCACCGGGAGAAAATGCAAATCGAGTCCTATATCGTTCTACGCCGAGGGCAATCCCCATCTTTACATTTCAAGCACTCTGTTTCCTTGTGTGTCGGCAAACAACAAATCATATAATCACATTCATCACAGCAGCACACCATCGGATTGTTTTCCACGTTTCCCGGACAATCTTTTCCCATATTGCCGGGAATTAGGATTGTTCCTGTAATGTCAATTATCATAGATTGTTCCTGTAATGTCAATTATCATAGACAGCCTCCCATCCTTATATAGACTATTACATTATATAATGTAATAGTCTATATGTAAAGAGAAATGCTAAGATATTATCTCATTAATACATAACTGATGGGAGAGTGTCTTATGATTAAACTCAACGCTTTGGCATTGTTGGAGAAACAAGGCAAAACAAAATATTGGCTGTATAAACAACTGGGTATGAGTTATCAGAATTTTAACCGAATGATTAACAATGAAACAAAATCCATTCAGTATGAGAACATAGAGGTTATGTGTCAGTTGTTAAACTGCACCCCTAATGATTTGCTGGTCATTACCGAAGAATAAAAATCTCCCATCGAAAGAAAATGCAAGTTAAATTCTATATTAGGTCTATCGACACCATACCACACATTTAGGTCGTTATTTATAGTTCGCAAGTTGAAATTATCATTTATTTATGATAAAATTGTATCAATAATCCCTTGTGTTCTATATAAAAAGAATTTTTGGTGTAAGATCATGAATTATTTTAACAACAAGAGTTTCAATTTTATAGATTTATTTGCAGGCATTGGTGGCTTCCATCAGGCAATGCATGATCTGGGCGGCAAATGTGTACTGGCGTCTGAGATAGATCCATACGCAATTGAGTCCTATATGCAGAATTATGGTCTTGACTCTGCCCACGATGTAACCAAAATTGAAAATAGTCAGATCCCAGACCACGATGTGCTTTGCGCCGGTTTTCCTTGTCAAGCCTTTTCGAAAGCTGGTCGGCAACAAGGCTTTGCCGACGAAACCAAGGGTACCTTATTTTTTGAAATTGTAAGGATTTTAGAAAGCAAACAGCCTAAATTTATTTTCTTGGAAAATGTGAGAAATCTGGTAGCACATGACGATGGCAATACCTGGCGCGTTATTAAAAGAAAATTGACCGAGTTGGGATATGTTTTATCCGACGAGCCCATTATTATGAGTCCCCACCAACTAGGCATTCCCCAATTGAGAGAACGCGTATATATTCTTGGCATTCACAATTCCTTGGGTGTCAACCACCTTAACTTCAACATTCCCACCAAAGAAAAATGTGAGATGGACATTTACGCAGCAGGAATTATGGAAGAGAATCCTGACCCCAAATATAACATCTCAGATGAGGAAGAAAAAGTTCTCAACTGCTGGAATGAATTTTATCAGGGAATTAAGGAAAAGGTGATCGGCTTCCCAGTTTGGGCATTTGAATTTAAGGAAACTTATGACACCTCTGCGCTTCCGAAGTGGAAGGGGGATTTTTGCCGAAAGAACCGGGAACTATACGCCAACAACAAGCAATTTATTGATCAATGGTTAGAAAAATGGAATAATTTGGAAGACTTTACTCCGACTAACAGAAAGTTTGAATGGCAAGCCGGAACTTCCATTTCCAGTATATGGGAAGGGTTTATTCAATTTAGGCCTTCCGGCATACGGGTAAAGCGACCCGATTCCTTTCCTGCGCTGGTTGCCATGGTGCAAATTCCCATTATTGGAAAATACAGAAGAAGACTTACCCCGCGAGAGGCAGCTAGGCTACAAAGTTTTCCGGATACATTTATTCCTAATGAAAATGATCACCAAGCGTATAAACAGTTTGGCAACGCGGTAAATGTAAATTGTGTGCGATTTTTAGCCGAACAATTATTTAACCTTGATCAGCACGACAAAGGAGAATGGGATCCTATATCACAATTAGAACAAACTGATACGCAATTAAGTTTATTTAGCGAATGAATAACACCACTACCTCCGTATGTTAGGGGTAGTGGTGTTATTGATTAGACGGTAAATATGTACTGTTCCAATCTGGGGTCTGAGATGTCAAGCATAACCTTGGGATTCCGCGGTGTTCCGTCAGAATTTCTCATTCCGCCTTGGAAAGATCCGCAATACTGGATCGTATTTTTATCTACAAAAACGAATCGAATGGATTCCAATTCAAAAGATGCTTTGCGTCTGCGGGATGGAGCGCCGCGGGTAATGCGTTCCCTCTCATAATCAGAGGTCTGGCCCTTCAACATGTCGTGCCATTTCTTAAACGTTTGATTTGCATCATCAAAAATGGCATTTCCGGATGCAATTATAAAACCCACACAGCCGTATTCTTCAATGGCTGACATTACTTCCCGATAGCCGTTGGTGGGCACACTGTTTTTGCCGGAGCCGTTAGCGGTATGGGCCTTAAAATCCCAAGGAATCATCTTTTTGCCGTCAAATTCCACATTTCCATAAGAAGGACCGGGAATAGAGAAAAAACTGTCTTTGCTTAAAACAGTCTCGCACATAAACTGGAAATACCAACCCGGCCACTCCATTTGACGCCAGTTGCGGCAGCCGTTTTTCTTCATATAAAGTATGGTTTCTTTACCGTCCCATGACGAGGGAAGTTCTTCCATCAGTTTTTTGAAAATTTCCTGACACACCTCTTCTTTTTTCATATCGCACGCTCCTTACCCCATATAAAAATGCTCATATCATTATCACTTGTCTGCACCCTGTGACGGCACAAATAATTTATAAGTTTCGATTTCTAACGCATCAGCAATTTTCTGAATATTGTCAAGAGAAATACTGCGGCGAAAACATTCAATATCGCTTATGTATGTCCTATGCAAACCGCAGAGTTCTGCGAATTTTTCTTGGGAAACCTTCCTTTCGGTTCGATACTTTCGCACATTTGTACCAAAAACCTTAATAATGTCCATAAAACCACCTCAATAGATTTCTATTTTTATTGTAGATTTTGTAACACAATAAGTCTACATACAATAAGTGTATGCACTAACTTCCCATATTGCTCCATGGATGAAATACCCTATCAGCAGTTGCAGCCAAAAGGTTTCGGGCGATCAATGATCGCCCCTACATTCCAGTCTTGACAAATCCCGTGTCTTGCTGCCGTCAGGCGAACAATGCTCTATTTTGTTTTTGACCAACCTTGCATTTTTTGGGAGTTTTGTGTAGAATAAACAAAAGGCTTGGAGGAGGGCGACTTATGGATCTTCAAGAATACAGAAAAAAACTGATGGCGGTGGCAGATCGAATCGAACGCGGCGAATACGATACCATTCCGGAAGATGCCCGGCCTAAAGTGCCGGATTTGGATTATGACAAGGAAACCTATATCATCGTCAGTTATTCCCGCAAGGATTTTGAAGATGTTTATGTGTTCCTGGAGTATTTGCGCCGGGAAGGCTACCGTTTTTGGTACGACAACGGCATGCAAGGCGATGACAAATGGTTATCTGAGTTCCGGTCTAAATACGAAAACCCCAACTGTTTAGGTTCTGTCATCTTATTCAGCGATAATTATATTTCCAGTTCCACCAAAGCAGAGTTGTCCATACTCTACCAAAACGGTCAGTTCAAAAAGCGAAATGTTATGGTCTCCCTGATCCCACTGCCTGATCTTCGGCCCGATATCTTGCTGGGCAAAGCCATGATTGAACAAAGGCTCACATGGGATGAAGCCAACGATGTAAAACCTACTGTAACCAGTATCATTGATCAGGAAAAAGAAAAGACGATCCTTCGATATATGTGCCAGGAAGATGTCCCGGTTCTTGCGGAGAAACTCAGCAGAATTTTTCAAATTCGCGGCGATACAACGGAAGATACAAAGGATTTTCTATTGGCGAATGATACCCTTTTCAAGTATGTGGGTC
Source organism: Faecousia sp. (assembly GCA_045538595.1). Lineage (GTDB taxonomy): Bacteria > Bacillota > Clostridia > Oscillospirales > Oscillospiraceae > Faecousia. The sequence continues at coordinate 13,106 of JAZSRS010000041.1, read as the reverse complement.
GCAATAGTGATGTAACGCTCCCCTGTAGCGCTTCCATCATCGGCGAGGGTGCATTTAAGGCCAATGAAACCCTGGAAAGGGTTACCATTCCCGCCGGTGTTACAACCATTTGCGATGAGGCATTTTCCGGTTGTGAAGGGTTAAAGGCGGTTCATCTCGGGGAAACGGTTTCGAAGATCAAATTCGCAGCGTTTGAAGGCTGCACTGCGTTGACCGATATTGTGATCCCCGATAGTGTTACTTTCGTTGGCAGCGGTGCATTTAAGGATTGCTCCGCACTGACCACCGTGAAGTTATCCAATTCTATTACAGAAATCGAGGACTTCGCTTTTTACTGCTGTGTAAAATTGTCGGACATTTCCATTCCGGAAGGTGTAACAAGAATCGGATCAAATGCTTTCTCTGGGTGTGCTTTGGAAACCCTGGTCATTCCTGAAAGTGTAACCGAAATCGGGGACGAGGCTTTCTGCCATACGGCACTTACAAAGGTTATCCTCCCCTCTCAGGTCAGCAAGATCGGAAACTTTGCATTCTATGGGTGTACTGCCTTGACCCATATTATTTACCGGGGCACAAAAGCCCAATGGGGGAAAATTACCCGTGGCAATATCAGCATTACCCGGGTGGAATGCGCCGACGGTATTCTGGAACTGGCGTAATCCCCCTTCAAAAAAATCAGGAGATGTCGCTTATGAGACAAAGAACCAATTGGCCCAAGATCCTTTACATATTCTGCTGGGGCGCTTTGCTTGCCGGACTGTTGTTTACATTGGAGATATTCAACAAAAGGGGCTTTCTGAACGATTCTTCCTCTCCTGTTCCTCCCTTTTTACGGGCAGTGGTTGCCTGTATGATGCTTCTGCTGCTGACTATGCTCTGTTATTTCATCTTTACTATCCCGCGGCTCACGCGCAAAGGCCCCCGGCCCACTGCGCAGGCTGGGGCGAATCTTGCCTTGCTGTTTTTTGCATTCTCTTTATTCTTCTTTGTTGGGGCGTTTTTGTTGCCCACTCCGGCAGTGCGGGATCTGGTCCTTGGGATTGTAACTGCCGCACTTCTGATAGCGCTGATACTGGTACTCTCCTTTTCCGATCATCATTCCCGCCATTTTCTCTCCTTGGAAAAGCACAAAGCAAGAACCCTTTGGTGCACTTCTCTTTTGGCCCTTGCCTTGATTGGCGCTACCCTTTGGGTCCCCGGTATGTGGGGGCTCTCCATTCCCAAGATTCAACTTCCCGGTGATCTGCTGGACTACTACGGCGCCCAACTTTCCCTGACTTTCATCACCATCTCTGTGATGAGTGTACTTTCCGACAAGAGCGTAGTGGTGTACTGGGAGAATATCGCCGAAGCCAAACTCATCAAGCCCCTTTTTGGCAGTTTTGCCTCCTACACCGCCTATTCCATCACCGCCACCGTGGGCGCCGGTATCAGCGCGCTGCTGAATAACCACCTGGCTTTTCTGGTGTTTTTCGCTTTGAATATTCCGGTACTCATTGCGCTGACCCTGACTATGGTGGATGTATACTATGGAAGAGATGGCAAAAAGAAAGGCCTTGAGAAGGTCCTGCAGGACAATGCTGCTGCCTACGGCTACTCCCAACAGTTGCATTCTCTGCCCGAGAATTGGGATTTAACCGTATCCCTTGCCTCCCGTATCAGTGAATACCGCAACCATATGTTCCAGTTAGAGCACTATCTCCATCAGGCAATTTCCAACCACGATATGCCCTATATCAACGAACTTCTTGTTCTGTATGGAAAAAATCTGCATTGCTTTATATCTTCCGAGGGACAGGCAGTGGAATCCCTTTTGCATAATGCCACAGAGAAACCCTGGGACACCATCCTGCTGAGTCTGGACGAGCATACCTCTCAGGAAGAGGATTTGCGGAGTCCCCATGATGCAGCCCTGCAAAACGGTCAGTGGAACAGCGACGAACCCCTTTGGCACGGGCTTTCCAACAACACCTACCTGCAAGCATATCTGCAAAAACTACCGAAACACTCGGAGATTCCCTCTGTCCTGGCGTGGGTGGTGCTGCATCGAATGACCCTTTTGTTTAACGATATGATCTCGTCCCACGGGGACAAGTACGCACGCAAACGGTATGTTACCGCAACGCTGCACAACGACTATGTAGATTTTCGCTATGATGCCAAGACCCTTGCAACTGCCTACCAAGGAACAAACGGCCGTGTGATGGAAAAAGACGGCCTTCTATCCGATCTGGTGCAACTGATTCTCCTGATTCTGCGAACCGAAGACCGTCAGGCGCTTATGCATTTCTCCCATTGTCCTTTCCTGCCGCTGCTATCCGATGCCTTCTGTTTCCTGGGCGCTACCGAGGAAGAGGCGAAATTGTTGCGTGGTCTTGGGAGTAAAAACGAGTTTTTTGTAAATAATAAGTAATTTATTGCCGAAAAGGCAATAAAGCAGCCCCCTATGGCGTGAACCGCCCTGGGGGCTGCTTTCTTTATTCATAGCAGTCCAAACAGATCTTCTTGCCGTCTTTCTCCCGGAGCCATTTGCTGCCAGTGGATTCCCCGCAGCAGGCGCAGAGGTGGGATTCGAAAAGTTGTGCCTTTTCCGGCAGGGAGAGAGTGGTCTCCTTCACATCGAACATCTCCTCCGGTTTGCAGGCCTGATAGTAGGCAAAGGATTCTTCCTTGATGATTCCCTCGGGGCGGGGTTTCAGCACCAGCCGGACAGACTTGCCGGTTTTCCGGTTATAGAAGGAATATGCCGACTTGCCCCGGATATGGAAGTGCAGATTTCCCTTGCCCACACTGCAACCCAGCATTACCTGAATGGCGTCCACGCCACAGGCGTCGTTTTCTGTGATGCACACTACCTGCTCGTCCTCAGAAAATTCCAAATTCAGCAGTTGGGCGGCATACAAACTGGCTTTGTACCCGATGGTCAGGCCACCGCAGGCGTGGCCGTGAAAGGCTACGCAATCGTTCCATGTTTTCATATTACTCCTCCACCAGCACCATATGCCGGCCTTCCATTTCCACAACTTTTGCATTCACGCCGTAGACATCTTTCAGGGCCACGGAATCCAAGACCGACCGGTCTCCGTAGCGATACACCTGCCCGTCTTTGAGCAGCAGGAAGCGGTCGCAGAACCGCAGTGCCAGGTTCAGGTCGTGGATCACCACCACAGCGATGCGGTTGTCTTCGTGGCAGATCGCGCGAACCATTTTCAGCACACCGTACTGATTCTGAATATCCAGTGCGCTGGTAGGCTCGTCCAGCAGAAGCACTTTCGGCTGCTGGGCCAATGCTCTAGCCAACATTGCTTTTTGCTTTTCGCCGCCGGAGAGTTGGTTTAAGAACCGACCTCGCATATCCTCCACATCCAGCCGGTGCATGGCATCGTGGACAATGTTATGATCCTCCTGGGTAAAACCCCATTTCATATAGGGTCTGCGACCCAACATCACCACATCGTGAACAGTCATTTGGGTATCGGGAGCGCTCTGGGAGACAAAGGCCACCTGCTTTGCCACCTCCCGGGTGGACTGTTTCAGCAGGTCTTCCCCCTCCAGCAGGACTTCCCCGGCATCCGGTTTCAGAATGTGGTTCAGGCATTTCAGCAAGGTGCTTTTGCCTACGCCGTTATTGCCCAAAATGGCAAGGAATTGTCCCTCTTCTGCGGTGAAAGACACATCCTTCAGCACATCCGGGCCGCCCTTGTAGCGGTAGGATAGATTTCTAATTTCCATCATTGTTTCCGCCCTCCCTTAAACAGAAGATACAGAAACAGCGGGCCGCCAAGGAAAGAGGTAATGGCGCCAATGGGCAGGATCACCGGGCTGATCACCGTTCTTGCAAACAGGTCGCCCAACAGCAGCAGCGTTGCGCCGCCCAAAACAGAGCCGGGGATCAGGTACACATGGTTATTGCCCACCACCATTCTCACGATATGGGGGGCAACCAATCCGATAAAACTGATCAGACCCACATGGGAGACCACCACGCTGCTACACAGGCAACACAGAAGCATACTCACCATTGTCAGTCGTTTCACATGAATACCAAGGCTGACGGCAGTTTCTTCGCCGCCCAGCAGGGCGTTATAATCCCAGCGGCAGGCAAAGCAGTAAACGCACAGAACAGCCACCACGGCGGCCATACCGCCCAAATCCTCCCAACCGGTGCTGCCCAAATCGCCAAAGGTCCAAAACACCAATGTGGACAGTTCCACCTCGTCGGCAAAGTACTGGATCAGGGTGGTTGCGCCGGTGAACATAGAACTGATGGCCACACCCGCCAGCACGATCCCCTCCGGGGACACCTGCCGGAACTTAGACAAGCCGAGAATCACCAGCGCCACGGCGATAGAGCCTGCAAATGCGCACAGGGGAATCCCCAAACCGGAAGTGCCGGTAAGTCCCAGCACCACGATGGCAAAGGCTGCGCCGAAAGTAGCCCCTTGGCTGACGCCCAAGGTAGACGCCGATGCCAAAGGATTCCGCAGCACTGCCTGCAACACGCAACCGGCAAGACCCAAGCCTCCACCGGCAAGTATTGCGGTGATGATCCGGGGCAGGCGGTTGTTTTGCACCACCAGGTTGATCTTCTTGTCGGAAGACAAACCGAAAATGCCCTTGAGCAATTCCCCCACTGGTGTCTCATAAGAACCTGCCCGCAGGCTCAGGAGAACGGCCAGCAGCAGAACGCCGCCTAAAACAATCAAAAAACTAATGCTTTTGATTTGGTTTTTTCGATACAGTTGGTCAAAACCGTTATTTTCCAATTTGGATCGGACGGAACGCATAACCCGCCTCCTTCAGTTGGTGGTAGGGATTGACTCCCAGTAATTTTTCAAAGATCTCCCCTGCTTTACTTTCCGGGTCAATGTCCTGAAACTGCTCCGGATAGATGACGCAGGCGGCGTAGTAGGCGTCTGCCAGCGCTGTCTCCAGATTGGAGGCGTTAGAACGGAAGGAAATTTGGGAGTAGACTTTCCCCTGCTGCACAGCAGTCAGGGAATTATAGAAACCGGGGTTTTGGGCGTAATCTTCATTGATCATGGACATACCGTTGAAGTCTAGGAATATAATATCCGGATCCCAGGAAAGCACCTGCTCCAAGTCGATATTGAACGCGCCGGATTTTCCGGTGGTATCCGCCAGATTCTTCGCGCCGATGAGAGCAAAAGGACCGTAACCGGCCTCTGTGCCTTCAAAGCCGTGGTGGCCTTTGAAGGACACACCGCCTACATAAACAGAGGGTTTTTCACTGTCGGGGATATCTTTCGTTCTGTTTTCCAAATCTTTTTGCAGACCATTTAAGTAGTCGGTCAGTTCCGTAGCCCGTTCCTGCTTGCCGTAAAGTTCGCCCATAATGCGGATGGTCTCAAAGGCATTTTCGTCCAGCGTGGTATCGCTGCCGGGTACTACCACCACCGGTGTGCCGGTCTTATTTTGCAGATTGTCTGCCTCCACGGAGGCGGATCTGCTCATCACGATTACATCGGGAGATGCTTTGATGATCTCCTCAGCAAAGGGGTTGCCGTTGGTGCCGATCACGGGGAGGTCTTGGAATTTCTCGATGTTGACAAAGTTATACAGCCGGGAGATCACCGGTTCTTTTTCGCAGTCTTCCACCGCTACCACCAAGTCCTGCGCGCCCATATAGCAGGTGTACCGCAGGGCGCCAACGCCGACGCAGACGATGGATTCCACCTTTTCCGGCACTTCCACCTGACGGCCTGCGCCGTCGGTAATGGTGCGGGTGTTTTCCACATTAGTGTGGGAATTTCCGCAGCCTGCAAACAGGCCAAAGCACAAAACGGCAGACAAAAGAATTACAAGCAATTTTTTCACAAAAATCATCCTTTTTTCTTAACTTTACCCCAATTATAGTGAATCCCCCCACGCCGCACAAGCCGGGTGGGGGGATATTTTCTGACAAAAAATTGCTTAAATTTCTTCCAGCAGAGGAAGCAGTTCCTCGGCAATGGTGCGTTCTGCCATTTGGATCTTCCACAGCAGTTGTTCCTTGCAACAACTATAGCCGTACTCCTTTTCATAGCCTAAGCGGGAGTTGGCCTCCACCAGAGGAATGGTATTTTTGGCGTTTTCGATCTCGGCACGAATGATCTCCAGCAGTTCTTCCACAACGGGACGCTTGTTTTCTACGGGAATCAAAGGCTTTTCCGCCTTTTTGGCGTCCAGCATATGCTTTCTGCCGCCCACCCAAGTGGGCGCTGCGTCCACATAGATGCCCAGCATACCCTTCAGTTCGTGCCAGCGCTTGACCCGGTGAATGGTCAGGGCGTTATTGCGGAGATATTTTGCCACCTGCAGAATGTGCAAGGCGTCGGCCTTTTTGTTCTCCGGCAGGTTTTCCACCACAGGAGCAAGGAGCGTACAACCCAAATCAAACTGCCGGGCCATTTCCTTGTACTCTTCCCGTTCGTAGCGGAGTTTTTCCATCCGGTCTAAGTTGTAGGTATACACCGGGAAACCCTCTTCGTTGACGGACTTTCCGGTAATGGGGCAGTTGGGGATCCTCTCCCATCGCTCAAAAAACAGAGGATAGGACGGACCGACCCGGGCAGGGCCGTACTGATCTTCGTTGGTAGACACGCAGTGGGCCATACCTTCGGAGAAATGACCAAATGCCGCCAGCACCATCTCCAAATTTTCCTTTCCGAAATCCCGGATGATGATGTTTTCCAGCAGTTTGTGCAGGTCGGTGGCCGGGGTCATATAGGCATATTTTGCCATCTCCGGCAGGAAAGAGGGCCAGAAGCCGAAACTGTGGGACTCCCGGATGCCGTCCATTTTCAATGTGTCTTGCGTGTGGGTAACCGCCTGCCACCGCTGGATCCACCGCTGGGGCGCAGGCAGGTAGGGTACGCCGCCGATATCCCAAGTGTTGCCGCCGGTGTTGGCCATACAGTAGAACCGACGACCCTGCTCCCGGGCGATCTTGGCTTCGGTTGCGTAGTATTTGCCCGGGCCGATCTGCCACAGGGTATAGTCGGTGGTGATCTCCTGAATTTCGGGAGCAATTTCGATCTCGTCGAACATTTCAAAAGTGGCCATCATAGGGATGTCCAGCGGAACATTCCGCAGCAATTCCTCCCGCAGTTCCTGCTGTTCATAACCCCAGTTGTAGGTCCAGAATACCACTTCTGTCTCCGGGGAATGGGAATGAACCACATCCCGCAGCAGGGCTATGAACTGGGGATAATCCCGACATGGGAACCAGCCGGGGCTACTCTTTTCGTCCTGCAGAGATTCCCGCCAACTTTTACCTGTGGTGCGTTCATCTTTGGAAGGGAATTCGCAGCACTCGCCCACGATCAAGAGCCCCTTCAGGCCGGGCAGATTCTCCATAAGCCGGCCGTACATCCCATCGTAATGGGCAAATGCCCCCTCGTCGTCCGGGTGGACGGTATTGCGGAAATGGGGAAAGCCGTACACATCCAAGCCGAAATTTGCCGCCCGGGTGATGATGTCGTTGATTCTTGCCGCAGTTTCCGGATTGGTGGCTGCGTCCAGCAGGTACACATCCACCGCCGTCATACCGGCGTGGGCGATCTGCTGCAAATGGGCGTCGGGGTACTGCTCCTCTCCCATGCCGGAGTTGATGGTACGCATAGAAAACCGCATCTGCCGCATTTCGTCCCGGGGAGCGATCACCGGGGCTTCGTTCATATTGAGAATGTCTTCCAAGGCATACCCACCTTGGGCGGCATACCGGGCATCTGCGCCGGTGATGACGATCCGGTCGGACACCTGAATCCGGAAACTCCGGGGCGCCAAAGCGGAGTCGGTGGTGATGAAAATGGTATTCTCTTCCGGAACTTCACCGGTTACCAAAGGCAGATCCAATTCCATAGATACTTTGAAATAATCCTGCAAGTCCTTGGCGGCGTTGGTCAGCACAACGGAGGAATTCTCGGAATAGGTTACCTTCCAATCCCTTGTGATTTTCGTTCCTTGCAGTGTATCCACCACCGCCGGGTTTACCCGGTTGGGTTTATGTACTTGCAGCATTCGCTTTTCAAATTCCAACGGATATTCCATAGCAAACCCTCCCGTGTTTTCTTCCGATGATAGCATATCAAACAACCCTTTTTCCCGTCAAGAAAAACTTACCCAAAAGGTACTCTCAATGACCGCCTCTACAAGCGTTTTTTTGCGTTAGCCGGTCATTCCAACAATTCAGCAGCCAGACGAAAACCAGTTTTCACACCTGCCTGAAACGCCAGTTTTTCCTGCTGAACGGAAAGACCGCACACAATAGAAAACACATAATCAAATTTATCCTCCGACAACTCCGGTAAACTGTAGTACCGTTCCTGAAACCGTCTCCGCAATTCCGGATTTTCTAAAGTGTTTGCTTCCGTATAACACCAGTGCAATTCCTCCAAAAGAGAATCCCCATCGGTATAGTCCATAGGACTTTTGTCTAAATATGCACGAAGTTTCATTCTGTATGTATCCATAGATTTTACTCCTTTTATTTGGGTTCATCATCTATATGATACTACATGGGAATCGTGTTAACAAACGGCAAATGTGTAGTATTCACGGGTGTAGGGGCGGTCATTGACCGCCCGAAAAACCTTCCTCCTAAGTATGCGGGCGATCGGTGATCGCCCCTACATTCAAAAAAGAGCGAGTAGTTACTCGCTCTTTTTTATAGTTTTAATAAGGTTTTCGCAAACAGGAAGTACACCAGTAGCGACAATGCGTCCACGATGGTGGTGATAAAGGGGCTGGCCATCACCGCCGGGTCTAACTTGATCCGCTTGGCCGCCATAGGCAGCACCGCACCCACGATCTTAGAAGAGATGACCGTTACCAGCAGGGCAAGGCACACCACCACATTCACCATCAGGGTGATCTGGGTATTGCCCAGCAGCCACCGGTCTACCAGCCAGATCTTTACAAAACACACCAGCGCCAGCACCACGCCGCAAACCACGGATGTGCGGATCTCTTTCCACAGCACCGCAGGCCAATCGGAAAAACGCACCTCGTCCAGACTGAGAGCGCGGATGATGGTAACCGACGACTGAGAGCCGGAGTTACCGCCGGTACCCATCAGCATAGGAATGAACGCCGTCAGCACCACTTGCATCGCCAGAGCGTCCTCAAAGGAATTGATGATCATTCCGGTGAAGGTAGCAGACACCATCAGCAGCATCAGCCACGGGATACGGTTTTTGAACAGTTCCCAAACACTGCTGCGCAAATATGTCTTTTCAGACGGCAACATACCGCCCATCAGTTCCATATCCTCGGTGGTCTCTTCTTCGATAACATCCATGGCGTCGTCGAAGGTTACGATACCCACCATACGGTTCTCTTTGTCCACCACAGGCAGGGCCAGGAAGTTGTACTTACTGAACATACGGGCCACTTCTTCCTGGTCGGTATGGGTGGTTACAGAGATTAGGTTGGTTAACATAATGTCCTTGATGGGAGTCTCATCGTCCTCGGCTAGGAGCAGGTCTTTCACGGTGATCAGACCCAACAAGGTACGGTCTTGGGTTACATAGCAGGTGTAGATGGTCTCCTTATCCACGCCTTGCCGCCGGATCCGCAGAATACTCTCCTCCACGGTCATATCCGGCCGGAGGGATACATACTCGGTGGTCATCAGGGAGCCTGCGGAGTTTTCCGGGTACTTTAATATCTGATTGATGGCGGAACGCATCTCCGGGTCTGCCTGACGCAAGATACGCTTCACCACATTGGCAGGCATCTCCTCCACCAAGTCGGTGGCATCGTCCACATACAGTTCGTCCAGCACTTCCTTCAGTTCGTTGTCGGAAAAGCCCTGGATCAGCAGTTCCTGATCCTCCGCTTCCATCTCCACGAAGGTCTCTGCCGCCAGTTCTTTGGGCAACAGCCGGAACATTAAAGATATCTTCTGATTCTGCAAGCCGGCAAACATCGCCGCAATATCCGCGGGGTTCATCGTCATCAGAATATCCCGCAGAACAGAGTATTTTTTATCCTCCAGCATTTTTACCAGAGTTGTTTCCAAAATTTCAAACCGTTCGGTCATGGGTGTTCCTCCTTTTCTAAAAATGAAGTAACACCTGCGCCGAAATTACCGGAGTCCACCCACGGACTGCCGGCTACTTCGACCAGGTATATTGCCACTACTGCCAGAATCCATGGTGTTTCTCCTTTCGTTTTTTTCTCCCTATATTTTATCCCCCGCAGGCATGGTTTGTCAATGACGATTTTTCGTTGTGAAATTCTGCTCCCTGTGTTATACTAGTATTACAAAGGATGTGAGCCGTTATGCTGAATTTCGTACCCTTAAAACCGGAGGAAAAACATATATATGACCGCTTCCTGCTGCACAGCGGGCAGCGGGGCTGCGAGTATAATTTCGCCAACCTGTTCCTGTGGGGGCGGCAAAAAGCCACCATTCACGAAGGCAATCTAGCCTTTTTCTGCCAGTTTAACCGAAAAAGCGTGTATTTATTTCCCATTGGCGAAAACTTAAAACCCACCTTGGACGCCATTATTTCCGATTCCCGGAAGCGGGGTATCCCCTGCCGGCTGACCAGCCTGTCGAAAAAAGACCAGGTGCTGCTGGAACAGTGGTATCCCGGCCAGTTCTATTTCCAGCCAGACCGGGACAATTTTGACTACATTTATGCCATCTCCGACCTGGCGGAACTGAAGGGGAAAAAACTCCAGCGGAAGCGGAATCACTGCAACCGGTTTCGTCTTCTCCACCCGGGCTTTACCACCGCCCCTATCACCGACGAAAATACCCCCCAAGTGCTTCAGATGCTGGAAAAATGGTACGCCCGGCGAAAGGCCGTCGACCCCACTGCCAGTTTCCATTTGGAACAGGTAGCCATCACCAAGGCCCTGCGCCATCGGGAAAACTTAAGTATGGAGGGTCTGGTGCTGCTGGACAAAGGGCAGATCATCGCTATGACCCTAGGCTCTCCCCTGTCGGAAAACACCTTCGATGTCCATTTTGAAAAGGCTGTGGAGGGGTATGACGGAGCCTATGCGGTCATCAATCAGGAATTTGCCCGGTATTTGCTGGAGAAGCACCCCAATTTACAATGGCTGAACCGGGAGGACGATATGGGTCTGGAGGGTCTGCGGAAAGCCAAACTGTCCTACTGCCCTGCCCGGCTGATCGAAAAGCGGTGGGCATGTCTCAAGGAGGACGGCTATGACTGCTGAACTGAAACGGCTTTGGATGGAAGCCTTTGGGGATTCTGCGGAAACTGTGGACAAGTTTTTTGCCACCGGATTTTCCCCGGAACGATGCCGGTATATTTGCAAGGATGGTGTTCCCGTCAGCGCGCTGTACTGGTTTGACTGCTTTTTAGGCGACCGGAAAATTGCCTACATTTATGCCGTTGCCACCGCCGGAAATCACCGCGGCAAAGGTCTTGCCTCCAGCCTCCTCACCGACACCCACCGCCATTTGCAGGAAACCGGCTACGCCGGGGCAATTTTAGTTCCGGGAGAGCAGAGTCTGTTTGCCTTGTATGAACGCCTGGGTTACCGGACTGCCACATCTGTCCGGGAATTTACCTGTCAGGCAGGGAATGCCCCCGTTTCCATTACAGAGGTCGACGCGACCCAATATGCCGCCTTGCGGAAAGATTTTCTTCCCCCGGAGGGGGTAGTGCAGGAAAAGGAAACTTTGGCTTACCTGCAGACCTATGCGTCCTTTTACAAAGGTTCGGATTTTCTGCTGGCCGCCGCCCAAGTCGGAGACACTTTGGTTGCCCAAGAACTTTTGGGTAACGCCGAGACCGCCCCGGGGATTTTACGGACGCTGGGTCTTCCCCAAGGGCAGTTCCGCACCCCGGGAAACGGCAGAGCATTTGCTATGTTTCTGCAATTTTCGCCCCAATGCCCCATCCCCGGCTACTTTGGGCTTGCGCTGGATTAAAAAACCTGTGGAAAGTTGTAATTTTTTCTTGCGTACAGAAAAAAACAGTTGTATAATACACAGTATCTTTTTTATTCTGAAACGGAGGAATTTTGTATGAGTAATGTTCGTCCCGATTCTATGGCCCGGATCACCACCAAAGCCTTGGCCGATGCCTTTATCGAAGAGCAGGTAGCCGCCGTACGGCAGCAGGTGGGTGATAAGAAAGTTCTGCTGGCGCTTAGTGGCGGCGTGGATTCCTCTGTGGTTGCTGCCCTGCTGATCAAAGCCATCGGCAAACAACTGGTTTGCGTCCATGTGAACCACGGCCTGATGCGCAAAGGCGAGAGCGAAGATGTGATCAAGATCTTCGGTCAGGAACTGGATGCCAACCTTATCTATGTAGATGCGACCGACCGTTTCTTAGGTTTGTTGGCCGGTGTTTCCGACCCGGAGAGCAAGCGGAAGATCATCGGCAAGGAGTTTATTGAGGTCTTTGCAGAGGAGGCCCGAAAGTTGGAGGGCGTTACCTTCTTGGCACAGGGTACTATCTATCCCGACATTTTGGAATCTGTGAAAGCCGCCGAGGGCAAGAAGGCTGTGAAATCCCACCACAATGTGGGCGGTCTGCCGGAAGATCTGAAATTTGAACTGGTTGAGCCGGTAAAACTGCTGTATAAGGACGAAGTCCGTGTGGTTGGCGAGGCGCTGGGTCTGCCCCACGCTATGGTTTACCGTCAGCCCTTCCCCGGCCCCGGTCTGGGTGTACGCTGCCTGGGCGCCATCACCCGTGACCGTCTCCACGCCCTGCGGGAAGCCGATGCCATTTTGCGTGAGGAATTTGCCAACTGCGGTTTGGCTGAAAAGGTTTGGCAGTACTTTATCGCCATTCCCGACATTAAGAGCGTGGGCGTGAAGGATGACAGCCGCTACGAGGGTTGGCCCGCCATTATCCGCGCCGTGAACACCAAGGACGCTATGACCGCCACCGTTGAGGAAATTCCCTACCCTGTTCTGCATAAAATCGTGGGTCGTATCACTTCCGAGGTGGAAGGCATCAACCGCGTCCTGTTCGACCTGACCCCCAAGCCCACGGGTACGATTGAGTGGGAATAACCCCGTGTGGCTGTGTGGTTCTATGGATAGTTATCAAAAGCGAAGTAATTTTTGGGTTGGGGCCCAAAAAAACGGACATTTTGTTTTTTTTTTT
>JAZSRS010000032.1:0-5143 GCA_045538595.1 Faecousia sp. | reverse complement strand
GTTAAGGAGAAGGTTCGCTTCAGCGTGCTGAAAGAAATGCTGGAGACTCCCGACATTGACTGGGAGACCGCCATTGCCGAGCGTATCGACGAACTGGTACCCAAGCACATCATCGTGGACGACATTATGGCGTCTATCAACTACCTCAACTGCGTGGCGATGGGCGTAGGCACGCCTGACGATATTGACCACCTGGGCAACCGTCGTCTGCGCTGCGTAGGCGAACTGCTGCAGAATCAGTTCCGGATCGGCTTTAGCCGTCTGGATCGTGTGATCCGTGAGCGTATGACCGTGCAGGATTTGGATGCCGTAACTCCCCAGAGCCTGATCAACATTCGTCCTGTAACCGCAGTCATTAAGGAATTCTTCGGTTCTTCTCCCTTGTCTCAGTTTATGGATCAGAACAACCCCTTGGCGGAACTGACTCACAAGCGCCGTCTGTCCGCATTGGGCCCCGGCGGTCTGAGCCGTGAAAGAGCCTCCTTCGATGTGCGTGATATTCACTACACTCACTATGGCCGTATGTGTCCTATCGAGACCCCCGAAGGTCCCAACATCGGCCTGATCAACTACTTGGCAACCTTTGCCAAGATCAACGAGTACGGCTTTGTGGAAGCCCCCTACCGCAAGGTGGACAAGGCTACCGGCAAGGTTACCGACCAGGTGGACTATATGACCGCTGATGTGGAAGACGATTTCTATATCGGTCAGGCCAACGAGCCCCTGGACGAAAACGGCTGCTTGGCTAACGCCCGTATTACCTGCCGCCACCGTAACGAAATCATCGAAGTGGACCGTCAAATGATCGATTATATCGACGTGTCTCCCAGAATGATGATCTCTATCGCAACCTCTTTCATTCCTTTCCTGCAGAACGACGACGCAAACCGTGCCCTGATGGGCGCCAACATGCAGCGTCAGGCTGTGCCTCTGCTGACCACCGAGCCTCCCATCGTGGCCACCGGTATCGAGCATGCCGCAGCCGTGGATTCTGAGGTTTGTTTGAAGGCCACCGGCGACGGCGTCGTTACTGCCGTATCCGCTGACGAAATTACCATCTGCTACGACGACGGTGAAGTTTCCACCGTGCGTTTGACCAAGTTTGCCCGTTCCAACGCCGGTACTTGCGTGAACCAGCGGCCTATCGTGGTGGTCGGCGAGCGTGTTACCAAGGAGCAGATCATCGCTGACGGTCCTTCCTGCTCTAACGGCGAAGTGGCTCTGGGTAAGAACGTGCTGATCGGCTTCGTAACCTGGGAAGGTTACAACTACGAGGACGCCATTCTGCTGAACGAGCGTCTGGTTCGGGAAGATGTGTTCACCTCTATCCACATTGAGGAACACGAGACCGAAGCAAGAGATACCAAGTTGGGACCGGAAGAAATCACCCGGGACATTCCCAATGTTGGTGAAGATACCCTGAAGGATCTGGACGAAAACGGCATTATCCGCATCGGCGCCGAAGTTCGTTCCGGCGATTATCTGGTGGGTAAGGTTACCCCCAAGGGTGAGACCGAACTGACCCCCGAAGAAAGATTGCTCCGTGCCATCTTCGGTGAGAAGGCAAGAGAAGTCCGGGATACCTCTTTGAAAGTGCCTCACGGTGAGAGTGGTATTGTTGTGGATGTTAAGGTGTTCACCAAGGAAAATTCCGACGAATTGGCACCCGGCGTTACCAAGTCCGTCCGCGTGTATATTGCCCAGAAGCGTAAGATCTCCGTGGGCGATAAGATGGCCGGCCGCCACGGTAACAAGGGCGTTGTTTCCCGTGTTCTGCCTGAAGAAGATATGCCCTTCCTGCCTGACGGCACACCGCTGGATGTGGTGCTGAACCCCCTGGGCGTTCCCTCCCGTATGAACATCGGACAGGTTTTGGAAGTTCACTTGGGCTATGCAGCCAAGGCCTTGGGCTGGAAGGTTGCTACCCCCGTATTTGACGGCGCAGACGAAAAGGACATTCGGGATACACTGAAACTGGCAGGCCTCCGTGAGGACGGCAAGACCATTCTCTACGATGGCCGTACCGGTGAGCCTTTCGATAATCCCGTTACCGTTGGCTATCCCTACTACCTGAAACTCCACCACCTGGTTGACGACAAGATCCACGCTCGTTCCACCGGTCCGTACGCACTGGTTACCCAGCAGCCCTTGGGCGGCAAGGCTCAGTTCGGCGGCCAGCGTTTCGGCGAAATGGAAGTCTGGGCTCTGGGGGCATACGGCGCAGCCTATACCTTGCAGGAGATCCTGACTGTCAAGTCCGACGATGTCACCGGTCGTGTCAAGACCTACGAAGCCATCGTTAAGGGCAGCAATATTCCCACTCCCGGCGTTCCCGAATCCTTCAAGGTTCTGGTCAAGGAACTGCAGGCTTTGTGTCTGGATATCCGTGTGCTGGATGAAGCCGGTAACGAGATCGAACTGAAGGACGAGGATGAAGATGAGGATATCGTCTACACCGAGCATCACGCCCAGTTGGTTGGCAGCACTGAGGAAGTGCTGGAAGCCGGCTTTGTGATCGACGAGGACAGTCCTGAAGGTATTTATGACGATGCAGAGGAGAATTCCGATGCATTCGGCGCAGATGAAGAATAAGGAGGCTTTCGTTATGGCAGATGCCACCTTTGATGCTATTAAAATTGGTATTGCATCTCCGGAGATGATCCGGAGTTGGTCCTACGGCGAAGTAAAAAAGCCGGAGACCATCAACTATCGTACCCTGAAACCGGAGCGGGACGGCCTGTACTGCGAAAAGATCTTTGGACCCACCAAAGACTGGGAGTGCCACTGCGGTAAGTATAAGAAAATCAAATATAAGGGCAAGGTCTGCGACCGCTGCGGCGTAGAAGTTACCAAGGCCAAGGTCCGTCGTGAGCGTATGGGCCATATTGAATTGGCAGCCCCCTGCAGCCACATCTGGTACTTCAAGGGCATTCCTTCACGTATGGGTCTGATTCTGGATATCAGTCCCAAGGTACTGGAAAAAGTTCTGTACTTTGCTTCCTATATCGTGACCGATCCCGGCGACGCACCTCTGACCAAGAATCAGGTACTCTCCGAGAAGGAATACCGGGATATGCGTGAAAAGTACGAGGACGATTTCCAGGCCGGTATGGGCGCCGAGGCAGTGAAGAAACTGCTGGAAGATATCAATCTGGAAGAACTGTCCGTACAACTCCGCGAGGAACTGAAGACCGCTTCTTCTCAGAAGAAACTCCGTCTGGTGAAGCGTCTGGAAGTGGTGGAAGCATTCCGGGAATCCGGCAACAATCCTGCCTGGATGATTATGGATGTGCTGCCCGTTATTCCTCCTGATATCCGTCCTATGATCCAGTTGGACGGCGGCCGTTTCGCAACTTCTGACCTGAACGACCTGTACCGCCGGGTGATCAACCGTAACAACCGTCTGAAGAGACTGATCCAACTGCACGCCCCTGACATCATTGTCCGCAATGAGAAGCGTATGCTGCAGGAGGCTGTTGACGCCCTGATCGACAATGGCCGTCGCGGCCGCGCCGTTACCGGCGCCAATAACCGTGCGCTGAAGTCCCTTTCTGATATGCTGAAGGGTAAGCAGGGCCGTTTCCGTCAGAACTTGCTGGGTAAGCGTGTTGACTACTCCGGCCGTAGCGTTATCGTTGTCGGTCCTGCACTGAAACTGTATCAGTGCGGTGTGCCGAAGGAAATGGCCATCGAACTGTTCCGTCCCTTCGTAATGAAGAAACTGGTAACCGACGGCTTGGCAAGCAACATCAAGTCTGCCAAGAAGATGATCGACAAGGGCAAGACCGAAGTTTGGGACGCACTGGACGAGATCATCAAGGACCGTCCTGTTATGCTGAACCGTGCGCCTACCTTGCACCGTTTGGGCATTCAGGCCTTTGAGCCTATCCTGGTTGAGGGCCGTGCGCTGAAACTGCATCCCCTTTGCTGTACCGCATTTAACGCCGACTTTGACGGCGACCAGATGGCTATCCATGTGCCTCTGAGCGCAGAGGCACAGGCAGAAGCCCGTATGCTGATGCTTTCGGCCAATAACCTGCTCCGTCCTCAGGACGGTAAGCCTGTTACCGTGCCTACCCAGGATATGATCCTTGGTGCCTACTACCTGACCTACACCCGTTTGGGTAAGGCAGAAAAGGGTGCCGAGACCGTGTTCGTTACCGATGCCGGTGAGACCGGCCTGCCGGTGAACACCGTGGTGGACGCAGATGAATTTGTGGCCGCCAATAAGGCCGCCAAGGCCGAGGGCAAGCAGGCAGCTTCCTTCCGTCCGATGCTGAACTACTCCAGCGTGGAGGAGGCAATTGCCGCTTATGCTGATGGCAATGTGGGCCTGCACGCTCCGATCCGTGTCCGTTACGGCAAGGAGATCGACGGCCAGATGCAGTACCGCGTGATCAACGCCACCGTTGGCCGTCTGATCTACAACGAGCCGATCCCCCAGGATCTGGGCTTCGTGGACCGCACCGTTCCCGGTCACGAGTTCGATCTGGAGATCGACTTCCTGGTCGGCAAGAAGCAGCTGGGCAAGATCATCGACAAGTGTATCCGCAAGCACGGCTTCACCATCTCCACCGAGATGCTGGACCGTCTGAAGTCCCTGGGCTATAAGTTCTCCACCAAGGGTGCTATCTCCGTCTCCATCGCTGACATGGTGGTTCCCGAGAAGAAGTACCAGCTCGTCGCCGAGGCTGAGAAGGTGGTTCTGGAGATCGACCAGTTCTACCGCCAGGGCTTCATCACCAACGAGGAGCGCTACCGCCTGACCGTCCAGCAGTGGGAGAAGACCACCAAGGATGTCACCGACGCGCTGCAGGGCAACCTGGACAAGTTCAACCCCATCTACATGATGGCTGACTCCGGTGCCCGAGGCTCCATGGCTCAGATCCGTCAGCTGGCCGGTATGCGCGGCCTGATGGCTGATACCTCCGGCCGTACCATCGAGATCCCCGTCAAGGCAAACTTCCGTGAGGGTCTGTCCGTCCTGGAGTACTTCATCTCCTCCAGAGGCGCTCGAAAGGGCATGGCCGATACCGCTCTGCGTACCGCTGACTCCGGCTACCTGACCCGCCGAATGGTCGACGTTTCTCAGGATGTCATCATCCGGGAGCACGACTGTAAGACCACCAAGGGCATCTGGGTG
>JAZSRS010000045.1:0-1916 GCA_045538595.1 Faecousia sp. | reverse complement strand
TAATTTATTATGCAGAATCTTCCCATTAACATTGACTTTACCGGTAAGGTCGTTGTGGTTACCGGCGCAGGCGGTCTGATCTGCGGTGCGATGGCCCGCGCATTTGCTCAGAGCGGTGCAAAAGTTGCTGCTTTGGACCTGAACGAAGAAGCCGTCAAAAAACTGGCCGACGAACTGAAGGCTGAAGGCCTGATTTGCGAAGGCTACAAGGCCAACGTTTTGGAGCCGGAGTCTCTGGAAGCCGTTCATCAGGCTGTTTTGGCCGATCTGGGCGCTTGTGATATTCTGGTCAACGGTGCCGGCGGCAACAACCCCCGGGCAACCACCGACAACGAGTATCAGCACGAGGCAAAAGAGGGCGGTAAGTCCTTCTTTGACTTAGAAGCCAGCGGCGTGGACTTCGTGTTCAAACTGAACTTCCAGGGCACTCTGCTTCCCACACAAGTGTTTGCCAAGGATATGGTAGAAAAGAAGAAGGGCGCGATCCTGAACATCTCTTCTATGAACGCCTACATTCCTCTCACCAAGATCCCCGCCTATTCCGCTGCCAAGGCCGGTATCTCCAACTTCACCCAGTGGCTGGCTACCCACTTTGCCGGCACCGGCATCCGCTGCAATGCCATCGCCCCCGGCTTCCTGGTATCTGCTCAGAACAAGGCTCTGCTGTTCAATGACGACGGCACGCCCACTGCCCGTTCCGCCAAGATCCTGAACGGCACTCCCACCGGCCGTTTCGTAGACGCTGACGAACTGATCGGCGCAACATTGTTCCTGTGCGACGACAAGTCTGCTTCCGCCATCACCGGCGTGGTACTGCCTGTAGACGCAGGTTTCGCTGCTTACTCCGGCGTATAAGAAAGCAAAAAGATATCCCCCTGTGTGCTATCACACAGGGGGGATTTTTATCAACTGATTGCCGGCACTTCCGGATGTTCCAGTTTTTGCTTTCTGACTGTGGGGAAATATGCCATCAGCAAAGTAATGATGGAAAGAATCCAGCCGATGGGCCACACCAGATACAAGAAAGTCAGGTTGGGAACCAGCGGGAAGATCACATACACCCACAGAAAGCGGAATGCGCACATAAAGACCAAAGTGGCAACAGTCGGCACAGTAGGTCTGTTCATACCCCGCAGCGCCGCGCAGAAAATATCGTTGATACCGCAGATAAAGTAGGTGCTGGAGATAATCACCATCTTTTGGTGGGAATATTCAATCACCACCGGGTCGTCGGACATAATACCGGACAACTCCCGGGAGAAGATGGCAGACAGAGCGCCAAAGAATGCGCCGATACACACCGTGATCCAAATGCCCTTCCATATTGACTGGGTTGCCCGTTTTACATTGCCGGCGCCAATATTTTGGCTGACATAGGGCAACACCGCAAGAGAGGTGGCATTGCACAGGTTATACAAAACGCCATTGCAGCCACGCCACCTGCAAGAGATATTGTCATAATCTGCCCGGAATTGCCGGAAGACCGAAGAATTGCGGAGCAGAAATTATAGACCATCAGAAGGGGGATACCCATAAAGTACAGTTGGAAATACAGTACTGCGCGAGATAGGAGTTCTTCCGGGCAGTTCATCCACCGCAGAAACACCTTTGCGCAACTGACACCCACAACTGTGAGAATGAGACCTGCGGTAATGGCAACCGCAATGGCTGTACCCGCGGCCTGTTCTGTATGAAGAGAATCTCTTCTGCCCAAGTGCTTTGCTACCACCACATTGGCGCCGGTGGCAATGCCAATCACCAAATTGGAAATCAGGGTAATCAGCGTGCCGCAAGCGCCTACCGCGCCTACCGACATACCGTCGGTGTCGTATTGTTTCAACACCGTCATATCCACGATGTTGAACAACGATTGCAGCACATTCATGATCATAATAGGAAACGCGATGGTCAAAAGA
>JAZSRS010000180.1:0-17921 GCA_045538595.1 Faecousia sp. | reverse complement strand
ATTCTGCTGCCACTTAGCCAGACCTGCGAACAGGTGAACCAGCATGGTAGCACCGTCAACTGCGGAGTTCAGAGCGGGATCCAGAGTGTCGGGCTCGGAAGCCAAGCAAACGGACAGGGAATCGCCCTTGCCGTCAACAGTGGTGCCCTGGAAGAACTTGTAACCCAAGGGGATGGAGTAGAAGCCTTCAACCTTGGAGTTGATCATGTACAGGTCGGTGTAGTAGTAAACAGGAGTCAGACAACCGGTAGCCATCAGCATGTCTTCTGCCAAGTGCATCATTGCATAACGCTTTTCAGTGTCGGAGCACTTCTTGATCTCAGTAATAAGGACGTCATAGGTCTCAGCCCAGGTGCCCTTTTCAACCTTGATGTCCAGACCGAAGGAAGTCAGGTCCAGGCTGTAGATCTTCAGGTTGGCGTGTGCGCCCTTGCCATACTGAACGTCGTTGTTGCCGGAACCGCTGATCCACATATCCAGGAAGCAGATGGGATCGGTGTAGTCAGCAACCCAACCGTTACGAGCGACGGAGTAGTTGCCGTCCTTACGGGTGTTCAGGAAGGTGTTCCACTCCTGGTTTTCCATAGTCATGGTGATGCCTACGGTAGCCAAAGCGCTCTGAATGTACTCACCGATAACCTTGTGGGCATCACCGGTGTTGTACAGGTACTTGATAGTGGGAGCGTTGGTGAACTTAGTGCCATCGAAGTCGTAGTACTTCTTCAGGATGGTAACAGCCTTGTCGAAGTTAGCCTGGAAATCAGCCTTATCAACACTGTAGTAGCCCTTGCCGTCATTGGAGTTCAGAGCAAAGTTACCGCCGTTATTGTCAGCCATGCCGTCAGCAACAAAGGTGTTAGCAGGAGTCTGGCCGCCCTGAGCGACAGACTCTACAATGTAGTTACGATCCAGGAGCAGGCCCAGAGCGAAACGGATCTCAGCATTAGCAGCCTCGATCTCCTCGGGAGTGGTGGGTTTGACAGTAGCAGTGGTAGCGCCGTTGTTGTTCTCGCCGCCCTGATTGGGAGCGGGCTTCTTGCCGCAAGCGGCCAGGCTCAGAACCATCACAACTGCCAGAAGCAATGCAAACAGTTTCTTCATCTTTTCATTTTCCTTTCTTGAATTTGAGTTGGGAATTCTTTTTCGCATTAATATTCATAGCTGTTTCGGTACGGCACACCAAAATCAGCGACGAAACATTTTTTATGCCGGCCTTAGTTGATTTCCTCGGCTCTGTGGCAGGCAACAAAGTGTCCGGGGGAGAGTTCCTTCAATTCAGGCATCACCTCAGCGCACGCATCGGTTGCATAGGGACATCTGGTGCGGAAGGGACAGCCGGAAGGCGCATTCAACGGACTGGGAATATCACCGCCAAGGACGATACGCTGGCTGGCTCTTGCAACCTTGGGATCAGGCACAGGCACAGCAGACATAAGGCTCTTAGAGTAGGGGTGGAGGGGATGATCGTAGATTTCCTTAGCATCTGCCAATTCCACCAGTTTGCCAAGGTACATAACGGCAATTCGGTCTGAAATATGACGGACAACCAACAGGTCGTGAGCGATAAACAGATAAGTCAGATCCATCTCACTTTGCAGTTCGTCGAACATATTGATGACCTGAGCCTGAATGGAAACGTCCAGTGCGGAAACCGGCTCATCACACACCACGAACTCAGGGTTCGTTACCAAGGAACGGGCAATACCGATTCTCTGACGCTGACCACCGGAAAATTCGTGAGCATAACGGCTGGCGTGTTCGGAGTTCAAACCAACCTTAGACATCATAGAAAGGATCATTTCCATCCGTTCTTTCTTGTCTTTGTAGGCTTTGTGAACATCCAAAGGCTCACCGATAATATCAGAAACAGTCATTCTGGGGTTCAGGGAGGAGTAGGGATCCTGGAAAACCATAGCGGTCTTCTTACGGAATTCTGCAACATCATGCTTGGTAACAATCTGTTTTCCTTTAAACCAGATTTCACCGGCGGTAGGCTTATACAGGTGCAGGATTGTACGTCCAACAGTAGTTTTGCCACAGCCGGACTCACCAACAAGACCTAATGTTTCACCTTTACGAATAGCGAAGGAAACATCGTCTACAGCCTTCAGAGGCTTAGAGGAAAACATGCCGGTGTTGATATTGAAGTATTCTTTTAAGTTTTTTACTTCAACCAAATTCTCTATCTTGTTCATGCTTCCTCACCGCCTTCCATAGCATTTTTAACATTGGCCCAGCAGGCTGCAGCATGATTTTCGTTGATTTCCATACGCTCACAATTATGCTTAAGGCAGATCTTCATTGCCGCATCACAGCGGGGAGCAAAGGGGCAGCCGGCAGGCATATTCAGAAGATCGATGGGGGTGCCGGAGATAGGCTCCAAGCGCTCATCATCATTATTTACGGTGGGAATGGAACGCATCAGACCCTTGGTATATTCGTGGCAGGGGTTGTAGAAGATCTCATCAGCAGTACCTTGCTCACAAATAGAACCGGCATACATGACGATTACTTCGTCACACATCTGAGCAACAACGCCCAGGTCGTGAGTGATCATAATGATTGCCATACCCAGTTCCTTTTGTAGACTCTGCATCAGTTCCAGAATCTGTGCTTGGATGGTAACGTCCAAAGCCGTAGTGGGCTCGTCGGCAATCAGAATATCAGGCTCACAAGCCAAAGCCATTGCGATCATCACTCTCTGGCGCATACCGCCGGAGAACTCGTAAGGATACTGCTTCATGCGCTTTTCTGGCTCGTTCACATTAACAAGACGGAGCATTTCAACAGCACGATCCCAAGCCTGCTTCTTGTTGCGGGGGGTATGAAGCATAATGGCTTCCATCAACTGGTGGCCGATGGTGTAGGTGGGATTTAAGGAAGTCATAGGATCCTGGAAGATAATGGAAATCTTGTTGCCGCGAACAGATTTCATAACCTTTTCGTCTGCACCAACTAACTCCTGACCATCCAATTTAATAGAGCCGGAAACGATTTTGCCATTTTTCTCAAGGATCTGCATTATAGAATATGCAGTAACGGACTTTCCGGAACCGGATTCGCCAACAATACCGAGAACTTTTCCGCGTTCCAGATTAAAGGATACGCCGTTAACCGCATTAACAGTACCTGCAGGAGTTGTAAAGGCAGTGTGCAAATCACGCACTTCAAGTAATGCCATAACTTAACGTTTTCCTTTCATTAATTCTTAAGTTTGGGATCGAATGCGTCGCGGAGACCGTCACCGAACAGATTTAAGGAAAGAACGATGAGGCTGATCACGACTGCAGGGATCACAAGACGGTAGGGATAAGAGGTGATGCCGTTCAAAGCATCGGATGCGAGAGAACCGAGAGAGGGCATGGGAGCATTTACGCCAAGACCCAAGAAAGACAGGTAACTCTCGGTAAAGATAGCGCTGGGAATCTGCAATGCAGTAGAAATGATGACAACACTGATACAGTTGGGGATCAGGTGCTTGGTAATGATCCAACGAGGCTTTGCGCCGGCAGACTTAGCGGCCAGGACATACTCCTGCTCACGGAGAGAAAGAATCTGACCACGGATCAAACGGGACATAGACACCCAGTACAGAAGGGCAAAGACAAGGAACAGGGAAATCATATTTCCGCCAAGTTTTTCAAGCATTGTACCCTCTATAGCATCGCCCAAAGCAACCTTCATAACAGATGCCAGCAAGATAACCATCAGTGTATCAGGCAGAGAATAAATGATATCAACGATTCGCATGATAATAATATCGACTTTACCGCCAATATAACCTGCCACAGAACCAATGGTCATACCAATGATCAAAACAATGATACTGGCGAAGAAACCAACAGCAAGAGAAATTCTTGCGCCGTATACAACACGAATAAAGTAATCACGACCCTGAGAGTCAGTGCCAAAAATGTGGGGGAATACGGAATAACCTTCCTCCAGCCACTGCTGCTCGGTTGTACCGTAGGTAAAGGGAGCCAAGTTGTTAAAGGAAGGATCCACGGGACGACCCGGAGTCACACCCAACATCTGATCATAGGAGTAAGGCCAGAACATAGGCAGGAAAACAGATGTGAGAGTAATCAAAATCACGATAATGAAACTTGCAGTTGCGATTTTGTTCTTCAACAACCGTTTTACACCGTCTTTGAAGAAGGTGCTGGACGGACGCATCTGCACCATATATGCCTTTTCTTCACTTGTAGCAGGAATGAAGTCATCCACGTCCACATGCATAGTCGGCATGGGGAAAGGGTATTTCTTTATTTTCATGGATGCACCTCCTTACTCCAAAGTAATTCTGGGATCGACGACCTTGTACATAATGTCGCTGATCAGATTCATAACAACAATTAAAGTTGCCAAAACAATCGTAGTACCCATAATCAGGGGGTAGTCACGGTCTGTAATGGAACCTACAAATGCTCTACCGATACCGTTGACAGCAAAGATCTGCTCAACAACCAGAGAACCGGTAACAATATAGGCCAGCATCGGTCCCAAATAGGTAATGACAGGGATCAAAGAGTTCTTCAGAGCATGACCGAAGATGATCTTAACACCGGATACGCCCTTAGCGCGTGCAGTACGAATATAGTCCTGACCCAAGACATCCAACATGGAAGACCTGGTCAAACGGGTGATATAAGCGGTGGGGTACAGGGCAAGTGTGATGACCGGGAGAATAAGGCCGCCTTCCATCGCGCCGTTAGCCGGTACCCAGCGTAATTTTAACGCAAAGAGCAGCAAAAGCAACGTGCCCATAATAAAGGAGGGCATAGAAACGAATGCTGTTGTGATTACCATAATGATCTTGTCGATGATCTTATTCCGACGAAGTGCTGCAATCGCACCAAGAACAACACCGGTCACAGTTGCGCAACCTGCAGCAATCAGACCCAACTTCACAGAAACCTTCATACCTGTGACAATGATATCCATAACCGTACGACCACGGTTTTTCAGGCTGGGACCAAAGTCCAAGCGGGTCACGATATCCTTCAGATAAGTGGTGTACTGTTCAAATACCGGCTTATCCAAACCGTATTTCGCATTCAATGCGGCCTCTGCTTCGGCAGAAAGGGCCTTTTCACCAAGGAAGGGGCCACCGGGAACAGCGCGGGTAACAAAGAATGTTACGGTAATAACAATCCAAACCGTTAGAATCGCCAGCGCAATTCTTTTTAAAATGTACAATAAAGTTTTGGAATTCATATTGTCTTTCCTTTCCTAAATCAGAAACCTATGAACACATATAATGGGTCATCGGTTGAATATTTGTAGTAAGCGCATCGTAATCAATTTACTATATTAAAGCATTATACCATAGGTATCGTTGGATTTCAACACAATATTTATCCAAAAATTGCGAAAAAACAATTTTATTTTGTGTATATTTGCATACAGCATGCCTCGTCGTGTTGAAAACAAGGGAAACACCCGGCATGATCATCCAATACCGGGTGTTTATGGTCGGAGTGTCGGGATTTGAACCCGAGGCCTCTTGGACCCGAACCAAGCGCGATACCAAACTTCGCCACACCCCGATAGACTGTTGTATTATAGTGAAATTTTCAAAGGTTGTCAAGTGCAGTACATCTATTTCATATTATTTACAGATAAATGCTTCCGTGGACTGGAGGAACACTATATGGGATACACTGTAGAATATAATCCTGAACTAACCAAGCGATACCCTACAGAAAAATATCAAAGTAAAAAAACACCTATTATTTTAATTGTATCACTGATTTTAATTATTGGACTGTACATAACCACAAGAGAGTCAATTTATCAATTAATGATCCCGGGCGATCCGCAGGTAACAACCGCTGCCTTTTCGGAAATGATGGACCAAATTGCAGCGGGGGAGTCCCTGAAAGACTCCTTTTTTGCGTTCTGTGAAGATATCATATCTCACAGATATTAATAGAATATGAAGAATTTTATCACAATATATGAAGTTTTTTATCAGTCCCTATTCCTATTTGTTCTTTACCGTACTTTTACTTGCTGTTCCACTGCCGTGGCTCTCCGCATGGCTCATATCCGTTGCTATACATGAATGTTGTCATTGGCTGGCAGTTAGTCTTTGCGGTGAAAAGATAAATTCCATAACAGTTGGCATTGGCGGTGCAGAAATGGAATGCGGAAATCTTTCTACTTATAAAAGATTGTTTTGTATCTTAAGCGGTCCGATCCTTGGAATGTTGCCAATATTTCTTCAGCGCTATATTCCTAAAATTGCAGTTTGCTGTTGGATGCTATCATTATATAATTTATTACCTATATATCCCCTCGATGGGGGTAGGGCGTTACAAATTGTAATGCAACCACATACATTTTATTATTCCCAAATTATATTTCTATGTATGATTACAGCGTTCTCTATATATACGGCATTCTTTTTGAATTTGGGTATATTACCAATATTCATTACCTGCGGATTGTGGATCAAAAGCAGAAATACACCTTGCAAATAGAGAAATAAAAGGGTACAATAGACATACTTATGATCTGCGAGGTTAGACTATGACAGAATTATTGCAGCGGATTCTTCCCACGGTGCAGAAACCTGCACGATACACTGGTGGAGAGTATAATGAAATCAAAAAAGATCTTTCTGATGTGCGTGTCAGAGTTGCATTCTGCTTTCCGGACACCTATGAAATCGGCATGTCTAATGTAGGTATGCGGATTCTTTACGGAATCATGAACCAGATGGACGGTGTGTGGTGCGAGCGTGTTTTCGCCCCCTGGGGAGATATGGAAGAGGCAATGCGTCAAAACAACTTGCCTCTTTGGGCCCTAGAGAGTCAATCTCCGGTAAAAGTGTTTGATATGATCGCTTTTACCATCGGTTATGAGATGTGTTATACTAACATCTTGAATATGCTCAATCTGGCAGGCATCCCACTTCACGCAAAAGATCGCACCGGTCTGAAGAACATTGTCTTTGCCGGAGGAGTTTGCACGTATAACCCGGAGCCACTGGCTGACTTTGTTGACTTTTTCTCCTTAGGAGAAGGCGAAGAGGTGACTGAAGAAATCGTCAGCCTGTATGACCGCGCCAAGGCCCAAGACTGGTGCAAAGAAAAGTTTTTGGAAGAGGTATCTCATATTCCCGGCGTGTATGTTCCCTCGTTTTATAATCATATATATAATGAAGATGGAACACTTGCCAAAATTGAAGTATCTGATGGCGCACCTGCCAAGATAAAAAAACGTATCGTTGAAGATTTGGATAAAGCCTATTTTCCAACAAAGACGATCGTGGCATCCACAGAGATCGTCCACGACAGAGCCAATTTAGAAGTTTTCCGTGGTTGTATTCGCGGCTGCCGCTTCTGCCAAGCCGGTTTTACATACAGACCGGTACGCAAAAAGAATCCCGAGACACTTTACCGTCAGGCGGTGGAAACACTGGAGGATTCTGGACACAACGAGATCACACTTTCCAGTCTTTCTACATCGGACTACCGTCAGTTAAAGGAACTGACAGATATGCTGATTCCGTACTGTGAAAGTCATCGGATCAATCTATCTGTACCGTCGTTGAGAGCGGATAACTTTTCCCGGGAACTGATGCAAAAACTGCAAACATTGCGCAAGAGCGGTCTGACATTTGCGCCTGAAGCAGGCACACAGAGACTGAGAGATGTAATCAACAAGAACCTTACAGAAAATGAAATCCTGTCCAGTTGCGCCAACGCCTTTGCTGGTGGATGGAACAATGTGAAACTGTATTTTATGCTCGGCCTGCCCACAGAAACCGACGAGGATGTTTTGGGCATTGCAGAACTGGTGTATAAGATCATTCAGTGCTGGAAAGAAAACGCCAGCAACAAAAAGCGGGGACTTCGTGTCCATGTGGCTACGGCTTACTTTGTGCCGAAACCTCACACGCCGTTCCAGTGGGAAAAGCAAATCACACCGGAAGAGTATTTGCGCCGCTGCCGCTTGCTGAAAGATCATTTTTACTCCAAGTCTATTGAATACAATTACCACACTCCGGACATCAGCCGTCTGGAGGCTGTGACCGCCCGTGGTGACCGACGCTTGGGTGCGGTAATTGAAAAAGCGGTAGAAAACGGCGCACGGCTTGACGGTTGGGATGAGTATTTTAACTACAGTGCCTGGTTGGACGCTTTTGCCGCGTGCGGTGTTGATCCTACATTCTATACGACCCGTGGCTATGAAGAAAATGAACTTTTGCCTTGGGACAGTATTGATGTGGGTGTAACGAAGAAATTCTTGCTCTCTGAACGCAGACAGGCTTACAAAGGGGAGAACACACCCGACTGCAGACACAAATGCAGTGGCTGCGGCGCAAATTGTCTCCTGAGGGAGGTAAAGTGCGATGCCTAGACTTTTATTCGAGAAAAAGGGGCGAGCCATTTGGATCTCCCATTTAGATTTGATGCGGGTGTTCCAGCGCGCCTTCAAACGGGCAGGGCTTCCCTTAACGCATACCCAGGGATTTAATCCCCGCCCCTCTGTTTCCATAGCGCTTCCGCTCTCTGTAGGTGTAGAAAGTTCTTGTGAATTGCTTGATTTTGATTTAGAGGGAGATACCTTTGATGCATCTGAGGTGCTTGATAAACTGAATGCAACCTTTACAGAGGGTGTCAAAGTTCTGCAGGTATATGAGGATGGCAGGAAATTAAAAAATCTGACATATTTATACTGTCAGGTTGACTTAATTTATGACAACGGGATTCCCCAGAATGGACAAAATAGCGTTGAGAATCTTTTCTCTCAAAATGAACTTGTTGTTTCCAAGAAAGGGAAGAGGGGATTACAAGATCAGGATATTATCCCGATGATTCGGGAACTGAAAGTGCAGACAACTAATAATAAACTTGTTCTGGACTGCATAGTATGTTGTCAGAATCCCTCTTTGAATCCTGTGCTGCTGGCATCGGCGATAGAGAAATATCTTCCGGATATGAAGCCGGATTTTGCTGCATTCAGACGCATAGAAATCTTTGATGAAACATTGACTGTATTTCGATAAGGAGTGTAAACATGGAAGTAAATCCTAATTATGTACTGGAGGACTGTCCCATCTGTCGCGGTGCCGGTATTGTGATGCACGAGGGCGGATGGAATGTTCAGGTAGAATGCACCCAGTGCAGCGCACACACCGTTTATGTGGAATATGAATCTGACGAGGAACGCAAAACCGCAGAGGAAAGCGTTGTAAGATTATGGAACTTAGGCAAGGTTGTCCGCACAGAAATCGGTGAATAAAAATTTTAAAAAAAGTGCTTGCTTTTTTTTGCAGAGTGTGTTATCATACTGTGGCTATCGAAAGAAGCAAGCAATATCCGGGTTTGGCGAAGTTTGGTATCGCGCTTGAATGGGGTTCAAGAGGCCGCTGGTTCGAATCCAGTAACTCGGACCAAAATAGCAGAAATCGCAAATGCGGTTTCTGCTATTTTCTTTTTTAATCGAGTATGATCCAAAACATACGTAAGAATATGTAATTTTTTAGAAAATAATACTTGATTTTTGTTTTTTAATATGCTAGAATAACTCGGTCTGAAAAAGCAAGGTGAGTCCTCTGCGATGCCGGAAGCCATATCTCCGGGCATCCATCGTATGAACGCCTAATATTAAGGAGGACGTAGATATGGATTTGGTTAAGGCTCTGTCTAGCCAGTACATGAAGGAAGAACTGCCCGAAATGCGGGTTGGTGACACTGTTCGTGTGCATGTACGCATTAAGGAAGGTTCCCGTGAGCGTATCCAGGTGTTTGAAGGCACCATTATTGCTCGCAAACACGGCGGTATTGGTGAGGCCATCACTGTTCGTCGTATCAGTTACGGTGTAGGCTGTGAGAAGGTTTTCCCTGTTCACTCTCCCCGTATTGCCAGTGTTGAGACCGTTCCTAAGGGTAAAGTACGCCGTGCAAAACTGTACTACCTGCGTGAACGCTTCGGCAAGGCAGCAAAGATCAAGGAAAGAGTTTAATTTAAAATTCCGTAAAAAAAGAGGGGTAACCCTCTTTTTTTATTTTCCAAAATAGTTTATAATAGGATAAAGTATTATGTTATTTTATCCGGAGGTAGTGTAGTGGAAAACAAAGAACAACCGGCAGTAGAAAATTTAGATAACTTGGAGAAAAGAGATAGATCTGCACAACAAAAGGAAATTCTTTCTTATTTGCACGACCTTGTCTATGGTCTAGCAGTTGTATTGCTTGTATTTATGCTTTTCTTCAGAATTGTGGTGGTATCCGGTCCGTCTATGAAACAGACGTTAAAAAACGGAGATTGCATCATATTGTTGTGCAATACGCTTTACGGAAGGCCGGAACAGGGAGATATTGTTGTTGCCAGCAAATCCACCTTTAAGAATGGCGAGCCTATCATTAAGCGTGTAATTGCAACAGAAGGGCAAGAGGTAAATATCGACTTTGTCAAGGGAATCGTATATGTAGACGGCGTCGCTCTGGATGAGCCCTATACCAACACGCCCACAAACCTTTTTGAGGGCGTCCAATTTCCTGTAGTCGTAGAAAAGGGCTGTGTTTTTGTGATGGGAGATAACCGCAACGATTCCTTGGACAGCAGAAGTCAGGATATCGGTATGATCGACCGTCGCGAGTTGCTTGGCCGAGCCTTGTTTATCGCATTTCCCGGTGTGGATCAGGATACAGGACACCGTGAATTCAACAGAATTGGAGCATTGTGGTAATGGATCAGGAGAAAATGAATATACAATGGTATCCCGGCCATATGACGAAAACCCGGCGGCAAATCGAAAATGATCTGAAACTGGTTGACGCCGTATGTGAAATTGTGGATGCCAGAATTCCTATTTCCAGCAGAAATCCGGATATTGACGCCATTTGCGGGAGTAAACCGAGAATCATTGTGTTAAACCGTATGGATCTTGCCGACAACGAGGCCACCAAGCGCTGGATATTATATTTCCGCAGCAAGGGTTATGCTGCCGTTGCCACCGATTGCAAAACAAAGAAGGGTATTTCCGGTTTTCAACCCGCCGTCCGTTCCGTTCTAAAAGAAAAAATTGAGCGGAATGCCGCTAAGGGTATGAATAAAGCCCTGAAAGTGATGGTTGTAGGTATCCCTAATGTGGGCAAATCCACCCTGATCAATCAGATCTCCGGTAGAAAAGGCGCAAAAGCCGAAAACCGTCCCGGCGTAACCCGGGGTAAGCAATGGGTGAATGTGGAAAACGGATTGCTATTGCTGGATACGCCCGGTATCCTGTGGCCCAAATTTGAAGACCCCAATGTAGGTATGATGCTGGCATATACCGGCGCAGTCAAGGAGGGTGTCATCGACATCGAAGAACTTGCTGCCCGCCTGATGGAACTGCTGCATAAATTCTATCCCCACACGCTGCTGGAGCGATATAAAGTGTATTGTGAACCCGGAACGCCGGGTTATATGCTTTTAGAGGAAGCTGGAAGAAAGCGGGGCTATCTCCTGGCAAGGGGAGAGATCCACACGGAGCGTATGGCAAAAGTTTTGCTGGACGAATACCGCTCTGGAAAATTAGGTCATTTTACCCTGGAAATGCCGGAGGAGTCAGTATGACAAATATGTGGGAATTTGAAGATAAACACTATGACGAAGGATACCGGTTCATTTGTGGCGTGGATGAGGCCGGCCGCGGCCCTTTGGCCGGACCGGTTTGCGCTGCTGCAGTGATTCTGCCGGCAAAAATTGAAATTCCCGGCTTGAATGACAGCAAGAAACTGACCGATAAGAAAAGAAGGGAATTGTTTCCTGTTATATGCGAAAGGGCCCTTGCCTATGGAATTGCTTTTGCCGACCATATGGAAATCGACAAGATCAATATTCTGCAAGCCACCTATTTAGCCATGGAGAGAGCCATCAACGCCTTAGGGATCAAGGCAGATTTCGCGCTTATTGACGGAAACAGAGCGAAAGACTTTGGCATTCCGGTGGAGACTGTCGTGGGCGGTGACGGACGCAGCGCCAGTATTGCCGCGGCATCCATCCTTGCGAAGGTTTCACGAGATGACCTGATGCTGGAAATGGCTGACGCCTATCCTGATTATGGATTTGATGTACATAAAGGTTACGGAACAAAGGCCCACTATGCTGCACTTAAAGAACACGGTCCTTGTCCCATCCACCGTATGACTTTTTTAAGGAAACTGTATGGGACGAAATAATCTTGTTGGCGCTTGGGGCGAATCTGTTGCTGCTGCGTATCTGCAAAAGAAAAGATATAAACTGCTGGCTTCAGGGTATCACTGCCGATTTGGCGAGATCGACTTGATCGTTTCTGATCGAAAATATTTGGTTTTTGTGGAAGTGAAATTACGGAAGAATGATCATTTTGCCAGCGCAATGGAATTTGTGGATTATCACAAGCAAAACCGCATTCGCACAACTGCAGAACACTATCTGTCCCAATATCCCACGGAATTGCAGCCCCGATTCGATGTGATCGAAATCTATGCACCGGAAGGGGTATCTACAACAAAACCGAAAATTCATCATTTGGAGGATGCTTTTCAATGACATTCCCGATATTTGACCTACATTGCGACACGCCTCTTGTTCTTTTAGGGAAAAATTTCGATACCATTGGAGATCTTCGGAGCAATCATGGACATTTTGATCTGGAGAGAGCCAAAAAACACAACGGATACTGCCAGTGTTTTGCGTGCTATACCTCTCCGGACGAGAAACTTCCTGCCAATTTATCGGTATTTGGCCTATTTGAACGGGAATTGGCGGCCATTTTGCAGGAAGTAGAAAAGAACAGTGATGTCATATCTCTTGTATATTCTGCGGATGATATTGAGGAAAATAGAAGGCTGGGTAAAATGTCTGCTTTGCTGACGATCGAAGGGCCTGCAGGATTTGATTATAATTATGATCTGCTGGAGGATTTGTATAAGATCGGCTTTCGGTTGACGACCCTCAGTTGGAACGAGCAAAACCCGTTAACAGGCTCCTGTGTAACCGGAGGCGGCCTGACAGAACAGGGCAGAGAATATGTAAGTAATGCGCAAAATGTGGGTATGGCGGTTGATGTGAGCCACATCAGCGACGAAGCATTCTGGGATATTATGGATATAACCGAGAAACCGATCATTGCCTCTCATTCCAATAGCCGTACTTTATGGAATCATCCCCGGAACTTAACCGATGAGATGTATTTGGCAATTTGCAAAACCGGCGGAACAGTAGGCATCAATCTGTATCCAGATTTCCTAGGAAATAACGCTACTGTTGATACCGTCTGTGATCATATCTTCCATTTTTTGAATCTGTCAGGTGATGATCAGCATGTATCGCTGGGTTCGGATTTTGATGGTATTGAACGGCTGCCTGTCGGCATATCCGGTGTTGAAGATTACGGAAAGATCGCAGAAAGACTAGCCGAAAGAGGATTAAACCAGAAATCAATTGAGAACATTTACTGGAACAACGC
Organism: Faecousia sp.; assembly: GCA_045538595.1. Lineage (GTDB taxonomy): Bacteria > Bacillota > Clostridia > Oscillospirales > Oscillospiraceae > Faecousia. Next base: position 4,471 of record JAZSRS010000180.1, on the reverse strand, counting down.
ATTGGGAGTGATTAGAAAATGCTCTATGTAAGTACAAGAAATAAAATTGAAACCCACACTGCGCACCGAGCTTTATTTGCCGATAAAGCGCCTGATGGCGGGTTTTTTGCGCCGTTCCGCATGCCTGTATTATCGGAAGCGGATATTTCCGCATTCAAGACAGGATCTTTGGTGGAAAACATTGCGCATATACTAAACATATTTTTTGACACCGATCTAAGCGGTAGTGATATCCAAAACGCCATTGGAAACGACGCAATCATCATTTCCAATATCTCCCAGCGTTTAATATTCGTCGAGGCATATCATAACCCTGCCGGTAGCATTCAAAATATTATGGAGAACATTCATTTTTTGCTGACAAAACAACGGTCCGTACCTACAGGCTGGGTCTATATTGCAATTAAAATTTCATTATTTTTTGGATTGTGTTGTAGCATTGAATCTGATGCAGATGGTCTGGATGTTGCGTTGCCGACAGACGACTATGCTGATTTGGTAGCGGTTCTTTATGCCAAAAGAATGGGATTGCCGGTCAACCGTATTGTTTGTGTCTGCAACCATGATAATCGTTTGTGGGATCTTGTTAATAGGGGGGAGTACACGCTCGGAACAGGTACTCCGGATTATCTGGAATGTCTGATCTATCATACCTATGGCAGCGCAGAGGTATTTCATATGCTGGAATCCGCTCAAAAACATGCTCCTTACCTGATTAAAGAGGAGCATATTCAAGCCTTAGTTAACGAACTGTTTGTTGCGGTTGTAAGCAATGACCGTATTGATTCTGTTGTAGCCAATATGTTTAGCGCCAATCAGTACCGCATCGCACCGGATGCTGCGCTGGCTTATGCAGGGTTGCAAGACTACCGTTCGAAAACAGGTGTAAATAAGCATACCATGATTCTCGCCGGGCAACGGCCTAACTGAACAGAGGAGAAATTGCATGGCACTGTATGTAATCGGAGATCTGCACCTTTGTTTAAGCACCTCAAAACCTATGGATATATTTGGCGGTGCGTGGGCCGGATATATGGATAAATTAAAAGAGGGAATATCTACCATCACCACGGAAGATACCACTGTTTTGCTAGGCGATCTGTCTTGGGCCTTAAGCCTTGAGGATGCGCAGGAAGATTTTGCTTGGATCGATCAAATTCCCGGAAAAAAAATTATTGTGAAAGGAAACCACGATTATTGGTGGAGTACATCGGCAAAATTTTACAAGTTCTGCAGCGAACACAACTTCTCGAATCAATGGATTCTGAACAATAATTGCTACGAATATAATGGATATGCCTTGTGTGGCACCCGGGGATGGTTTTTTGAAGAACAGCGGGGAAGTTCCCACGATGAGAAAATTTTCAAGCGGGAATTGCTCCGTTTGGAATCTTCCTTAAAGTCTGCAGGTGACCTTCCGAAACTTGTTTTTCTGCATTATCCGCCGCAATATAAAGGATACGAATGCAAGGAAATCCTTGATCTTCTTAAGGCCTACAACGTGCGGCAATGCTACTATGGACACCTACACGGAGCAAGCCACGGACTGGCAATGGAAGGTCAGTGGGACGGCATTCACTATACACTGGTATCTGCAGATCGTCTTAATTTTAAGCCCCACAAGATATTTTAAGAAAAAACAAAGAAAAGTATGGACATTTGTAATTATTTTTGCTAATATAGTTCGGATACAAAAAATGTATATTATAGGCTGCCTGACAGCCTGACATTTGGGAGGATATATTATGAACATCAAGAGTAACGAAAGAAACGGCAACAAAGTTACCATCGTCGTAGAGATCGACAAGGAACTGATGGAATCCGGTGTGCAGAAGGCATATCTGAAGGCTCGCAAGAACATCGCGATCCCTGGTTTCCGCAAGGGCAAGGCTCCTCGCAAGATGATCGAATCTATGTACGGCGCTCACGTATTTTATGAAGATGGCCTGGAAGAGATCTTCCCCGAGGTCTATGATTTCGCCGTTGTAAAGCAGGATGTGAAGGCTGTTGGCCGTCCCAGCCTGACCGATATGGATATTTCCGAGGAAGGCATTGTTACCTTGACTCTGACCACCGATGTATACCCCGAAGTCACTCTGGGCGATTACAAGGGCCTGAAGATTGAAAAGGCTAAGGCAATTGTTACCGACGAGCAGGTGCAAGCTGAATTGGATCGTATGGCTCAGAATGTTGCTTCTACTGAAACCGTTGATCGCGCTGCAGAGATGGGCGACACTGTCAACATCGACTTTGAAGGCTTTGACAACGGCGTTCCCTTTAACGACGGCAAGGGCGATAACTTTGATCTGAAGTTGGGCTCCTACTCCTTTGTTCCCGGCTTTGAGGAGCAGGTCGTCGGTATGTCTGCTGGCGAAGAAAAGGATATTGACATCACTTTCCCTGAAGACTATCATGCTGAACTGGCCGGCAAGGCTGTTGTGTTCCATGTAAAGGTTAACAAGGTCACTGCTACCAATGTTCCTACACAGGGTGATGAATTTGCAAAGGATGTTTCTGAGTTTGAGACTCTGGAAGACCTGAAAGCAGATATTCGCGCAAAGGCTTTGGAATCTGCACAGAAGCAGATCGACAACGCTTTCGAGCAGGCTTGTGTTGACAAGGCCGCTGAGAACACCACAGTTGATATGCCCGCCTCCATGATCGAAATGGAACTGGACAATCAGATGGAGCGCTTTGGTTATCAACTTCAGATGAGCGGTTACTCTATGGAACAGTACGCCAAGATGATGGGCGGCGATATGGCTGGTATGCGGAACGCTTTCCGTCCCGCTGCTGAAAAGCAGGCCAAGGCAAATGTTACTCTGGCTAAGATTGTAGAAGTTGAGGGCATTACCGTGTCCGACGAAGACATGAATGCCGAGTACGAATCCATGGCTAAGCAGTACGATATGGATGTTGAGAAGATCAAGGACATGGTTCCTGCTGAGGAACTCAAGACTAGCCTGGAAACCCGTAAGGCCATTCAGGTGATCGTAGAATCTGCTGTTGCTGTTGCGCCTAAGGGTGAGAAGAAGCCCAGAAAGAAACCTGCAATGAAGACCGAAGAGAAGGTTGAAGAAGCAGTCGAAGAAAAGACCGAGGAATAAATATTCCAATAAATGGTTAAAATGTTTCACATTCTGAAAGGAGACATGACCATGAGTTTAGTACCCTATGTTGTAGAACAGACCAGCCGGGGAGAGCGCAGTTATGATATTTTCTCCCGGCTGCTCAACGACCGTATTATCTTTCTGTCCGAAGAAGTCAATGACACAACGGCTAGTTTGATAGTTGCCCAACTTCTATATTTGGAAGCACAAGATCCTGATAAGGACATTCAGTTCTATATCAATAGCCCCGGTGGCAGCGTGACTGCCGGTATGGCCATTTATGACACTATGCAGTACATCAAGTGTGATGTTGCAACCATTTGCGTAGGTATGGCTGCATCTATGGGCGCATTCCTGCTGGCTGCCGGCACTAAGGGTAAGCGTATGGCTTTGCCCAATGCAGAAATTATGATCCATCAACCCTCCGCAGGTACACAGGGTCAAATCACCGATATGGCTATTCATATGAAACGCTTGGAAACCATTAAGGCTCGCATGAATCGTATTTTAGCCGAAAAGACCGGCAAAACCGTAGAAGAGGTCACAGATGCCTGCGAGCGGGATAATTTTATGACATCGGAAGAAGCCAAGGAATTTGGCATTATTGATCGGGTACTTGACAGACACTAAAGCAGAAAGGCGGACATCTTATGGCTAAAACAGAAGAATTGTCCATATGCTGTTCTTTTTGCGGCAAGCGAGAGACTGAAGCAAGATTGATCGCCGGTCCCGGCGTATACATCTGCAGTGATTGCGTTCAGGCCTGCTGCGATCTACTGCAGGAAGACCGGTGCAGCGCTGAAGGTTTGGAAAAACTCCCTACGCCTGCCGAGATCAAGTCCTATATGGACACCTATATCATCGGTCAGGATGAAGCAAAGATCGCCCTTTCTGTTGCGGTTTACAACCATTATAAACGTATTTTCCTTGCCACAGAAACAGATGTTGAACTGCAAAAGAGTAATATCCTGCTGATCGGGCCCACCGGCTCCGGTAAAACCCTGTTTGCCCAGACACTGGCAAAACTCTTAGATGTACCCTTTGCCATCGCAGATGCTACCACTCTGACAGAGGCAGGCTATGTGGGCGACGATGTAGAAAATATTTTAGTTCGCTTATTGCAGGCAGCAGAATTTGACCTGGACCGGGCTGAAAGAGGTATCATCTATATTGATGAAGTTGACAAAATTGCCCGCAAGAGCGAAAACACTTCTATCACTAGGGATGTATCCGGCGAGGGTGTGCAGCAAGCCTTGCTGAAGATTCTGGAAGGCACTGTTGCAAATGTTCCGCCTCAGGGTGGTAGAAAACACCCCCAGGAGGAGACGATCCCTGTGAATACCTCTAAGATCCTCTTTATC
>JAZSRS010000104.1:0-3324 GCA_045538595.1 Faecousia sp. | reverse complement strand
GTGGCCATCTGCCGCAGGGCGCCGTTGACCGGGTCGGTGATAGCGTAGGTGCGCTTCTTAGCGCCCTCGGTGCCGTACTTCCGCTCCAGCAGCCAGCGCAGAGCGCGGGTAGCGATGGCAGGCTCGGTGGTGGTGCCGGATTTGGAGATGATGGCGATGGAGAAATCTTTGCCCTCCAGCAGACGCTGCAGTTCATTCCACGCACGGGTGGACAGGGTGTTGCCTGCGTAGTAAATCTGGGGGTTACCCTTGCCCTTTCCGATGTTGTGATTGCAGCCCTGCATCAGTTCAATGGCAGCCCGAGGGCCTAAGTAAGAGCCGCCGATACCGATGACCACAAACACATCGGAATCCGACCGGATCTGCTTGGCAGCAGCCTGAATACGGCGGATCTCCTCGGTCTCCTCATTGACAGGCAAATGCAGCCAGCCGAGAAAATCATTGCCGGCGCCATTGCCCTCTGTCAGGGTCATATGGGCGTCAAAGACTTCCTTCTCTGCGTTCAGCAGTTCGGGAAGGGAAAGTTCTCCCCAAATGTTGGAAATGTCTACTTTAATCATAATAAGTACGCCATCCTTTCCAGATTATATAATATATGTTACAACAAAATCGAATTTTTCGCAAGCATAACATAATACTTTCTCTCTATTTTATAAAAAACCGGTGGCATTTTCAGCAGAATGCTGTATAATACAAAAAAAGAGGAGGTGGCGATGATGGAATACGGATTCGGTGTGGATTTAGGTGGCACGACGGTGAAAATTGCATTTTTCCACCGGGAGGGCGAATTGCTCTCCAAGTGGGAGATCCCTACGGATATAGAAGATCACGGCAGCCGGATTCTGCCGGATATTGCCGCGTCTATTGCAGATTTTTTGCAGGAAAAGGGTATCGCTCCGGAGGAAATTCTGGGTATCGGCATCGGCGTTCCCGGCGCAGTGACCAGCGACGGCGTGGTGCATATCTGTGATAATCTGGGCTGGGGCGTGGTGAATGTTCAGGAAGAATTGGGACGATGCACAGGTCTGAAAGTGGTTGCCGGTAATGACGCCACCGTAGCCGCTTTGGGTGAGTGTTGGAAAGGCGGCGGCCAAGGCTATCAAAATATGGTGATGATCACCTTGGGTACCGGCGTAGGCGGCGGCATGGTGGTAAACGGGAATGTACTGATGGGCGCTCACGGCGCTGCCGGCGAGATCGGCCATATGGTGCTGAATCGGGAAGAGACGGAATCTTGTGGCTGCGGCAAAAAAGGCTGCGTGGAACAGTACTGTTCCGCTACCGGTATCGTCCGGCTGATGGAAAAAAGCCTGCAAAACACCCAGCGCCCCTCGATACTCCGGGGCAGAGAATTTACCTGCAAAGATGTATTCGATGCTGCTGCAGACGGAGATATTCCTGCCGTTGAGACGCTGGAGCAGGTGTATGCCTACTTAGGTGAGTTTGTTGCAAATATCTGTTGCGTCATAGACCCGGAAGTGGTGGTGCTGGGCGGCGGTGTCAGCAAGGCAGGTCTACCGCTATTAGAAGGCGTGGAGCGATACTTTGCCCACTACGCCTACCACGCTTGTGCAGATACGAAATTTACATTGGCCACCTTAGGCAACGACGCCGGCGTCTCCGGCGCATACAAGTTACTGCTGGATAAGTATATGTAGGGGCGATTCGTTTTCGTCCACGGGGCGTCGAGGGCGCCGCCCCCTACAATTAAAAATACCCCCGGTCGATTGGCCGGGGGACAAATTTAGGATTTTGTAAGGACAATACCTGGGTATGCTTGACTTATAGTATCAATAGTTAATATATTGTCGGCAATGGTATATGTTTCGGGTCGCAATGTGTTATCCCACTTTTCGGCGATGAATACCTTTCCGTCTGCTACATAGTACACGCCCGTGTCTTCGTGTTCAAAGAGGGGTAGATCATAATCGGTTGCCAGCATTTGGGAATAGCCTTTGACATCTTTGCCGTGTTTTGCTTTCATTGCTTCGTCGGCCTGTGCTTGCATATAACCCAAATCGGCATATTCTTTATAAAATTTATCGATATAAAATTGTTCTGTAGCTTGGAGAAAATCATCCTTGTTGGTAATTTTTACAATGTTCTGAAAGGAACCGTCGTTGTTAAAAATAAAGCTGACTTCTAAATCCAAAGTTTGGGTAAACTTTGCGTCGAAAAAAGTGCCGGGGCATTTGTAAATACCCTTCCAGGTGCCGAATAGCTCTTTGCAGGCAGCGGTGGTGAACCGGACATCGGTTACAATGCGTTCGCCCTCGGTCTTTTGACAGACAGTACAGGTCTTGGGTGCTTCGGTGGTAGCATCTACCCAGGTGTGATCCAGCGCTTCGCCTTCCGTAATTTGGCAGCGGGAGCAGGTCTTGGGCGTGTCGCAGGTGGCAGGATTCCACTGGTGCTTACAGCCGCAACCGGCTAGCAAAAGACACAGCATTACCAGCAGGGGAACCACACGCAACAGGAACTTATTGTTTTTCTTCATCATAGCAGACGCCTCCTTTATTGGTATTCTATTTTCAGTATAACGGAAAAGTGTTGGAATTGCAAGAAAAAATCCCCGGCAGAGCCGGGGATTTTCAATGTTTTTAAATTACAGCAGAGTGGAGAAGTGCTTAATGGTGCGAACCATCTGAGAAACGTAGGAGTTCTCGTTGTCGTACCAGGAAACGACTTGCACCTGAGTCATGCCGCCGGGCAACTTGTTGACCATGGTCTGGGTAGCATCGAACAGAGAACCGAAGGTCATGCCGATGATATCGCTGGACACGATCTCGTCTTCGGTGTAGCCGTAGGACTCGGTGGTAGCAGCCTTCATAGCAGCGTTGATCTCGTCCTTGGTAACTTCCTTAGCAACCACAGCGTTCAGAATGGTGGTGGAGCCGGTGGGAGTGGGGATACGCTGAGCAGCGCCGATCAGTTTGCCGTTCAGTTCGGGAATAACCAGGCCGATAGCCTTGGCAGCGCCGGTGGAGTTGGGAACGATGTTGATAGCGCCAGCGCGGCTACGGCGCAGGTCGCCCTTTCTCTGAGGACCGTCCAGAATCATCTGGTCGCCGGTGTAAGCGTGGATGGTGCACATAATGCCGGACTCGATGGGAGCCAGATCGTTCAGAGCCTTAGCCATGGGAGCCAGGCAGTTGGTGGTGCAGGAAGCAGCGGAGATGATGTTGTCTTCCTTGGTCAGGGTCTCGTGGTTAACATTGTAAACGATGGTGGGCAGATCGTTGCCTGCGGGAGCAGAGATAACGACCTTCTTGGCGCCGGCGTCGATGTGAGCCTGAGCCTTAGCCTTGGAAGTGTAGAAACCGG
>JAZSRS010000144.1:0-1604 GCA_045538595.1 Faecousia sp. | reverse complement strand
TGCTGAAGGTGGCCGGTTTCTACTTGGTATTCACCCCTGCGTCCTGGTGGCTGGGTCAGCTGGCGGTGAACGGCGGTTGGAACGGCAATCTGGTGCAGGTGCTGACCATGTTCTCCAATTTTGTGCTGGAATTCCTGTTCTTTAAGTTCGTGGTATTCCGGGCAGAAAAGAAAAAGACAGAGAAATAACGGAATTTTCCCGGAAATGCTTGCAAGTTTCCTGCTTTAATGCTATGATATTATAAATGACTGCGGCCATTCCGCAATCGTAAAAATTACCCATTGGCCCATGGCGTGGGCTAGATAAAACAAGGAGGAAAACCATGACTTCCAGTGAAAAGAAGCAACTGCAAATCACTGCCTGTAAGGTCCGTATGGGTGTAATTGAGTCCACCTACGGCGCAAAAGCAGGCCACCCCGGCGGCAGCCTGTCCGCTGCTGAGGTTTACACCTATTTGTATTTTAAGGAAATGAACATCGACCCCAAGAATCCCAAGTGGGAAGATCGGGACCGTTTCGTCCTGAGTAAGGGCCACACCACCCCCGGCCTGTACTCCGTGCTGGCCAACCGGGGCTACTTCCCTGTGGAAGACCTGCCTACCTTCCGGCACATTGATTCCTATCTGCAGGGCCATCCCAATATGAATACCGTTCCCGGCGTGGATATGTCCACCGGTTCTCTGGGTCAGGGCGTTTCCGTTGCTACCGGTATGGCGCTGGCTGCCAAGCACACCGGTAAGTCCAACCGCGTCTACGCGCTGCTGGGCGACGGCGAGATTCAGGAAGGTCAGGTTTGGGAGGCATGCATGGCTGCCGCTCACTACAAACTGGATAACTTCTGCATCATCGTAGTCAACAACGGCCTGCAGATCGACGGCAACATCGCCGATGTTATGAGTCCGTACCCCATCGTGGACAAGTTGATTGCTTTCGGTTTCGAAGTTGCTACCGTCGACGGTCATGATTTCGACCAATTGGAGGCTGCTTTCAACAAGGCAAGAGAGACTAAGGGTAAGCCCTTTGCCATCGTGATGAAGACCATCAAGGGCAAAGACGTATCCTTTATGGAGAACGATGCCGGCTGGCACGGCAAGGCTCCCAACGACGCTGAGTACGCACAGGCTATGAGCGAACTGAAGGCTAAACTGGCAGAATTGGAGGCATAAGAAATGGCAGAAATGAAGAAAATCGCAACCCGTGACAGTTACGGTAACGCCCTGAAGGAACTGGGCGAACTGTATGATAATGTGGTAGTTTTGGATGCCGACCTGGCAGGCGCTACCAAGACCGGCACTTTCAAGAAAGCCTTTCCCGACCGTCATTTTGACTGCGGCATCGCCGAGGCCAATATGATCTGTATGGCTACCGGTATGTCCACTGCAGGCCTGGTGCCTTTTGCATCCAGTTTTGCTATGTTCGCAGCCGGCCGCGCTTTCGAGCAGGTGCGTAACTCCATCGGCTACCCCCATCTGAATGTGAAGATCGGCGCTACCCACGGCGGTATCTCCGTTGGTGAAGACGGCGCATCCCACCAGTGCTGCGAAGACTTCGCGCTGATGCGTTCCATTCCCGGTATGACCGTGATCTGCCCCGCTGACGACATCG
>JAZSRS010000153.1:0-9163 GCA_045538595.1 Faecousia sp. | reverse complement strand
AGGTCTCCGGTTCAAATCCGGGTATCAGCTCCAAAACAAAAAGGACTACTTCGGTAGTCCTTTTTTGTTTTGGAAATGATGTTTATCTTACGGTAAACGATGTCGCTATCGCTAATGATGTTCACTTCGTGAATGATGTCGCTTCGCTAATGTTTTGGCAAACATCACATCATTTTGCGGCAATGCAGCAATACATCATTACACCGTAGGTGTAACATCATATCGCGTAGCGATACATCATTATATCTTGCGACTTCTCCGCTTTTATGCTATAATACACCCAAGGCGGTGATTGATAATGACCAAAAATGACAAAATTTATCATATAGTAAGTGTTTGTAGTTTTGTGCTTCATATTTGCGTTTTTGTGTTTGTTGCGGTTGTTGGGTTTTTGCCTTATCAGGAAAATAAAAATTTTTATCAAATATTTAGTGGTTATTTTGGCGATATATTTAGTCCTTCTCACCCAATTTTGATGCTTGCAATATTGCTAATAGCATGTGTGTTTTCTTATTTTACTATTAATCGTCCACATTTAACGTTTTGGGTTGGACTTTTAACTTTTGTATTTTTCCTATTGGAAACGTTGCCGTATTCTTTTGAAATTGCTTTTGTATCTTTGTTTTCAAGAGTTGGAGAAATTGGCATATCAACATATCAAATTGGGTTTAAACTTATAAGTGGAGCTGCTTATATTGTATATTTTGATATTGCTTTTTTTGTATATGTGTTATTTACTTTGTTTGTTAGGGGAAAATAAATTTTTATGTAATAGTCCTCGGTTTTCGACCAGTTCTTTTTCGTACACGAGAGACAGAAAAAACTCCTTGAGATTTTCTCAAGGAGTTTTTTAACTAAATCCACCCTAACGGGTGGGTGAAATATTGCTCCACAATGTAAAATCCTCGCTTCGCTCGGGTGAAATCGCTGCGGCGGTGGGTGGATTTAATTTCACCGAAACCGTAAGGTTTCGATTTCACCAAAGGCGAAGGCCTTTGATTTCACCGTGCGTAGCACGATTTCACTTATACTTGCGCTCTCCACCGCTTTTATGCTATAATACACCGAAAGCGGTGATGATATGAAAACTTTTCGGATAATATTATGGATTATATTTAGCATAATCTTTGCATTAGGACTTTTGTATTTCTTTACAGGCTCTCTGGAAATGGTTCCTACTCCGGAACAACAGGAAAAAGCCCGTATAGTTTCTGTTGTTATGATGGCGATACCTGCTATTTGCGGTGGGGTATTGTTGCTAACAAGGAAAAAGTAAAAGTGCGCTCCCTTTAACCGATCCTCTCTGATCATCAGATTCCAAAATCCCTCAGACAAGAGTCTGGGGGATTTTTGCTTATTACCTGCAACTTCTGCGTTCTTACCACAAACACAGTTACAAAGGTTTTTTGTGAGACAATCAGTAATAGGTATGGGGTGTTGCCGTCAGGCTTTTTTATGGTATTATATAAAAAAGGCGGTGATGATATGAGAAATTTTTGTTTTGAGACATCTTTACAGAAAGATGTACTGGTTGCACGGTTGCGTTATTTGTCTACTGCTAAAAATGATGAAAGATATTATCGTGGCTGGGTAACGGAAAGTACATTTTGTCTTATGAAATATTAGCCGTTTTCCAATGACGCACTGAACCCTTGTTAGAAGGAAAAATAATTGAAACTGACACTGGCACGAATATTAACGGATGTACAAATTTGAATAGTATCGATAGAGTAGCGTATGTAATCCTTCCGATATTGTCCTTATGCTTTGTTCTGTTTATTTCAGTAAGCGGTGGTATCTCAAACACATTTGATTTCATTTTGCCGATAATTGCAGTAGTGTTTTTTAATTTGATAGTTTTTTGTGTTTGGAGAATTTTTTCCCTGAAATGCAAAAAAGCAGTTTCACAACTCGCTAAATACATAGAAGGATAGTGAAAAACTCTGGCTTTTTATGGGATTTTCTGACGTGTCAACCCAACAGTTAAAGGACTACTTCGGTAGTCCTTTTTTGTTTTAGTTGTACCAAAGACAATCCGGGCAGATCCGCTTACGATCCCATTTGCTATGGACTTGGCAGGGAAGGGGATCCCGGCTTGCTTTTCTGCGAGGATAGTGCTATACTTGATTCAAGATGTTATAGCAGAAAGAGGGTACACATCCATGGATTACCAAATGATCAGATCTTTGCTGGCGCTTGGGCTGGCTGTGGTGGTGATGCTGATTACCAAACTGTGCCGGAAACCCGGAGAAAAGAAAGCCAAAAAGTCGGTGTTTGTGGGCGTGATGGCCTTGGTCTCTGCGCTGCTGAGTTGTTGTGTCGGCCAGCCTGTCGGTCTGTTTATATTTGAAGCGGGCTGGGGACTCCATTCCTACGAACTGTTATATGCCCTTGCCGGTTCGGCAGATAGCCTAGTATTTGGCCTTTGTATATGCCTGACAGCCTTGTGCTATTTGGGATTTGTTGAGAAAAAAACTGTCTTTATACGGGTGGTGTTGCCTGTGGCGGCGTTGGCAACGCTGCTGTGCTATGTGGTGAACATAGTGGGTACATTGCTGCTGCAGCAGTCTGCGGTGATGTTCCTGCTAGTGCATTTTGTCATTGCCCTTGGCCCGCTGCTGATTTTGTGGAAGAACCTGATGGCAGCGCCTGCAGCAGAGGGAGAAGAAAAATCCGACACCGCTGCCGCAGAAATCCAACACCGGAAAAATAGGCGGCTCTGGGCGCTGGTGATTGTGATTTTGTCCATCGTTCTGCTCTATACCGGCATCTCTGCACTCACAGAGAACAACCGGTCGGTAAAGGCCACCGTGGTGACCAATAGCGGCAAGACCAAACAGATGACCTTGGAAGAGATCCGCACCGTCGCCAACGACAATAGGGAGTTGTTTGTCAGCGAGTACGCCGGCGCAGAGATCACCGTTACTTCCCAAGTCAGCAAAGTGGGGGGCGCTTATGCACTGGAAAATGTCTTCTCTTGCGATGCCTATATCCAGTTGGATGCTGGAGAGACCATCGCCTATTGGTTCTGCCCTGTAATCGAAGAAATAGCCGCCAATATGACCCTTGGCCGCACCGTTACAGTGAACGGAACAATCGGCCCGATTACCGGGAATAACCACCTAGATGTGTATATCTTCACCACCACCGACTCTGTAAAATAAATAAATCTCCCAACTGCCGGAAGCGACAATGTTTCCGGCAGTTTTTATTGCAGAAAAATGTAAAGTTCCCCTTGACAAATGGCAATTGATAGATATAATTGTATACAATAATACAAATCAAAATGTATTATCTAATCCACTATGTAAATTGCAAGAAATACAGGGAGGAATCATTATGAAGAAGTTGATTTCCGTCATTTTGGTGCTGGTTATGGCACTGGCATTGACCGCATGCGCAGGCACCGGCAGCACGAAGATGACTATGGGTACCGGTGGCACACAGGGTACATACTACGGCTACGGCGGCGTGCTGGGTCAGTATATGAAGAACGAGGGCGGCGTGGACGTTACCGTAGTTTCCACCGACGGCTCCAAGGCTAACATTCAGGGCATCGACGCAGGCGACTACCAGTTGGGTACTGTCCAGTCCGATGTTATGGCTTACGCCTGGGAAGGCAGCCGTTCCTTTGAAACCGACGGCAAGGTAGATTCCTTCCGTGTGATTGCCGGCCTGTATGCTGAAGCTGTGCAACTGGTAACTATGGACGCCAACATTAAGAGCGTTGCCGATCTGAAGGGCAAGTCCGTTTCCATCGGCGCTCCCGGTTCCGGCGTTTACTTCAACGCAATCGATGTGCTGAATGCTGCCGGCCTGACCGAAAATGATATCAAGGCCCAGTACCAGTCCTTTGGCGACTCTGCTGACGCTTTGAAGGACGGTAAGATCGACGCTGCCTTCATCGTAGCCGGCGCACCCACCCCCGCCATTACCGAACTGTGCACTACTAACAGCGCATACCTGGTTCCCATTGACGGCGATGTGGCAGACAAGATCATGCAGGATTGCCCCTTCTACACTGTCTACTCCATTCCTGCCAATACCTACCCCGGCCAGACCACCGAGGTCAAGACCGTTACCGTTAAGGCTACTTTGATCGTGTCTGCAGACGCATCTGAAGATGCTGTTTACAACATCACCAAGGCAATTTTCGATAATATGGATGCCATTGCTGCAGAAAACGGCAAGGGTGCGGAACTGAGCATTGAGAATGCTACCAGCGGTATGACCGCTCCCTTCCACGCCGGCGCTGCCAAGTACTTCGCAGAAAAGGGCGTAACTGTTGACAAGGGATAATTCTCTCTAGCCAAAGGCCGCAACGGTTTGTCCGTTGCGGCCTTTCTCGGAAACTCAACAAGGAGGAAATCAAATGTCAATATTCAAGAAAAAGGTGGCTGTCGAGGCAGAACCTATGGACTTGGATGCGGTTATGAAAAAGTTTGACCGGGAGTCCAATACCCGGATCTGGGAAGGTAAGTCCAAACTGGTGGTACAAGCCGTGCTGGCCATCTTCTCTCTGTTCTGCATCTATGTTACTCTGTTTACCACCTGGCTGGAAGAAATTCGTCTCACCTCGTTTATGGCCTTCATTATTTTTATTGGCTATCTGGTGTTCCCGGCGAAGAAAGGTATCCAGCGGGCAAACTTTATGCCGTGGTACGATGTGGTGCTGATGCTTTGCGGTACAGGCGCATTTTTGTACTTTACCTTTAACGCAATGACCATTATCCAGCAGGGCAGTAATTTCCAATGGTATCAGATTATTATTGGTATCGTGGGTATTCTTTCTCTGGCGGAAGTATGCCGCCGGAGTGTGGGTTTGCCCATTCTGATTGTAGCGGGAGTCTTTTTGGTGTATGCCTTAATTTGGGGTTTGTCCAATCCAACCCTGTGGGGCAAACTAAACTACTCCATTCGCTACCTGTTTTACAGCAAGGAGGGAATTCTCTCCACACCCATCAATGTTTGCTCTAAATTCATTGTGGTATTTATCATTTTCGGCGCATTTTTGGAGCGTACCGGTATCGCATCCTTCTTCATTGACATCTCCAATGCCTTTGTAGGCGGCTTCTCCGGCGGTCCTGCCAAGGTTGCGGTTGTAACAAGCGCTATGGAGGGTATGGTTTCCGGTTCTTCTGTTGCCAATACTGTGGGCAGTGGCTCGGTTACCATTCCGCTGATGAAGCGAACCGGTTACAAGCCGGAGTTTGCTGCTGCAGCAGAGGCAGCCGCCTCTACCGGCGGTCAGATTATGCCCCCCATTATGGGTGCTGCCGCTTTTCTGATGGCAGACTATGTAGCAATGCCCTACGGCCAGATCGCAGTCCGTGCGATTCTGCCTGCTGCACTGTACTTTGCAGGCATTTTCGTGGCAGTCCATCTGGAAGCCAAGAAACTGGGCTTGCGTGGTATGCGCAAGGACGAACTTCCGAAAATGCTGCCCCTTCTGAAGCAGGTGTACTTACTGCTGCCGTTGGCGCTGCTGATCTATTTGGTGGGTACCAGCCAGAGTTCTATTCAGTATGCTGCTGCCATTTCTATCGTAGCGGTCATCGTGGTCAGCCTGATCAATAAGAACAACCGTATCACCTTTAAGGGGATCTTTGAGGCACTTGCAGCAGGCGGTCAGGGCATGATCACTGTGGCAGCGGCCTGTGGTGTTGCAGGTATCATTGCCGGCACCATTACCATGACTGGCCTTGCCAATATGCTGATCAACGGCATTGTGGCCTTGGCAGGTAACCATGTGATCATCGCCCTGTTCCTGACTATGATCTGCTGTATCGTTTTGGGTATGGGCGTTCCTACCACCGCCAACTACTGCATTATGGCAGCCACTTGCGCCCCGATCCTGATCCGTATGGGCGTTCCCACTTTGGCAGCCCACTTCTTCGTATTCTACTTTGGCATCGTGGCAGACCTGACACCCCCGGTGGCTCTGGCAGCCTACGCAGGCGCAGCCATTGCCCAAGCCAACCCAATGAAAACGGCGCTCACCGCCACGAAATTGGCAATTGCAGCCTTTATCGTACCCTATGTGTTTGCGTTGAATCCTGCTATGTTGTTTGTAGATACATCAGTTTGGGAGGTTGTGAGTATCTGTGTTACCTCCCTTGTAGGTATTACGGCAATTGCAGCTGCGCTGGAGGGATATCTACTGTCCCATCTGCCTTGGGTGCTGCGAGTGATCGTAGTAGCCGGTGGCCTGCTGCTGATCATTCCCGGCATCGTTACCGATGTAGTGGGACTGTCCTTGGTGGCAGTGGTTGTAATTGCGCAACTGGTTGAGAGAAAGAGAACCGTAAAATTGGCATAATTGAAATGGCGAAGATGCTGAAACATCTTCGCCATTTTTTGGAAATAAAAAGGGCTTGCAAAGTGTCTCTTTTTTTGTTATACTGTTATCGAACAAAAGTTCTATAATAACAACGGAGGCAGTTATGAAGGAAAAAGTATATATCGCCATTGACTTAAAGTCCTTCTACGCTTCCGTAGAATGTGTGGAGCGGGGACTGAATCCAATGACCACCAACTTGCTGGTGGCAGATGAAAGCCGCACCGATAAAACCATTTGCCTTGCAGTTTCTCCTGCGCTGAAGGCTTTGGGCGTACCGGGGCGTCCCCGGCTTTTTGAGGCGAAGCAGCGAATCCGGGAGGTGAATGCCCTGCGGCTGAAAAACGCCCCCGGCAGAGCCTTTACAGGTCGCTCGTGGGATGCAACCCAACTCCAAACCCACCCGGAACTGGAAGTGGATTTTATTATTGCGCCGCCCCGTATGGCCCATTATATGGCTTGCAGTACCGCGGTGTACCGCACTTACCTGGAGTTCATTGCCCCGGAGGATATCCATGTGTATTCTGTAGACGAGGTGTTTATTGATGCTACGCCTTATCTAAAAACCTACGGTCTGACACCTTACGAACTGACCCGAAAGATTATTCAGCAGGTGCTGCACAATACCGGCATTACCGCCACTGCGGGGATCGGTACCAATCTGTATCTGGCTAAGATTGCTATGGACATTGTGGCCAAACGAATGCCTGCCGATGCCGACGGTGTGCGGATCGCCCAACTGGACGAGCAATCCTACCGGGAACTGCTGTGGGATCACAGACCCCTGACGGATTTTTGGCGAATAGGGCAGGGGTACAGGAAAAGACTGGAGAAGATCGGCCTGTATACCATGGGAGATATCGCTCGATGCTCTCTAGGCGGGCCTATGGAGTTTTACAATGAGGACTTGCTTTATAAGATATTTGGGGTCAATGCGGAGTTACTGATCGACCACGCCTGGGGCTGGGAGCCCTGTACCATTGCAGATATTAAACAATACAGACCCAGCACCAACAGTATCAGTTCCGGGCAGGTGCTCAGCGAGCCGACGGACTTTCCGACGGCTCGGCTAATTGCCCGGGAGATGGTGGATTTGCTGTCCTTGGATTTGGTGGATCGGGGACTGGTCACGGACCAACTGGTGTTGACGGTGGGGTACGATATAGAAAACCTGACCCGCCAAGAGATAAGAGATATCTATCACGGGCCGATTACCACAGACCACTATGGCCGAAAAGTACCAAAACACGCCCACGGCACAGTGAATTTGGAGCGCCATACCGCTTCTACCCGCCTGCTGACAGACAGTATGATGAACTTATTTGACCAAATTACAGACCCGAATCTGCTGATCCGTCGGCTGACTCTCTGCGCCAACCGGGTGATCCGGGAAGAGCAGGGGGAGAGCCTGCAGCCTTATCAGCAGATGGACTTGTTTGCAGACCCGGAACAAGATCAGCGGCGCTGGGAAGCATTGACCCGGGAAAAGCGGCGGCAGAAAACCATTCTGCGCCTGCAAAAAAAGTACGGCAAAAATGCCGTACTAAAGGGAATGAACCTACAGAAAGGGGCTACCGCCGTTCAGCGCAACAGTCAGATCGGTGGCCACAGAGCATAGGAGGCAGTATGACAGAAAAGAATCCTTATGGGGATATCCTACATTGTCCCCACCCCATATCTACCCGTCACGCGACCATGACCAAACTGGACCGGGCAGCCCAGTTTGCCCCATTTGCTGCCCTGACAGGATACGAAGATGCTATCAGCGAAGAAGCGCGACTGACAGAGCCGAGGATCTGGCAGGAGGAGTCTTGCCGCCAGGATTTAGACAGGGTCTGCCGGTACTTGCAGGATTGCATCAAAGAGCAGCCGGTCATCACTGTTACCTATTTCCAGCCGGATACCCGAAAAACCGGCGGTGCCTACCGTACAGTTACGCAGAGGTTAAAGAAACTGAACGAATATGACCGGTGTTTGGTGTTGTGTACAGGACAGGAGATCTCCGTGGAAGATATTGTGGCTATTGAAGCGGAAAACATAGTTAGAAGGGAATCATAACCACCGGCCGGTGGGTTCTTGTACAATAAAAAAAGAACCCTCAATGAGGGTTCTTTTTTATGTAATTAGATGATTTCTTTCTTGCGGAGCACGTACAGAACGGCAAAAGCGCCGCCGCCAACGACTACTAGAGTACCAACAATGATCAGGACGATGGTCAGAGCGTTGCCGCCGGACTTCTCGTCGTTGTTATCAGTCTTGTCGTTGTTGGGCTGAGTTGCCTGGGGCTGAGTTGCTTCGGGCTGAGTTGCCTGGGGCTGAGTTGCTTCAGGCTGAGTTGCCTGGGGCTGAGTTGCCTGGGGCTGAGTTGCCTCGGGCTGAGTTGCCTCGGGCTGAGTTGCTTCAGGCTGAGTTGCCTCGGGTTCGGTGGGCTGGGTTGCGGGTTCAGTGGGCTGTGTCTCAGGCTCAGTTTCGGGGGGCAGGCCGGGAGTCAACTTGAAGTACTCATACATAGCAAGTTTCTTAACGTTCATAGCCTTTGCACTCTCGGGCTTCAGGCCGCCGATAGCGGTGTATTCGCCGGTGAAGGTAGGAGTTACAGCGAAAGGCTTGCCGTTCTTGGTGAAGATCTCAACGGTGGATTCATCATCAAAAATGCAGTTGGTGGCAGCAATAACGCCTTGGTTGTTGCCGGCATCCACCTTATTGGCAAGAATGTTAGACTTCTTGATCTCCAACTTTCTGTCGGGATCGGGATCCAGGGTGCGGCGGAAGGCAGCACCGTCGGCATTAATGCCAAGATAAATAGCGGAGCCGCCGGTGGTGTTG
>JAZSRS010000176.1:0-11964 GCA_045538595.1 Faecousia sp. | reverse complement strand
TGCCATGGCAATATTTGCCGCAGTCCGATGGCGGAGTTTGTAATGAAAGATATGGTAGCAAAGGCTGGATTATCCCATAGGTTTCATATTGCCTCCGTGGCGGCCAGCCGGGAAGAACTGGGCAATCCTGTATATCCCCCTGCAAGGCGACAACTTGCCAGCCATGGTATTTCTTGCGATGGGAAATTTTCCCGGCAGATTGCAGAGAAGGATTTGGCAGAATTTGATTATATCTACTATATGGACGGCCGGAATCTTCGCTACTTAAAGCAGATGTTCCCCAAATATGACCGCTTCCTTCCCTTTTTGGACCGAGATGTGGCCGACCCCTACTATTACGGAAATTTTGACCAAACTTGGAAAGATATCGTAGAAGGCTGCCAGCGGATTTTGGGGGAACTGAGATGATAGATTTGGAAAAATTAGAGCAGCAACTGTCCGAACTGCCCCTGTATTTTTACGGTTTTATTGACCCGGACGCACTGGAATTCTCTCAAAGAATCCGCTACATCTGTACCGCAGAATGTCCGATGTATAACAAGACTTGGGCTTGCCCCCCGGCGGTGGGCGAGGTAGGAGAATGCGAGAAAAAATGCCACGCCTATTCCCGCTGCCTGATGATCGGCACCATCGCAGAGGTGCAAGATATTGCGAACATTGATGAGACCCTTGCCACCCGTCCTGACCATGAGGAGATGACCAATACAGTGCGGGATTTCTTCCGGCAGCAAGGCGTTGAGCCTTATGTGTTGTCCACGGAGGCCTGCGCGGTGTGTGAGCGGTGCGCCTGGCTGGACGGAGAGCCTTGCCGCCACCCGGACAGAATGCACCCCTGCGTGGAGAGCCACGGCATCAATCTGATCCCCACCTTGGAGGAAAACGGATTGGTGTTCCAGTACGGCGAGAATATCGTTACTTGGTACTCGCTGCTGTTTTTTTGAGAGAAAATCTCCCCTGTGTAGGCAATGTCATTCACTTAATGACATTGTTTACACAGGGGGCCGTTTATTAGGTGAAAACAGGCGTGTCTTACAAGACACGCCTGTTTTTTAACTAATTTGATTTTCAAAGGAGTTCACGTCGCCTACTTCGTCCACATCAAAGTACACATCCAGCATACTCTTTGCGATGGTGGCGAGGGTAGAGCCGTGACCGCCCTTTTCCACATACACGGCGATGGCGATCTGGGGATCGTCCAAAGGCGCGAAGCAGATAAATGCGCCGTTGGCGGAAGTGCCGTTGATGCCGGTTTCTGCCGTGCCGGTCTTGGCCGCAATCTTAATGGGATAGTTACCGAAGGTGGAGTAAGCAGTACCCCAGTCGGCGGCAGTGGCCTGAGTGACCATATACATACCTTCCTTGTAGGTCTTGTAGGCCTCGTCGGAGATGTCCATATGGCTTAAGAGTTCCGGCTTGTTCTCGTCTAACAATTCCCGATAATCCGAGGACACCACCCGGCTCATAAAGGTGGCTTTGTACCGGTTGCCCCGGTTGGCCAATGTGGCGGCGTAGGAGCAGAGTTGAATCGGCGTAAAGCGGTTTTCCGACTGACCAATGGCGGCCAGCACAGAGTCACCCTGATACCAGGCCTTGTCATCACCCACATGGATCTCTGCCTTGGTTTCTGCGTTGGCCCGGTGGCCGATATACTCCGGCAGTTCCACGCCGGTGCGTTCGCCCAAACCCAGACCCTTGGCAACTTGATCCATATAGTCAGTGCTGTAATTATACAACCGGTAACCCAGTTCGTAGTAATAGTAGTTGCAGGAGACCATCAGGGATTTGGCGGCGTTCACATCTTTGTGGGTGCCGCCATAGTTGGTCCATTGCAGACAGGAAACGGGGAAGTTCTCAATTTTTCGGAACACACCCAAGTCCCGAATAACTGTTTCGGAGTCAATGATTTTGGCGTTCATTGCCGCGATCATTGTGGTCATTTTATAGGTAGAACCGGGGGGATAGGTAGCCAGCAGCGCCCGGTTATAAAGGGGCTTGAGTTCGTTCTTGGCCAGTTCGTCGTAATCCGTAAAGAAAGAATTCAGGTCGTAGGATGGATAACTGGCGCAAGCGAGGATCTGGCCGGTTTTCACATCCATGGCCACAAAAGCGCCGCCTTCGGCGTCGTGACCGTCTTTCGGTTTGCCGTTGGCATCCGGTTTTTTCAGGTCTTCAATAACCTGCGCCATACGGTCCTCACCGGCCATTTGAATGTTCAGGTCAATGGAAACTTCCACATTGGAGCCGGCCTTGGGCTCTTGCCGGAACTTAGAAGAAACCAGTGTGCCGTCAGTGGTAACGGTGTCTTCCCGCCAGCCGTCGATGCCGTGCAAGAATTTTTCGTAAACCGCCTCCAGGCCATCCTGGCCCACTTGGGCGTCCATATCGTAACCGGGAATATTCTTATAGTATTCCCACTGCTCCGCGTTCATCGCGCCTACATACCCTAAGATGTGAGCGGCATATACGGTGTTGTACTCCCGCACGGTAGAGGCTTCTACCTTCATACCCGGGATATTCAGTTCCACGATGGCAGACAGTTCCTCGTCACTGGCGTCGGTGACAAACACGAAGGTGGGCAAACTGCCCACACATTTCCGCAGGGTCATTTCGTACAGAAGACCGATGACCTTCCGGGCCTGATCGTCTGTCCACTCTACGGGAATGTCATACCGCTCCCGCAGTTTTTCCACCAGCAAGGGGGCTGTGATGTCCGAGTCCAAGTCCTCCATATAGTTGAGGAATTCCTGAAAATACCCCTGCCAGATGGCGTTCTGCTGATCCAGCGTATAGGTGAAGGGGCGCTCTTGGGAAATGGGGAAATGCTCTGTGTATTCAATACCGGCTTCCTCGCACCGCTGTACCAGCCGCAGAAGATTGTCGTTGGTGCCCTTGGCGCTGAGCAGCACATAGTGGTTGATCACCAGGTCATAACTGGCCCGGTTACTTACCAGTAGGTTGCCGTTTTTATCTAGTATATCGCCCCGGGCCGCCTTGACACGGGTCAATGTGGTAAAAGTGGCTTGGTTATTGGTGCTTCCACCGGTCTGGATAATCTGCAGATCGTAAAGTTTCAGGGAGAAAAACCCCAGAATGATCGCAAAGACCAGCAGAATGATGGTAGCGCGAAGTTTGCTTATTCTTTCCATGAATGGCCTCCAAAGGCGTTAATTGCTTTCAAAACAGGGTAGAGAATGGGAACTGCCAGCAGGGACAGGGCAGCGGTGATGAAGAAACCGTGCAGCCGGGACAGGACAGTCAATCCCAAAAACCACCCGAACAGGAAATTCACAGTCACATAGGCGAACATAGCCATGGCCGTGCAGAGGATCGCAGAGGAGAAACTCTCCTGCAGGAATGCCTGCCGGAAGATGCACACGCCCACACTCAGGAAAGTGATGGCCACCATTGAGTAGGGCCCCGGCGCCGTGCCGGAAAACAGGTACAGAAGTCCTGCCACAAGGGAAAAGACGCTACCGCTGTGGAGTCCTTCCAAAATGCTGATGAGAAAAATGGCGCATGGCACCAGTTCCGTGGTGGCATTCAGCAAATGAACCTGACTCAGCAGCACATCCTGCAAAACCGACAGAAAAATCAGAATACCGGCGTAAAAAATCCATTTCAGCGCAGTTTTCTGTTGTTTCTTGGTGAGGATCAGACGGCTCAGCAGGGAAGTGCTGGGTTTGTCCGGACGAAATTCACTCTTCTTAGCCATAGTCGATCACCCGGCGTTATATTCGGTCACAATAAATACCTGCTCCAGACTCCGAACATCGGCAGCCGGCTGCAGAAGGGCGTACTTGGCAACGCCGGTGTCGTCAAAACCGGCATCCACCACATGACCCAGCACCAAATTCCGGGGATACACCGTAGAACCGGTGGTCACCACCTGATCGTGATTGCGAATGGTGGCAGAGGAGGGCAGATAATTCATACGCAGCAGTCCTTCCAGACCGGAGGCGTAGCCGCCCTGCACCATACCACTGTGTCCGGATGCGGCAATGGTGGCGCTGATCTCCAAGGAAGAGTCCAGCACAGATTTGACCACCGCGTAGTTCACCCCCACTTCGCTGACCAAACCCACCAGTTCGCCGTAGGCAGTGATGGCGCACATACCCTCGGTAATGCCCACATTGCTGCCCCGGTTGATGGTAAAGGTGTTGCTCCAGTCAGCAGAACTGGTGGAGATGATATAGGCGTCCACCAATTTATAGTCCTCATTGGCATTGACTAAGTCCAAGACGGCCCGCAGCCGCTCGGTTTCCTGCTTGGTGGCGTAGGCGTCCCGGGCTTCGTCCTCAATGGCAGCCAGTTCCTCTTTCAGGGCCTGATTTTCTGCCAACAGGGATTCATAACGAAAAATATAATCATACAGTTGCTGGGAACGGTCAGCCAATTTGCTGACACCGGAGCGCAAAGGCGTCAATACGCCCTGCACCACCATTTGCGGCAGTTTCAGGCCGGTCAGGGAACTGACCACCGCCAGCACGACCGCCAATAACACTGCTGTTACCAGCACGATCCGTATGCGATTGGTAAAAAAGCGTTTCATACAGATTCCTCCATCAGTTCCGGCGCGACGGCTTGCAAAATTTGCCCCAGCCGGCATACCGGAAGCCCCATCACATTGTAATAGTCTCCTACGATTCTCTCCACAAACAGGGCAGCGCCGCCCTGAATGCCGTAACTACCGGCCTTGTCCATCGGATCACCGGTGCGGATATAATCCCAAATTTCTTTGTCTGTCAGTTCCCGGAAGTGAATGTCCGTAATTTCCGTGCAGACGGTGGCGGTATTTCCCCGCAAAACAGTCAATCCCGTCATTACCTGATGGTCTTTGCCGGACAGCAGACGCAGCATTCGATAGGCATCATCCGGATCTTTCGGTTTGCCCAAGACCTTACCATCGCATACCACGATGGTATCTGCGGCCACCACCACGTCATTTTCCCCGTGGGGCGTGGCTTCCGCTTTCAGTCGGCTGACCCGTGCCACTTCGTCCTGAGCGGGCAGGGATTCGTCCATAGTTTCGTCAATATCCGCCACCTGAATGGTAAAAGGAATATGGAACAGGCCCATCAATTCCTTCCGACGGGGGGATTGGGATGCCAGAATCAGTTGCATAGTAACTCCTTAAATACTTGGTAAGTACTCCGGGGGATTATTCCACGCCCCGCAGGTATAAACCTCTGGTGCAAGCGCCGGGGTCAAAGGGGGTATCGTTCTGATAAGCCGAAAGAACCCGGTCTACTTCCTTGGCACTCTCGGTGGTAAACAGAAGACGGGTTGCCCACAGACCCAGCCGGCGGAGATCATCCTGCCGGTCCAGCCAGTAGAGTTTCTTGCCGTTGAGCAGAACGCTGCGGCAGGTGTTTCCGTCTTTGATAATGGGGAATTCCGCGCCGGTCTTGTCCGTCAGCCGGGTGGAAGCAATATGGCAACTGCACTGCCCGGTCTTGCCCCGGATCAGACAGTTTTCTGTGATCATTAAAGGCAACCGGCCGTAAATCAGCAGTTCGCAGGGAACGCCCTTGCTCACATCTCGAATTTGGGGCAGCGTCATCTCAAAACTGAGACAGGCAGACCGCAGTTGCAGATCCCGGGCGTAGTTGACACTGCGGGAATTGTACAAATTCAGTCCGAAATCCCCCCGGGGACGCATACCGCACTCCCGTACCGGCAGCAGCAGTCCCAAATTGCCGATCAGCACTTCCCGGACACCGGCGCTTTTCACTAGCAGCAGATCCTGCTGGAATTTTGCCAGTTCGCCATCGTGGACGATCCGGGGCGCAACGGCGCAGACATTGGTTTTGTGGGTCAGTTTCCGGCAAAGGGCCTCGTCTCCGGCCAAAATGTGCAGGGGCACATACAGCACATCGGGGTTCATATCCAACAGTTTCTGCGTCAGTTGTTCCCGGCTGGTAACCTGTACAGTCAGCGCCGGGGGCTCTGCAACGCCTTTGTGGTGAGGCACTTTATTAGGTCGGTGCAGCAGCGGAGTCTCCCGACGGGCTCGCTGGGCGGTCAGCAGATTCAGTACATCCCGGCGCATACCGTTGATCACCGCAGCAGACAGGGTCAGACCCGGCGCAATATCTGAACGCACCCGGGTGCAAATGTAAGGCGTGCCGCCGGTCTTGCTCAGCCGGGAAGATAGCGCATCGTGAGTCAGATCCATACTTCTAGCAGGCTCCGGCGCCGGTCCCGGCAGGGAACAGGTGCGGCCGTCTGCGTCAGTAACGGTCAGCACAGACTGGCCGGTATGGACAGTCATCTCAAAGGCCACCGGCACAAGAGGATTCTCAGTCGCCTCATAGGTCTGGCGCATCTGCCTGTACCAGGTCTCGTTGCTGGAGGTATCCTCCCGAATGCCAAACATATGACTGCCGGTCTTGCCGGTGTAGTAATTGGTAAAACCTTGCCGATTAAAGGCAACGGATAACTGCTCCATCATGGGCCGGGTGACTCTGCCGGAATCAATGGCCTGCCGGTATACACCGGTCACTGCAGCCACATACTCCGGCCGTTTCATACGACCCTCCAGTTTCAGGGAGGCCACGCCCATATCTTCCAGTTCTTTTACAAACTCTACGGTGCAGTTGTCCTTCAGGCTGAGAGGATACTTATTCTCCCACCGGTTGTAGCCGTAACTCTGCCGACAAGGCTGGGCGCAGCGACCCCGATTGCCGGAGCGGCTGCCGATGGCCGCAGACAGATAACACTGACCGGAATAGCCCATACACAAAGCGCCGTGGCCGAATACTTCGATTTCAATGGGAGAGTTGGCACAAATATAGCGGATCTCTTCCCGGTTCAGTTCCCGGCTCAGCACCACCCGTGCCATACCCATACCGGCGCAGAACTGTACGCCGGGCAGGGAGTGAACGGTCATTTGGGTAGAGCCGTGGAGAGGAATGTGGGGCGCGATCTGCTTGCACAGTTCCGCAACGCCTAAGTCCTGCACGATAAAAGCGTCCACCCCGGCGTTGGCGGCGTGGCGGATCAGTGCTACGGCCTCGTCACATTCCCGATCGGACACCAGCGTGTTCACGGTCAGATGGACGGCCACACCGCGGATATGGCAGTATTTCACGGCCTCCACCAGCGCCTGAGGGGTAAAATTCTTGGCGCTCTGCCGGGCATTGAACTGCCCGCAGCCTAAATATACTGCATTTGCGCCGTTTTGCACGGCGGCCCGCAAAGCCTCCATAGACCCTGCCGGTGCTAAAAGTTCCAGCATAATTCTCTCTCTCCAAAGGTAAAAGGTATATTTGCACACATTATACCACAATTTCCTCTTCAGTTCTACCCCGTTTGCAAGAAATTTAAGAAAAATTCACTTGTTGGTCAAAAGGGCGTTTTATAGAAAACAAAACCCGTGAAAAGGGCTCCTTTTTGGAAAACTTTTGTAGGATTTTCCACAATTTTACAGGAAAATATGAAACTTATTGCGAAAATGTCGAATTTTGCGTGGAAGCGTTGGTTTTCCTTGACAAAACGGCAAAATCATATTACTCTTAGATGTGAAAAATGGCGTGGGGAAGGTATGCTCCCACCTCTTTTTGGAGATACTGGGAACCATTGTAAACAATGCGCCATACACTGCTGTATGAGAGGGAAATCTATGCGCGCAAGCGGCATCTTAATGCACATTACCTCCTTACCCGGTCCCTACGGTGTAGGAACGTTGGGCAAGGAGTCTTATAAATTTGTGGACTTTCTGGAAAAGGCCGGGCAAAAGTATTGGCAGGTGCTGCCTCTCACCCCCACCGGCTACGGCGACTCTCCCTACCAGTCCTGTTCTGCCTACGCCGGCAACCATTATCTCATTGATTTGGATCTGCTGGCGGAGGAGGGACTGCTGGAAGAAGATGAAATCACCGCCTGCAATTGGGGCGATGACGAGAACAGGGTGGATTTTGGTCTTCTGTATAAAAACCGTATGGGTCTTTTGCGGAAAGCATTTGCCCGCTATCGGGATACGGACGAATCCTTCGCTAAGTTCCGCGCCCGGAATGACTGGTGGCTGCCGGCGTATGCAGACTATATGGCGCTGAAGGACCAAAGCGAAGGGAAGCCTTGGTACCAGTGGGAAGATGACCTGAAGAACTGTTACCGGGATCATCCGGGATTCTCTTTCCACGCGTCTTATGAAGAGATTCAGTTCCACTGCTTTGTGCAGTATCTGTTTGATACCCAGTGGGCAAAACTTCGGGAATATGCCCACAGTAAGGGAATCTCCATTATTGGCGATGTACCCATCTATGTGCCTTATGATTCGGTGGATGTGTGGAGTAATCCGGGATTGTTCTGCTTGGATGAAAACCTCACCCCTACCGCAGTGGCGGGATGTCCGCCGGACGCTTTCAGCGAAGACGGTCAGTTGTGGGGTAACCCATTGTACCAATGGGAGAAACATAAATCCGACGGATACACTTGGTGGCTGCAGCGGTTGCAGGCCGCGGCAAACCGCTACGATGTGATCCGTATTGACCACTTCCGTGGCTTTGCCGGTTACTACGCCATACCCTACGGCGCGGAAAACGCCAAGGGCGGAAGGTGGCTGCCCGGCCCGGGACTGGATTTTATGCGTATGGTGCAAACCCGTTTGCCTAACACCCCTATGATCGCAGAGGATTTGGGATACCTGACGGAGGATGTACATAGGTTACGGCAGGACGCCGGATATCCCGGCATGAAGGTGCTGGAATTTGCCTTTGACGGAGATGCAGACAATCTTTACCTGCCCCATAATCACGAAAAAAACACCGTCTGCTACACAGGCACCCACGACAATATGCCAGTTAAGCAGTGGTTTGCCGAAAGCGGCGAACAAACAATAAACTTTGCCAAAGCCTATATGGGCAACCCGGACGATGCGGTTTGGGGTATGATCCGGTTGTGTATGAGCAGTGTGGCAGACCTTGCCATTGTGCAGATGCAGGACTATCTGAAATTAGGCGGGGAAGCAAGAATGAATTTCCCCGGCACCCAGTCCGGCAATAACTGGACCTGGCGGGCCGCACCCGACTTTGCAAGCGATGCTTTGGCAGAGAAAATATACAGTCTGACCCGTACCTACGGGCGGCTGTGGCAATCAAACAGCCAGGAAACGGAGAAATCAGTATGAGTTATAATTGTATGAATATTTTAAGGTGGACAGAAGCCAAACTGAAGTACACCTACGACGTATCCCTGCGGGAAGCCAACGCCCAGGAACTCCACGAGGCCTTGGGCGAAGCGGTGATGATGGCAATTTCCGACAATTGGAATCACGCCAAGCACACCCGTATGCCTGCTCGAAAGGCTTACTACATTTCTGCCGAATACCTGATTGGTAGACTGGTGTATTCCAACCTGTATAACCTGGGTATCTTGGACGAAATGAAGCAACTGTTTGCCCAGCGGGGTGTGGATTTGGCCATTTTGGAAGAGGTAGAGGATGCTGCGCTGGGTAACGGCGGTCTGGGCAGACTGGCAGCCTGCTTCCTGGATTCTGCCGCCAGCACCGACATTCCTCTATCCGGTTACGGCCTGCGGTATCGGTTCGGCTTGTTCAAGCAGAGTTTCGACGCAAACGGCAGTCAGAAAGAAAATGCCGACGACTGGGCCAAGTTCGGAGACCCTTGGTCCTACCGCCGTTATAACCATACGGTAAAGGTCCGTTTCCCCGACCATACCGTGCTGGCTGTGCCCTACGATGTGCCGGTGATCGGCTACGGCACGCAGAATGTGGGCACCCTCCGCCTGTGGCAGTGCGAAGCCGAGGAAGAACTGGACTTCAACGCCTTCAACGATCAGGACTACCTCCGTGCCTTGACCCAAAAGAACAAGGCCGAAGACATTACCCGCGTCCTGTACCCCAATGACTCCACTTGGGAGGGCAAGCGCCTGCGTATCAAGCAGCAGTATGTGCTGTCAAGCGCATCTTTGCAGGATATGCTGCGGGTGTATAAGACCACCCACGGCACGGATATGAGCCACTTTGCCGACTTCTACTGTGTGCAACTAAATGATACCCATCCGGCTATGTCCATTCCCGAACTGATCCGTCTGCTGATGGCAGAGGGTATGGATTTCGAGCAGAGTTTCGCCGTGGCCCAAAAGACCTTCTCCTACACCAACCATACCGTTATGGGCGAGGCGCTGGAAAAGTGGAATCTGGACCTGCTGCGGTCCGTCGTGCCGGAGATCGTGGACATCATTCTGCGGATCGACGAGAAACTGAAGCGGGAGCATCCGGAACTGTTCATCGTCCGGGACAATACTGCCCATATGGCAAACCTGTCCGTGTATGTAGGCACCTATGTCAACGGCGTGGCGGAGATCCACTCTCAGATCCTGAAAGACGATGTGTTCCGCCAGTGGTATCAGGCCTTCCCGGAACGCTTCCAGAACAAGACCAACGGTGTTACCCCCCGTCGGTGGATGGGTCTGTGCAATCCGGAACTGACCCAACTGATCAAGTACCGCATCGGCGGTGATTTCTTGAAAGACCTGGATAAACTGAACAACCTGAAGCCCATGATCGACGACGATCTGGTTCGCCAGTTCAACGCTGTCAAGCGGCAGAAGAAGGAGCAACTGTGCGAAACTATCTACAAGCGGGAGGGTATCCGGCTGAATCCGGACTTCCTGTTTGATGTGCAGGTCAAGCGGCTGCATGAGTATAAGCGGCAACTGCTGAACGCCTTGTCCATCGTGGATATCTACTTCCGTCTGAAGGACGGCAGTCTGACCGATTTCCAGCCCACCGTGTACCTGTTTGGCGCGAAATCCGCCCCCGGTTATGCCCGTGCTAAGGCAGTGATCCGCTACATCAACCGGATCGCCCGTATGATCAACAACGACCCGGATATGGACGGCAAGATGAAAGTGGTGTTCGTGCAGAACTATAACTGCTCCTACGCCGAAGAGATCATTCCCGCCGCCGACATTTCTGAGCAGATTTCTCCCGCCGGCACGGAAGCCTCCGGCACCGGCAACATGAAACTGATGCTGAACGGCGCAGTTACCTTGGGAACATTGGACGGCGCCAATGTGGAGATCGTCAAGGAAGCCGGTATGGAAAATAACTACATCTTCGGCGCAACGGTTGAGCAAATCAACGCCGCAAGAGACAGTTACTATGCCCGGGGCATTTACGATACCAACCCCCGTCTGCACCGCGCCATCGACACCTTGGTGGACGGCACAGTTCCCACCGATGACGACCAGAGAGAACTCTACCATGCATTGCTGGACGGCACCCATTGGCACAAGGCAGACCACTACTTCCTGCTGATGGATTATGAATCCTATCTGGAAGCCAAACTCAGAGGCAACCGGGATTACGGCGACAGACTGGCCTTTGGCCGTAAGTGCCTGATGAATGTTGCCAGCGGCGCAAAGTTCTCCTCCGACCGTACCATTCGCCAGTACGCAGAAGAGATCTGGCACATCGAACCCACCCAATTCTAAACAAAAAGTCTGTTCCCACCGGCAACATACTTTTTTCTTTGGAAAACGAAGGTACTTTTTGAAATGTAGGGGAGACGTTCTACCTCCTCTACAAATTTCTTGACATTAATCATTGCATATTATAAAATGTCTATAAAGAATAGACATGTTGCCAGTATGCCCTGGACGCTGTACCACAACGGCAATACCTATTACTATGTAACCAACCTGCAGGGCGATGTGATCGCCATTCTGGACAGTTCTGGAACAGCCGTTGTCAACTACACCTATGACGCGTGGGGCAACTTGCTCTCCACCACCGGCTCCGAAGCAACAACTTTGGGCGTGAACAACCTGCTCCGCTACCGGGGCTATGTCTACGACACCGAAACCCAACTGTATTACTTACAGTCCCGCTACTATAACCCCGAAATAGGCCGCTTCCTCAACGCCGATGCCTTCGTCTCCACCGGTCAAGGAATAATTGGCTACAATATGTTTGCCTACTGTGGCAACAATCCGATTATC
>JAZSRS010000149.1:0-9246 GCA_045538595.1 Faecousia sp. | reverse complement strand
CTTTCAGTTTGATCTGATCCCGCAGACCCCGTTCGTGAATGGACTCTGCCAGATAGGCGGCGTAGGAGGGAGTGCAGCAGAGAATGGTAGCCCCTAAGTCCACCATAAACTGCAGTTGCCGGTCGGTGTTGCCGGAAGAGAGGGGCAGGGTCAGGCATCCTACCTTGTGAGAGCCACCGTGAAGACCGGAGCCGCCGGTGAACAGACCGTAACCGTAAGCCACCTGGCATACATCTTCCTCATTGCCCCCGGCGGCAACAATGGCCCGGGCGCAGCAGTCTTCCCACAGATCAATATCGTGCTGTGTATAGAATGCCACTACCCGCTTGCCGGTGGTACCGGAGGTGGAGTGGATCCGCACGCAGTCTTTCAGCGGTGTACCCAGCAAACCGTAGGGATAGGCATCCCGCAGGTCGTCTTTGGAAAGGAAGGGGAGTTTGTGCAGGTCAGCAACACCCTGAATGTCAGCAGGGGTCACGCCCTTTTCTTCCATTTTCTTCCGATAGTAGGGAACGTTGTCCCAAACGTGTTTTACCTGTGCCACCAGGCGTTCGTTCTGCCATTGCAGAATTTGCTCCCGGGAGGCGGTTTCTATTTCAGGTTGATAATACTTTGCCATAACAGTTTCTTATCTCCTTGGATGTGGATTATGCGTCCCGGCCTAACAGGAAGGCCTTCTTGTTCAGTTCCAGGAACTTGGCGGGGACACTTTGTTCGATGGCTTCCAGCCACTCCTCCATGGTGAAGGGGAAGTACTTGGAAAGGTGTCCCATCAGGACGATGTTGACGGCCTTGGAAGAACCGGCCTCCTGCGCCAGTTTCAGGGCGTCGAAGGCGTCCACATCCATACCGGCTTGTTGCATTTTTTCTACCAACTGTTCCGGATAGGTAGCAGCGCCGATAATCACAGGCATAGGATTGATCTGCTGGGTGTTGACCACGATCTTGCCGCCGGGTCTCAAAAACTCCGTCCACCGGGCAGCCTCCAGCAGTTCAAAGGATACAATGAAATCTGCTTCGCCCTTGTGAATCACAGGGGAGTAGACCTTTTCGCCGAACCGCACATAGGTAACCACGCTGCCGCCCCGCTGGCTCATACCGTGGACTTCGGAAACTTTGATGTCATAACCCTTGGTCAGCAGCAGACGGCCCAACAGTTTGGAAGCCAGCAGGCTGCCCTGTCCGCCAACGCCAACGATCATAATGTTTTGTGTTTTCATACTGTCTCCTCCTTGGCGGCCTGCAAAGCATTGGGTTTGCACAGTTGCGCGCAAACACCGCAGCCGGTGCAGAGGGTGTTGTCGATGGTGGCCTTGCCGTTTTGAATACTGATGGCGGGACAGCCGATCTTCATACACATCTTGCAGCCTACGCACTTGTCAGTATCCACAGTAAGCGGTTTATTGTGTTTCACATATTTCAGCAGCGCGCAGGGCCGACGGGAGATGATCACAGAAGGTTCGTCTACCGCCAGTTCTTCCTTCAGCGCGGCATCGCACTGGGCAAGATCATAGGGGTCGACTACCCGGACACGGCGGATTCCCACTGCCCGGCATAGGCTCTCTAAGTCGATCTTGGTGCAGGGGTCGCCCTTCAGGTTGAAGCCGGTGGTGGGATTCTGCTGATGACCGGTCATACCGGTGATGGAGTTGTCCACAATGATAATGGTGGACGCAGACTCGTTATAAGCGGCATTTACAAGACCTGTAATGCCGGAGTGCATAAAGGTAGAGTCGCCGATCACGGCTACGGCTTTCCGACCGTCAGCGCCGCCGGCCTTCATAAAGCCGTGAAGACCGGACACAGAAGCGCCCATACAGATGGTGGAGTCCAGGGCAGACAGGGGAGGCACAGCACCCAAAGTGTAGCAGCCGATGTCGCCCATAACCGTTACCTTGTTTTTTACCAGCGTGTAGAACAGACCCCGGTGGGGGCAGCCGGCGCACATCACCGGAGGACGGGCAGGAATGTTCTCTTCCAGACGCACACCTGCTTCCGTGGCAAAGCCCAGTTTCTCCGCAACCAGATTCTGAGAGAATTCGCCAATGCAGGGGAACAGGCTCTTACCTTCACAAGCAATGCCCAACTGCCGACAGTGGGTCTCGATGAAACTGTCCAGTTCTTCTACCACTACCAGCCGTTCCACTTTCTCGGCAAAGTCTTTGATTTTCTGCTCCGGCAGCGGCCAGATCATACCCAGTTTCAGCACCGGGAACCGATCGCCGCAGACTTCCTTCACATACTGATAAGCGGTAGACGAGGTGATGATACCCATAGAGTGGTCACTGCCGTCCTCGATCCGGTTGATAGCAGCAGTTTCTGCATATTCCACCAATGCCCGGGTGCGGTCTTCCACCACCGGGTGGCGCAGCCGTGCGTTGCCGGGCATCATAATGTACTTCTGGGGATTCTTTTCATATGTCTTGCTGTACTCCCTGCGTTCTCCCAACTCCACAATGCTTTGGGAGTGGGCGATACGGGTGCACATTTTGATAAACACAGGGGTGTCAAATTCTTCCGACAGGGTGTATGCCAACTTGGCAAATTCCTGTGATTCTGCAGAATCGGAAGGCTCCAGCATAGGGATCTTGGCGGCCCGGGCGTAGTGGCGGGAGTCCTGCTCATTCTGAGAGGAGTGCATGCCTGCATCGTCTGCCACGCCGATGACCATACCGCCGTTGACGCCGGTGTAACTGATGGTAAACAGGGGGTCAGCAGCCACATTCAGGCCCACATGCTTCATAGCGCAGAAACTGCGTTTGCCTGCCAGAGATGCGCCGAAAGCGGCTTCCATAGCCACCTTCTCGTTGGGCGCCCACTCTGCGTAGACTTCCGGATACTTGGCAATGCTTTCTGTAATTTCGGTACTGGGTGTACCGGGATAACTGGATACAAAACTGCATCCGGCTTCCCACAATCCGCGGGCAACGGCCTCGTTGCCCAGTAATAGTGTTTTCATGGTGCTCCTCCTCGGAAACATAGATGGTTACGATGTAATCACACAATTATAACATAAACCAACAGGATTTGTAAATTTATTTACGAAAGATTTTATCCCTGATTTTGGGCGGCTACCAGATCATCAGCGCCGTACATCTGCCGCAGTTTGGGCTTTTCAATCTTGCCGGTGGGATTTCTGGGTACTTGGGCAAAGATGATCCGACGGGGGCGCTTGTACCGAGGCAGACCGGCGCAGAATGCGTCAATGTCAGTCTCTGTGCAGGAAACGCCCTCTTTTACTTCAATGATAGCGGCGGCAATTTCACCCAAACGGGGATCGGGCAGACCGATGACAGCCACATCCTTGATCTTCTCATAACCGCGGAGAAAATCTTCAATCTGTACGGGATAGAGGTTTTCACCGCCGGAGATAACCACATCCTTCTTTCGGTCTACCAGATAGATAAAGCCGTCTTCGTCCAGCCGAGCCACGTCGCCGGTCCAGAGCCAGTCGCCCTTCAGCACTTCCGCGGTGGCTTCGGGATTCTTGTAGTAGCAGAGCATCACACCGGGACCTCGAACGGCCAGTTCGCCCACATCGCCCTGAGGTACTTCATTGCCGTGTGCGTCCACGATCTTGGCTTCCCACAGATAACCGGGTTTGCCGATAGAACCTACCTTATGTACATTTTCCACGCCCAAATGGACACAACCCGGGCCGATGGATTCGGAAAGACCGTAGTTGGTGTCGTACTGATGATGGGGGAAGATGTTCAGCCAGCGACGGATCAGGCTGGGGGGAACTGGCTGGGCGCCGATATGCATCAGCCGCCACTGATCCAAATAATAGTGATCCAAATTGATACGGCCGGATTCAATGGCGTCTAAAAGGTCTTGCGCCCAAGGCACCAAAAGCCATACGATGGTGCATTTTTCTTCCGTAACCGCCCGCAGGATCCACTCAGGCTTCACACCCCGCAGCAGCACGGCCTTACTGCCGGAGAGCAAGGATCCAAACCAGTGCATTTTTGCGCCGGTGTGATACAGGGGCGGGATGCACAGAAATACATCATCTCTCGTCTGTCCGTGGTGATTTTGTTCTACCTGACAGGCGCACAGGAGGGAGCGATGGTCGTGCAAGATCGCCTTGGGGAATCCGGTCGTGCCGGAGGAAAAGTAGATGGCGGCATGGTCATCCTCGGTCAGCGCCACGGGAGGCGCGCTGGAGGAGCAGAAATTCGTCAGGCTCATACAGTCCTCAGCGTAGTCAGGGCAGTTCTTGCCTACAAAAAACATCATCTTCAGGAAATTCAGTTCTGCCACAATTGCGTTGATTCGGCTGATAAATTCCGGTCCAAATACCAGCACTTCCACATCTGCCAGATCCAGGCAGTATTTGATCTCGTCGGAGGCGTACCGGAAGTTCATAGGCACGGCAACGCAGCCGGCTTTCAGAATACCGAAATAGATGGGCAGCCATTCCAAACTGTTCATCAAAAGAATGGCTACTTTTGTGCCTTTTTTAAGACCCCGGCTGAGCAGCAGATTGGCAAAACGGTTGGCTCTGCGATCAAAATCTTTCCAACTGATTTCCCGCCGGTAGGGAGCGTCGGGATTGGCGTTTTCGATCAGATTAAAATCCCGCCAGGTGACAGCATTGTCCCGCTCTTCGGAGGGGTTGATCTCTACCAGTGCGGTTTCCGCGCCGTATAATCTTGCGTTCCTCTCCAGAAAATCTGTAATAATCATAATACTTGCTCCTTTCTCTAAGAACAAAAAAAGTCCTCTGCTTTATGCAGAGGACGAGAGTCTCCCGTGGTACCACCTCAGTTTACCGCAGTATGCGGCCTTATCCGATTCCGACAAATCGTAGCGCAATATCGGGCGCACCCGTCTTCACCTACTGTAAGATTCGGTAAAGCCGCTCGGAAAGGTATTGGGAACAGCCTCTTTTACTGCCTTGCACCAAACGGCAGTTCTCTGGAAAAGGATAGCGGTTCTTACTTGGTTTCGTCAACGCGTTATACTATATAAAAAACAGTTTACCACCATTACACAGGAAAGTCAATGCTAAATCTCGCGGATTTCGGCAGGAATTGCAGAGTTTTTTCGTTTTTGGTGAGGTTCTGGAGGAAAAACCAAAACATCCAAAGAAAAATGCAGGAATTGCAACTGTTTACTTGCAATTCGAAAAATACTGTGCTACACTAACAATGCATAAATTTGCCCCCAAGGCAATCGGGGCGGAAAGAGGCGTTTATGATCTACGAATGCGAAAAAGGTATTCAGACGGAAAAACTGCGGGAAGCGTTAGCAAAGACTTTGGAAGGCCGCGACCTGAAGAAGGTGCTGATCCTCCCTCCCGACTATACCAGAATGTATTCCGGCGCAGGCATCATCACTGCGATTTACTATGACCTGCTGAAAGATAAGTGTCAGGTAGACATTATGCCCACCCTTGGTACCCATGTTCCTATGACCGAGGAAGAATGGGTGGCATTCTTTGGCGAAGGCGTTCCCTTTGACAGAATGCTGGTGCACAACTGGCGTACCGATGTGGTAAAGATCGGTGAAGTACCTGCTTCTTTTGTGTCCGAAGTGTCCGAAGGCTTGGTCAATAACAGCATCGATGTGGAAGTGAACCGTTGCATTATGGATCCTTCCTACGACCTGATCCTGTCTGTAGGTCAGGTAGTGCCCCACGAAGTGGTGGGTATGGCTAACTACAGTAAGAATATCTTTGTGGGCTGCGGCGGCTCTTCTATGATCAACTCCTCCCATATGCTGGGCGCCTTCTACGGTATGGAGCGGATTATGGGCAAGGACTTCTCTCCCGTTCGCCGGGTGTTTGACTATGCGCAGGAGCATTTCCTGTCTAATATTCCCTTGCTGTATGTGCTGACCACTACCACCAATCAGGGTGATGATATCACCATTCACGGTTTGTATATCGGCAAGGACCGTGCCGCTTTTGAAGCCGCTGTGGAAAAGAGTCAGGAGATCAATCTGACCCATATGAAGAAGCGGTTGGGTAAAGTGGTTGTTTACCTTGACCCCCGGGAATTCAAGAGTACCTGGCTGGGCAATAAGGCCATTTACCGTACCCGTATGGCCATTGCTGACGGCGGCGAACTGATCGTACTGGCCCCTGCAGTTGGCCGATTCGGTGAAGACGATGAGAATGACAGACTGATTCGCAAATACGGCTATGTAGGCAGAGAAAATGTGCTGAAACTGGTGGATGCTCCCGAAAATGAAGACCTGCGGGAAAACCTGTCTGTGGCGGCTCACCTGATCCACGGCTCTTCCGACGGCCGTTTCAAGATCACCTACTGCGCCGGTAAACTCACCGAAGAAGAGGTGCGTGGCGCTGCATTCAACTATGCTCCCTATGAGCAGATGGCTGCCAAGTATGACCCTGCCAAACTCACCGACGGCTTCAACACCGTAGACGGCGAGGAAATCTTCTACATCTCCAATCCCGCCTTGGGACTGTGGGTATGCGATGACTAAGGGGTAGATTTCGTGAAAAGAATTGATTTACACACCCATTCGCTGTGCAGCGACGGGGCGCAAACTCCTTCCGATGTGGTTCGCACTGCCCACGCGGCAGGCCTTTCCGCCATTGCCCTGTCTGACCACGATTCCATTGCCGGCGTGCAAGAAGCCATGGATATGGGTCAGCAGTTGGGGGTAGAGGTGATCCCTGCGGTGGAACTGTCCGCCCAGTCGGATACGGAACTGCACATTTTGGGTTACTTTGTGGACATTCACAATAAAAAATTGCAGGACACCATGGCTTATGCCTTGCAGGTCCGCAATGAACGGCAGGAAGAAGTCTGCCGCAAATTGAATGAACAGGGCTTCGATATTACCATGGACGAACTGCGGGAAGAAGCCGGCGGCAACGATGTGCTCTGCCGCGCTCACTTCGCCCAGATCATGGTGCGGAAAGGTTATGCCGAATCGGTGAAAGACGCCTTTAACCGCTATTTAAGCGTCGGTTGCTACGCGTATTCCAACCGGCAGGCGTTAACCGGCCCGGAAGCGGTATCCCTGATCCGGGAAGCTGGTGGCATTGCCGTGGCGGCCCACCTGCACCTCATTAAGAAACCGGACGATGAACTGCGGGAATACCTGAAAAGCCTGATTCCCTACGGTCTGGACGGCGTGGAAGGGTACTATACCGACTATACCCCAGATATGGAGCAGCGCTACCGCGCTATGGCTCAGGAGTTAGGACTTGTTATCTCCGGCGGCACGGATTACCACGGCGCCAACAAACCCCACATCACCATCGGCGCAGGCAAAGGCAATTTGGAAATCCCGTACAGTGTATTAGATGGCTTGCGTGAACGCCACGCAGCGATCTACAAATAAATTTCAAAATATAATATTTATCATAAAGGAGAACCACAAATGAAAAAAGCAGACATTGGCCTGATTGGTCTGGCCGTTATGGGTGAGAACCTGGTGCTGAATATGGAGTCCAAGGGCTTCACCGTAGCGGTTTACAACCGCACCACTGAGAAGGTAAAGAACTTCGTGGAAGGCCGCGGCGCCGGCAAGAACATCATCGGCACTTACTCCATGGAAGAACTGGTTGCCAGCATTGAAAAGCCCCGCAAGATCATGATGATGATCAAGGCAGGCGCTGCTGTGGACGCAACCACCGACGCACTGCTGCCCCTGCTGGATGATGGCGACATCATCATCGACGGCGGCAACTCCCACTTCCCCGACACCGTTCGCCGCACCGAATATGTGGAATCCAAGGGTAAACTCTATATCGGCTCCGGCGTTTCCGGCGGCGAAGAAGGCGCACTGAACGGTCCCTCCCTGATGCCCGGCGGCTCTCCCGCTGCTTGGGAAAGCGTAAAGCCTATTCTG
Organism: Faecousia sp.; assembly: GCA_045538595.1. Taxonomy (GTDB): domain Bacteria; phylum Bacillota; class Clostridia; order Oscillospirales; family Oscillospiraceae; genus Faecousia. Next base: position 1,416 of record JAZSRS010000149.1, on the reverse strand, counting down.
CAGGCCATCTGCGCCAAGGTGGAAGACGGTTCTCCCTGCTGCGACTGGGTTGGCGAAAACGGCGCAGGCCACTTCGTCAAAATGGTCCACAACGGCATTGAGTACGGTGATATGCAGTTAATCTGCGAAGCCTACCACCTGATGAAGAATATGCTGGGTATGTCCGACGACGAAATGCACGAAGTATTTGCTGAGTGGATGAAGGGCGACCTGGACAGTTACCTGATTGAAATTACCCGGGATATCCTGGCTTACAAGGACACCGACGGTGAGCCCATCGTGGAGAAGATTTTGGACACCGCCGGCCAGAAGGGTACCGGTAAGTGGACCGGCATCGCTGCTCTGGACGAAGGTGTTCCTCTGACCCTGATCGGCGAAGCCGTATTTGCCCGGTGTCTCTCCGCTATGAAGGACGAGCGCGTGAATGCCGCTCAGGTGCTGCCCGGCGCTGCTGAGGCTGCTCCCAAGATGACTGCTGAAGAGAAGGCCCAGTGGATCGAGAATATCCGCTGCGCACTGCTGGCTTCCAAGATCGTTTCTTACGCACAGGGCTACACCCTGATGCGCGCAGCCGCCAAGACCTACGGCTGGAATCTGAACTACGGCGGGATCGCTCTGATGTGGCGCGGCGGCTGTATCATCCGCAGCGTATTCCTGGGCAAGATCAAGGAAGCATTCGATGCCAACCCCAACCTCACCAACCTGCTGCTGGATCCCTACTTCACCAAGAAGATCGCAGACCTGCTGCCCGGCTGGCGTAAGGTAGTTGCTCAGGGCGCGATGTCGGGTATGCCCACTCCCGCATTCTCCTCCGCCCTTGCTTACTACGACGGCTACCGTTGCGACCGACTGCCGGCTAACCTGCTGCAGGCACAGCGTGACTACTTCGGCGCTCACACCTACGAGCGGATCGACCAGCCCAGAGGCCAGTTCTTCCACACCAACTGGACCGGCCACGGCGGTAACACTTCCGCTACCCAGTACGATGTATAACAGAAAGGAAAGTCGCTATGAAGATTCGTGAAAATTGCAAGTACGCTCTGGTCGTTCCCACCAGTATGGGTGTTCGTATCACCCCTCCCAACGGCCAGCCCGTTGCTTCTTCCAATATGTTTATGATGCAGGCAACCTCTGCTGAGACCAATGTTGCCTCTGTTTCCGCATACCTGGGTCTCCCCACCAAGGTGCTGACCACCTTCGTCAAGGGCAGCCCCATCGCTGACTTCATTAAGCGGGATCTCCGCAGCCGCGGTATGGACTATGAAGGCAAGGAAGTGGAGCAGGGCGATCCCTGGGGTTACCGCCACCAGTTCAACATCGCTGACTCCGGTTACGGCTCCCGTGGCCCTCGCGTCTGCAATGACCGTGCCGGCGAAGTAGGCCGCACCCTGAACATCAAGGACTTTGACTTAGACC
>JAZSRS010000117.1:0-2985 GCA_045538595.1 Faecousia sp. | reverse complement strand
ACATCCTGCTGCACAATGCCGATGTTCTTATGAATAGAGCGCTGGGTAACATCGCGCACATCCTGCCCGTCAATGCAGATGCTGCCACTGGATACCTCATAGAATCGGGGGATCAGCTGGCATAGCGTTGTCTTACCGCCGCCGGAAGGACCGACGATGGCAATGGTCTCACCGGGATGCACATGCAGGCTCACATCACGAAGCACATCCAGATCCCCATCGTAAGCAAAGGTCACATTCTCTACCTTAATCTCACCCCGGACATTCTGAAGATCTCTGGCATCCTCCGGATCCTGCAATGTAGGCTCCGTACGCATAATGGTCACAAAGCGGTTTAGACCCGCAAAGCCATTGGCAAACATTTCCGAGAAGCCGGACAGCTTACGCATAGGGCCTACAAAAGAAGAGATGTACAGTGTAAAGGTCAGAAGATCCCGATAGTCCATCTTGCCATCCATGACAAAGAAGCCACCAACACCAATGATGATCACATTCAAGCTGCAAAGGAAGAACTCCACAGAGCTGTGGAAGCGTCCCATAGCCTTGTGAAACTCCCGTTTGGAGGTTTTGAACTGTTCATTGGCTGCATTGAAACGGGCATTTTCTACCGGCTCATTGGCAAATGCCTTGGCAGTGCGGAAGCCCGTTAGGCTGGATTCGATCTCCTGATTGATGTGGCCGGTGGTCTCCTTGGCAGCAGCAGAGGCACGGCCCATACGCCGCCGCATAGTCATCACAAGGGCAAGGAAAACTGGGATCATCAGCAGCACCACAACTGCCAGTTGCCACTGGATGCTGCCCATTACAATCAGTGCGCCAAAAATGGTCAGGGCAGAGGTGAGCAGATCTTCCGGGCCGTGGTGAGCCAGTTCCACCACCTCAAACAGATCGGAAGTCAGTCGAGCCATCAGTTTGCCGGTGCGGTTGCGGTCATAGAAATCAAAACTTAGGGTCTGCATATGGCGGAACAGATCCCGCCGGATATCAGCCTCTACCCGCACACCGAACATGTGTCCAAAGTAGGCTACGGTATAGTTCAGCACCGATCGCAGCAGGTAGCACAGGACTACCAGCGCCATTACGGTGAAGAAAGTTTTGTACATCTGCCCCGGGAGCATATCATACAGGGCGCTGCGGGTAATCAGGGGGAAAATAAGGTCGATTCCTGCAATCAGGCAGGCGCAGAGCATATCCAGAGCGAACAGTTTTTTGTGGTTGGAAAAGTAACTGAAAAAGATCGGCAGAGGGCCTTTCTTCTGAAAATCTTTCGTAGTCATCAGCAAACCTCCTTAATGCATTCTATTATACCGACAAAATTCGAAAATTCAACATTTTATGTTTATTTTGACATTATAAAAAAGTTTGCTATACTAAGAAAGAGGTGATCGTGTGGAAATTCTCTATTCCGACCGGAATTTTGCAGTCTGCATCAAGCCTGTGGGGCTGGATGCGGAGCAGGATGTGCCGGCGCAACTGAATACCCAGTTGGGGGGAGAAGTGTTCACCCTGCACCGACTGGATAAAAATGTAGGCGGCGTGATGGTCTACGCCCGGAATAAGCAGGCTGCCGCAGAACTCTCCGCAAGTATCGTCCGGGGAGAAATGATCAAAGAGTACTTGGCTGTGGTCCACGGCAATCCGCCTGCAGAGGGGGATTGGGAGGACCTGCTGTTCAAAGACAGCCGAAAGAATAAGGTGTTCGTGGTAAAGCGCCAGCGGGCCGGTGTGAAAGCCGCCCGGTTGACCTATCAGGTGGTAAGTCCGGGGGAGGAGACCTTGGTGCGTATCCGGCTCTATACCGGCAGAAGCCACCAGATCCGGGTGCAGTTTTCCAGCCGGGGATTTCCTTTGGTGGGCGACCATAAGTACGGCAGCCGGGACGCAGCCACTGCGCCGAAACTGTTCTCCTGCTGCATTACATTCCCGTTTAGAGGACAGACTTATCAATTTACGGCAGAGCCGGAATGGGGGAAAGAGGTATGAATAAAGCAAAAGGCAGTATGTTGGCTGCTATGGCCATCTTTGGTACAGTGGGCATTTTCGTCCGATATATTCCCATGCCTTCTGCCACAATTGCTTTTTTCCGGGGTTTGCTGGGACTGGTGTTCTTAGGTTTGCTGATACTGTTCACCGGCAAGAAACCGGACTTTTTTGCAGTGAAAAAGAATCTGCCGCTGCTGCTTCTGTCCGGTGTGGCGCTGGGAGGTAACTGGATACTTCTCTTTGAAGCCTACCGGTATACCACCGTGGCGGTTGCCACCATCTGCTATTACCTGGCGCCCATGTTTTTGGTGCTGGTGTCTCCGCTGCTGGGGGAGAGACTGACGCCTAAGAAACTCCTTTTGTCCGTAGTGGCGCTGGTGGGTATGGCGTTTGTCTCCGGTGTCCTGCAGGGCGGTTTTTCTGGCGGCAAGGGAATTTTGTTTGCCATTGGCGCAGCGGTACTGTACGCCACGGTGATGTTCCTAAATAAAAAACTGGGGATCATCAATGCCTACGATAAAACGGTGGTGCAGTTAGGTGCGGCAGCGGTGGTGATCTTGCCCTACTGCCTGCTGACAAACGGCTTTGTTGCCCCTGAAATGACCCGCATCAGTTACCTGCTGCTGGCGGTGGTAGGTATCGTCCATACCGGCGTGGCCTATTGGCTGTACTTTGGCTCTATGAAGAAACTCTCCTCCCAGACTGTGGCGATTTTCAGTTACTTGGACCCGGTAGTGGCGATTTTACTGTCAGCGCTGTGGCTGGGTGAGCCTTTGGGCTGGCAGGGGATTTTGGGCGCCATTCTGATCTTGGGCAGCGCGCTGGTAAGCGAACTGCCGGGGCAAAAAAATTGAAGAAAAAGGGTTGACTTTTCTATACTGGTGGGTTATAATAGCAACGCTGTGTGAAAATGCTGATATAGCTCAGTCGGTAGAGCGCATCCTTGGTAAGGATGAGGTCTCCGGTTCAAATCCGGGTATCAGCTCCAAAACAAAAAGGACT
>JAZSRS010000132.1:0-6107 GCA_045538595.1 Faecousia sp. | reverse complement strand
CCCTTGGCGCAGAATTCGCCGTTGACACCGGGGCCCACTTCCTCGCCGGTCTCCGGATCGACGATCTTGCACCGCACATGGGGGAAGGCATAACCGACGGTGTCGGTACGTACTTCCAGAGAATCCGTCCAGGAACTCATGGTGTTGCCGGGGGCGCATTCCGTCTGACCGTAAACACTGACGATGCCCCGCATATTCATCTCATCCGGCTGGGCGGCACGGCGCATCAGCTCCGGCGGACAGCCCGCACCGGCCATGATACCGGTACGCATGTGGGAGAAATTGGTCTTGCGGTAGTCCGGGTGGTTGAACATGGCGATGAACATAGTGGGAACGCCGTTAAAGCAGGTGATCCGCTCTTGGTTGATGCAGGCCAAAGATTGTTTGGCGGAGAAGTAGGGCATGGGACACACGGTAGCGCCGTGGGTCATGGAGGAGGTCATGGAAAGCACCATGCCGAAGCAATGGAACATGGGTACTTGGATCATCATCCGGTCAGCGGTGGAAAGCCCCATCCGGTCACCGATACACTTGCCGTTATTGATGACATTGTAGTGGGTCAGCATAACGCCTTTGGGGAAGCCGGTGGTGCCGGAGGTGTACTGCATATTGCAGACATCGTCGGGTCGAACCTGCGCCGCCATTCTGGCTACCTGTTCAGGGGCAACCAGATGAGATCGAGCCATGGCTTCCGGGAAGGTAAGACTGCCGGGCTGCCGGAATCCCACGGTGATCACGTTCCGCAGGAAAGGCAGCTTCTTGCAATGCAGGGGCTCGCCGGCCTTTGTTTTGGCAATTTCGGGACACAGCTCGTTGATGATGCTCTTATAATCGGAGTCCAGACAGCTTTCAATCATCACCAAGGTGTGGGTGTCAGATTGCCGCAGGAGATACTCTGCCTCGTGAATTTTATAGGCGGTATTCACCGTGACCAGCACTGCGCCGATCTTGGTGGCGGCCCAGAAGGTGATAAACCACTCCGGCACATTGGTAGCCCAAACAGCCACCTTAGAACCTGCCTTCACACCCACGGAAACCAAGGCTCTTGCGAAGGTGTCCACATCCTCCCGAAACTGCTGATAAGTCCGGGTGTAGTCCAAGGTGGTGTACTTGAAACAATACTGATCCGGGAACTCTTCCGCCACCCGGTCCAGCACTTGTGGGAAGGTCAGGTTGATCAGTTCATCCTTTTTCCAGATATACTGGCCGGTGCCGTCATGATTGGGGTAGAGTTTCTTCTTCATGCCCCGGGTGGAATGAAACCGGGCCATATAGTTGACAAAGTAGGGGAAAATAACCTCCGGATCCTGCAGGTCCTCCAGCCACTCCGGCTTCCATTCCAAGGAAATAAAACCGTCGTAATTCACAGAGGACAAAGCCCGCATCACATCGTCAATGGGCATCGTACCCTCGCCAATCAACTGATACACGCCGGCATCGTCAGAGTCCCGCAAATGCACATGGCATACATAGGCGCCCAGATTTTTGATGGTGGCGTCCCCGCTCTCGCCGAAATCCCGGTAGGGGTGATGGACATCCCACAATGCGCCCAAATAGTCGCTGGCAAACTGATCCAGCATACGCCGCAGCCGGGCAGTATCTGCGTAAATACCGCTGGTTTTCAGCAGCAGAGATACTCCCGTTTTTTGGGCGATGGGCATCAGTTGACACAGGGCATTGTAGACCTGTTCCTCGTTATCTTCCAGCGCGCAGGCCACCACATATTTTACATGGGCGTTTCCTGCCACTTCCATCAAGCCAGCCAAGGTTGCCACTGCATCCGGGTCGGCAGACAGGTCGCAGGAGGTGTCAAAACAGGGAATGGTCAGTTTCTTTTCCCGCAGATCCCGCACGGTAGCAGCCGTCTGATACCGGTGGAACGGACCGCCTTTTGCCACCATATCTTCAAATTTCGGCAGATTATATACCTCAATACCGGCAAAACCCATATCCAAGGCAGTCTCTACCATTTCTCCCCAAGTCAGTTCCGGCCAGCCTCGGGTAGAGAACGAAAGATTCATACTTCATCCTCCTCGTAGACGATCTTGTTCAATGCGCTGAGGTACGCGTGGATACCGGCAGCCACGATATCGGTGGAAATACCCTTGCCGGAGTACACCTTTCCCCCGCTGCGGAGTCTGACCACCGTCTGACCCATAGCCTCGCGACCCTCGGTCACTGCCTGCAACTGAAAATCGTCCAGTTCGTAGTGGCAACCGGTAATCTTTTCAATGGCCACAAAGGCGGCGTCAATCGGGCCGTCGCCAATGGACACACCCTCCATAGGCTGATCATTCTTGGTCAGTTTGATATGGGCGGTGGAGGAAATGGTGTTGCCGGAAGTGATCACAAAGGTATCCAGTTTGTAGGTGGGGGGTACTTGCAGAGCAGCGGATGCGATAATAGCATCCAATTCCTTGGAACTGACCCGCTCTTTTTTGGCTGCGATCCGCTGGAAGGCATCAAAGACCTTCACACTGTCATCTTCGGACAGGTCGTAACCCAGTCGCTGGGCCACCTTGGTTACATCTGCAATATCATCGTGGGCAGTCAGGTAGATTTCCTCTTCCGTCTGGGAAAATCCTGCCGCAGTACCCTTATGTTTCACTGCCTGACAAATCTGACAGACCCGATCCATAATGCGGCTGAGTTGGGTCATTTCCACAGTGCTGACTGCGCCAATACTATCCCCTCTTACGGAAAGAATTTTTGCCAGATTGGCAATGCTGGCAGTGTCAATGGGATAAGCCGCCGCTTTTACTTCTGTAACACCTTCGCAAACAGAAGCGATGGCGCAGGAATCTGCCATAGACAGCCCGTTGCAACAAGAAACACCTAAATTTACATTTTTCAGTTCCGGAACTGCTATATACAATTCCTTAATGAATTGTCCAAATTCGGCTGGCAACATGGCTCCGGCGGTATCGCAGACGGTAACCGTGGTTGCGCCGGCGGCAATGGCGGCGGCCACAGTCTTTGTCAAAAATACCGGGTCTGCCCGGGTGGCATCGTCAGCCAAGAATTCCACATCGCCACATAGTGCCTTGCAGGCAGCCACGGTATCGGCAATGGCAGAGATCATTGCGTCCGGCTTCTTGTGATACAAATATTCCATCTGCACCGCGCTGACTGCCCCGCAGACCTGCAATCGGGGGAATTTTGCCTGCTGCAAAGCCGCCCATACCTGAGCAGGACCGTCCTTTGTCAACTGCACCGGAACAGCAACCACACTGTTTGTTACTGCTGTGGCAATGGACTTGATCCGCAAACTGTCAATCCGGGCATTTTGGATACCCTCCAATTCGATCACAGATACCCCCAACTTATCCAGCAATTTGGACAGTTCGATTTTTTCCTTAAAGGACAGGCTGAAGCCATCTGCCACCTGCTTCATGGTCATATCGGAAATTTTGATATTTGCCATCGTATCCAACTCCTTAAAAAATAAAAACCCTGAGATCCTAAGACCTCAGGGACGAAATCAATTCGCGGTACCACCCTGCTTATCCTCCAAAACGGAGAATCCCTCTCGGACTTCCAACAAAGTCCCAGCCTGTAACGGGGCGACCGGGTTTCATTACTAACTTCTGCGTTCACAAAACCGACTCAGGAACCAGATTGTCCAGTCTCTTGGCTCCGGCTCACACCACCCGCCGGCTCTCTGAAGCCTCTGAGAAAGAACAAGTTTTCCTTCAAAGTCTTTTACATGTTTCCGTTATTAAACCATATATAAACCAAAATGTCAATATGTAGGATTATACAAAAATCCAAACAGAAAAGAAATTTGTTTTGGAGAGAAAAACATTTGACTTTTCCTCGCGGACATGTTATAGTGTTTTCAATATTGAAAAAGGCTTTGACGAAGACGGTCAGATCAGTGCAGTCTCCAGAGAGTTGGCGTAAGGTGCGAGCCAATGATTGCCGATCTAAGTGCCCATCCCTTCCGAGCCGGAAAACTGAAACCCAAGCAGTAGGTTTTCCCGTCAGCCCGCGTTAAGGGATAGCGCTTAATAGAGCGTGAAGCGGCAACGAAAAGTTGCAATTTGAGTGGTACCGCGGGTAAATTTTGCTCGTCTCAAGAACGGAAGTTTCTTGAGGCGTGTTTTTATAACTATTTTGTTTGCATGAAAGGAGATCGCCATGACAAACACCAATACTTCTACCCAACTGATGGATATTGCCGCCCGTATCAGAGGTATGCGGGAAATTTTGGGTTACAGCACCCAGAAAATGGCTGAGCAGACGGAGGTTACGGAAGAAGTCTACCGCCAGTATGAATCCGGCACCGTAGACCTGCCCTTTACTTTTTTACATAAATGCGCCAAGGTGTTCGGCATTGAGATCACCGTTCTGCTGGAAGGCCACAGTGCCAAACTGTCCGGCTACACCGTGACCCGCCGGGGCAAGGGTCTGGTGACCGCCAGCGAAGACGGCATTACCATTCAGGATATGGCGCCTATGTTCCGCAAGAAACTGGCCAACCCCTACTGGGTCACCTATCAGTATTCTCCCGAACTGCAGGACAAGCCCATCCACACCACCACCCACACCGGCCAGGAATTCAATATGGTGATCAAGGGCGCTATGCGGATCAAAGTGGGCGACCACGAGGAAGTCCTGCGGGAGGGCGACAGTATTTTCTACAAATCCTCCACCCCCCACGGTATGATCGCCATCGACGGGCAGGACTGTGTGTTCCTCTCCATGATCATGGCCTCCGATACCACCGACCAGCCCCTCTACATCGGCCAAAGCCGCAAGGGCAAGCCCGAGCAAAAACTGTTGTGCAACAAATTTGTCAACACAAAGGAAGACGAGAACGGCGTACTGCAGAATGTGTCTTTCTCCGATGCCGATACCTATAACTTTGCGTTTGACACCGTGGACGCCATTGCCCGTCGTGAGCCTGAGAAATTGGCGATGATCCATGTGGCCAATGATATGACCGAGCGCCGCTTTACCTTTAAGGATATGAAGGACGCGTCCAGCCAAAGCGCCAACTACTTTAAGTCTTTGGGCATCAAGCGGGGCGACCGGGTGATGCTGGTGCTGAAGCGGCACTACCAGTTCTGGTTTGCCATCTTAGGTCTGCATAAACTGGGCGCAATCGCCATTCCCGCCACCAACCAACTGATGGAACACGATTTTGTGTACCGTTTCCAGGCAGCAGATGTGAGCGCCGTGCTCTGTACCGCTGACGGCAACACTGCAGAGCAGGTAGAACTGGCAGAAAAGACCGCCAATATGAACATCACCAAGATCTTGGTAGGCGGCAGCCGGGAGGGCTGGCACAACTATAATGAAGAATACAGCCTGTTCAGCCGCCGGTATCTCCGGGAGGACGATGCTCCCTGCGGCAGCGATCCTATGCTGATGCTCTTTACCTCCGGCACTACCGGTTACCCCAAGATGGCCATGCACTCCTACAAGTACGCCCTGGGCCACTATGTGACCGCCAAGTACTGGCACCTGTGTGAACGGGACGGCCTTCACTTTACCATCTCCGAGACCGGCTGGGGCAAGGCTCTGTGGGGCAAACTCTACGGCCAGTGGCTGTGTGAAGGCGCAGTATTTACCTACGACTTTGACCGCTTTGACGCAGAAAAGATTCTGCCTATGTTCAAGCAATACAACATCACCACCTTCTGCGCACCCCCCACTATGTACCGTATGCTGATCAAGCAAGACTTAAGCCAATACGATCTCTCCTCCATTCACCACGCCACCACCGCCGGTGAGGCGCTGAATCCCGAGGTATTCTACCAGTTTGAAAAGTCCACCGGTCTGCGAATCCACGAAGGCTTCGGTCAGACGGAAATGACTTTGGGCATCGCCAACCTGTACGGCGCCAACATCAAGCCCGGCGCTATGGGCAAACCTGTTCCCGGCTACGGTATTGATATTGTGGATGCCGACGGCAACCCGGTGGAAGACGGTGTCAACGGTGAGATCGTCATTCGCACCGATCCTACCCCCACCTGCGGCGTGTTCCTTGGCTACTACCGGAATCAGGAAGCCACCGATTCCGTTTGGCACGACGGAATGTACCACACCGGCGATGTGGCCTGGCGGGATGAGGACGGCTACTACTGGTATGTGGGCCGGGC
>JAZSRS010000059.1:0-3136 GCA_045538595.1 Faecousia sp. | reverse complement strand
CAGAACGACATGGCTACGATCCGACTTGAATAATGGCATAAGTACCGCCGGCAAGACTTTCCACGCCTGTGATCTTCACGGTATCGGTACCGGCGCCGGAAATATGGGCGCCCATGGTGTTCAGAAAGTTGGCCAAGTCCACGATATGAGGCTCTTTTGCAGCGTTTTCGATCACTGTCTTACCGGGAAGCAGGCAGGCTGCCATCATAATGTTGACCGTTGCGCCAACACTGACCACGTCCAGACTGATCCGAGCGCCTTGCAGGCCGTTAGGGCCGGGTTTAAGGTTTACATAATCTTCCGTTTGATCCACATCTGCACCCAAAGCGGCAAAACCCTTAATGTGCTGGTCAATGGGGCGGGATGCAAAATTACAACCACCGGGCAATGCCACATTGGCCTGATGGAAACGACCGAGCAGCGCGCCCATCAAATAGTAACTGGCCCGCATTTTCCGCACCTGCTCCGGATTGGGACAAGTGCTGTGGATATCCGTGCAGTCCAGAACGATGGTGTTGGGAGGCTCATATTCAATTTTTGCGCCTAAATCCGCTAAGATTCTCAGCATAATCCGCACGTCGGAAATATCCGGCACGTTCTCCACACGGCATTTGCCCTTAACCAGAAGGGCGGCAGGCAAAATAGCCACCGCAGCGTTTTTTGCGCCGCTGATGGTAACCGTGCCTTCCAGCCGATGGCCGCCGTTAATCACATATCTGTCCAAGGATGATTCACTCCTTGCAAAAAATTCAATCATCTAATAATTATACCATAGGCATGCCTTTATGTAAAGAACAATTTTCTCCCCATTTATCGGCGTAAACCCTTGGGATAGTGATTTTTCAGTACTTTTCCGTCGCCTTTTCCCCAGCCGATAGAGTAGCCACCCGTCTGCACCAAAGTCCAGCCTCGCTGGGTGCTTTCCACCACCTCACCCCGGAGATAGGCGCGGATAGCGCCGCCATCTGCAGGTAACGCTTCTGTCCGGGATGCGGTACGCAGCCACAACGCCAAAGCGTGGGCCGGCTCAAACCGGTTCTTCTTCCCCTCTCCCAGTTCCAGTCCGGGACGCAGCACCCGCACGCCCCGCAAGTCCGGCAGTTCCGCCGGCGCCCAGTACAAACTCTGCCCGAATGCCACCGCCTTGCCTGCCGGCAAAGCAATGCCCAAATCCTTGGCAAATTCTTCCCACTCTCGGGGAAGTTTCCCCCCGGATTGGAGGGTTATATCCCTTTCTTCTCCGCTCTCTTTTCGCAACACCGCCACAAAATGTCCCTCGCCCAACAGTTTGTGAGGCCACAGGCGGAACGCACCGGTATCCACCGGGGTAAACCACGGGGCATCCACATTTTCCCGCCGGAACGCGGGGTGTTCTGCCAAAAATGCTGCCACCGTCTCCTCGTTTTCCTCCGGAGCAAAAGTACAGGTGGAGTACACCAGCCGGCCGCCGGGTTTCAAAAGGATGGCCGCAGAGCGGAGGATCTCCCGTTGCCGTCTTGCGCACATCTCTACCGTCTCCTGACTCCAGTCGGTTACGGCCGCTTCTTCCTTGCGGAACATACCCTCTCCGGAACAAGGGGCATCTACCAGTACCCGGTCAAAAAATCCGGGGTATTTCTCCGCCAGTCGCTGGGGATTTTCGTTCAGCACCAAGGCGTTGGCAACGCCCATTCTCTCAATATTTCGGCTTAAAATCTTCGCCCGAGTAGGATGAATTTCGTTGCATACCAGCAATCCCTCCCCCATCAGCCGACCGGCAATTTGGGTAGATTTTCCGCCCGGCGCGGCACACAAATCGCAGATTTTCTCACCGGGTTGGGGGTCTAACAACGCCACCGCCGACATAGCGCTGGCCTCCTGCAAATAGTATACGCCTGATTCGTGATAGGGGTGCAGGCCGGGTCTAGCCGCCGGGTCATAATAATACCCCATAGGCTCCCAAGGCACTTGTTCCCCCACAAAGGGCAGGTCAGGCCTATCCCCTTTCAGGGGATTCCACCGCAGCGCCACCGCCCGGGGGCGTTCCAAACTCTCCAAAAATGCGGGATATTCCCCTTTTAACTGTCCTTGTATTCGCTCTAAAAACTGTTCCGGCAGCATCTCCCTGCCTCCTTTCCTTTTTCTCCAGTATAGCATAAAGAATACAAAATGCAAAATAGTTTATGGGGATTCCAAAGGGGGGAAGGCTTTCCCTTACCGCAGCAAAAAAGGAGTACCGAGAGGTACTCCTTTTTGTTTTTACAGTTCGCAGTTGCCTACGGTTCTGGGGAAGGGCAGCACATCCCGGATGTTGCTCATACCGGTCAGGTACATGACGCACCGCTCGAAGCCAAGGCCGAAGCCTGCGTGGCGGGCAGAGCCGTACTTCCGCAAGTCCATATAGAAATCGTAGTCGGCAGGATTCATACCCAGTTCCTCAATGCGTGCTTTCAGGATCTCGTAGTCGTCCTCACGCTGAGAGCCGCCGATGATCTCGCCGATGCCGGGTACCAGGCAGTCCATCGCCGCCACAGTCTTGCCGTCGGGATTCAGTTTCATATAGAATGCCTTGATCTCCTTGGGGTAATCGGTAACGAATACCGGTCTTTTGAAGACTTCCTCGGTCAGATACCGCTCGTGCTCGGTCTGCAGGTCGCAGCCCCAGTAGACCGGGTATGCAAACTTGTCGTTGCATTTTTCCAGAATCTCAATAGCCTCGGTGTAGGTTACATGGCCGAAATCGGAGTTCAGCACATGGTTCAGCCGCTCCAACAGCCCCTTGTCCACAAAGGAATTGAAGAATTCCATTTCCTCGGGGGCGTGTTCCAGCACATAGGCGATGATATACTTGATCATATCCTCGGCAAGACGCATATCGTCAGCAAGGTCAGCAAAGGCGATCTCCGGCTCGATCATCCAGAATTCCGCGGCGTGGCGGGTGGTATTGGAATTTTCTGCCCGGAAGGTAGGACCGAAGGTGTAGATGTTCTTGAACGCCATGGCAAAGGTCTCGCCGTTTAACTGGCCGGACACGGTCAGGTTGGTGGGCTTGCCGTAGAAGTCCTGGCTGAAATCCACCTTGCCGTCCTCGGTCTTGGGAACATCGTTCAGGTTCAGGGTGGTGACCTGGAACATCTCACCGGCACCCTCGCAGTCA
>JAZSRS010000119.1:0-13086 GCA_045538595.1 Faecousia sp. | reverse complement strand
CAATTTGTCTTCCTAAGACCGCTTGGCCTCCGACTTTACGCTGGAAGGAAACCCTATGAATCAAGAAATCAAAACTGTTTTGCGGATCAACAGAGAGCAGTTGGAGGCATCTCCCAAGGATATGCAGGCCATATTCCGTATTATGTTTCTCTGGAAGGATCGCGTTCTGTGTGAGACCAACGACGGTTTCCGCGTTCAAAAGCATACATACGGACAGGCGCAGGAGCGCATTTGCCGCGCAGCCGCGGCATTGTATGCAAAAGTAGGCGCTACTCACGGATACATCGCTTTGGAAATGGAAAATTCCGTGGATTGGATCGTGGCGTTTTGGGCGATCTTAATGAGCGGGAACAAACCCTACTTGGTGAATATGCGCTATCCCCAGAACCTGACCGACGGTATTTTGAAGACCCTGGAGGTCAAGTATATCCTCTGCGCCCAAGCCACCCGGTGTTCCGGCGAGACAATCACCATGGCAGACTTGGATGGGGAGTTCCCCGCTGTTCCGGAGGATGTGTTTGAGAACGAACTGGTCATTTCCTCCTCGGCCACCTCTATGAATGAGGTGATCTGTTTTTATAACGGCTATCAGATCGCAGAGCAGATTCTGAATTTTAAGGCCATTGTGAAAGAAAACCCCCGCATTGCCAAGCATTACAAGGGGCAACTGAAGCAACTGGCATTCCTGCCGTTTTATCATGTGTTCGGCCTGTTTGCCGTATACTTTTGGTTTACCTTCTTTGGAAGAACCCTGGTCTTTTTGCGAGATTACAGCGCGGAGACCATCTTAAAAACCTGCCGTCGCCACGAGGTGACACACATTTTTGCCGTTCCTATGCTATGGCATACTGTGGAAAGCAAAATTTGGACAGAGGTCGCCAAGCAGGGCGAAAAGAAAGAGAAGCAGTTGCGCCGGGTATTGAAATTTACCACCGCCCTGCAGAATGTTTTCCCCGCCTTTGGCGCAGCGGTGGCAAAGCGGATGCTCAGCCAGATCACAAATAAACTCTTTGGCAAGTCAGTGATGTTCTGCATCAATGGCGGCAGTTACCTGCGGGATTCCGCTATGGAACTGCTTAATGGCATCGGCTATAATATGCACAATGGCTACGGTATGAGTGAGATCGGTATCACCTCTGTGGAACTGCGCCGCAGACCGAAGGACAGAAACCGCAACTCCATCGGCCACCCCTTTACATCTGTCAAATATCGGCTGGATCAGGAGGGGATCCTGCAGGTCAAGGGTACATCTTTGTGCGTGAAGAAGATTGTCAACGGCCAACCGGTGGCACGGGAAGAGTGGTTTGATACCGGCGACCGGATGACCTGTATGGACGGATACTACTATATCCACGGCCGGCGCAGCGACACGGTCATTGGGGAAAACGGTGAGAATATCAATCCGGATATGGTGGAAAAGGCGTTCTTGCCTCAGGGCGTGCAGCAGTTCAGTGTGCTGGGCATGTCCGGCCAGAACGGACAGGAACTGTCTTTGGTGGCCCAGGTAAATCCCTATATCACCGCGGCGCAAGTCAGCCGCCTGAAGGATTATTTCTATTCTGTCAACAATACATTCCCCACTGCATCTGCGGTGAAGACATTCTACCTGACATTTGATGAAATCGCGCCGCCTACGGCGGTGAAAGTCAGCCGGGTGCAACTGCTGAAGAAAATTGAAAACGGACAGGTAAAACTGACCAGCGTGCAGCAATTTCAGCAGGAAGTATCTTCTGCCGACGGAGAATCCGCGCTGCTGCGTCAGGTGTGCAAGACCATTGCCCAAGTGCTGGAATTGGACGAAGTCCAAGTCACCCCCCAGTCCCATATTTTCTACGACTTAGGCGCAACCAGCATTCAGTATTTTTCTGTCTTGGTGGCCCTTGCGGAGCAGTTTGCTATCTCCGATTATAACAGCAGTGATACCTACTGCTACACACCGAAAGAAATCTGTGAATACATAGAAAGTAAAATGTAATATGAACAAACATAAATGGCTTGTAAACCTTTGCCTAGGTTTCGTAAAACTCACCGGCGCCATTCCCGCTTGGCTTTTTTTGAAACCCCGTATCTATCTGGCACCTGGCGCAAAGAGAAGATTGCCCAAACCCTGTATCCTGGTCAGCAACCACATCAGCCTCATTGATTTTGTGCTGTGCGTGCTGGTGTTTCCCTGCCGGACGGTCCGTTTTCTGATTGCAGAGGTGATGTTCAACCGCAACGGTTTTATGCGGGTGTTCCTGAATCTCATTGGCGGCATTCGCGTGGACCGGGATATCAAATCCTTTGATTTCGTATCCAACGCCCTGCAGGTGCTGGACGACAACGGCATCGTGGGCGTGTTCCCCCAGTCCAGACTCCCTGTGAAGGGATGTCATTTTCCCTTCACCGTCAGCACGGCCTTTATCGCGATGCGCACCGATGCGCCCATCGTGCCGGTGTATACCGATGGCAATTACGGCCTTTTCAAGCGAGCCAGTCTGGTAATAGGCCCGGAGATCTGCCTGCAAGATCACTGCAAAGAGGGACTTAGTGAGCAGGAGCAACTGGCCCACCTGACGAACCTTTTGGAAACGAAGGTTTTTGAACTGAAAAAGGAATTGAAATAACTATGCAGAAACAAAGCAAAAAGCGCAGATGCCTTAGCGGGCAGAGGATCGCTATGGCCGCTGCCCGGATTGTGTGCATTCCACTTCTTCTTTTGTACCGTATGAAGCGGATCACCCCCACCGGCCAGCCTTACAAGACAAAAATTCGCGGCGGCGCTATTCTGGCGGCCAATCATACTGCGTTTTCCGATCCGTTTGCCGTAGGCGTGGCGTTCTGGTATCGGCGGGTGTACTTTTTGGCGGCGGAAATTGTGATGAAAGGCAAACTGCGCAGTTGGCTGCTGAAAGGCGTGGGTGCGATTCGAATCGACCGCTACGGCGCAGATATTGAAGCAATCCACAGGTGCGTGAATGTCCTGAAGGGCGGGGATACCATTGCGATCTTCCCCCAAGGCAACATCGACCGGGGGGAGCAGGTCCAATCCTTGAAATCCGGTGCAGCGCTGATCGCCCTGCAGGCAGGTGCGCCCATCGTCCCCATGTATATCGTTCCGCGGAAACACTGGTATAACCGGCGGGTGGTGGTGATCGGAGAGACGCTGGATCCCCAAAAATATGTGCAGAAAAAATTCCCCACCACGGCGGACATCGAAATGATAACCGATAAGTTGATGGAGGAAATGAACCGATGCGCAGCGCATCAGCAAGGAGAGAAACAGTATGCAAACGATTGAACGGCTTATGAAAGTTTTTCAGGTGGTATTTGAAGAGAGTGTGGATGCTGCCCAAATTACTCCGGAGGCTTCCCTGCGGGAGGATATCGGTATCAACTCCATTGGCCTGCTGTATATGGCGATGGCAGTAGAAGAAGAGTTCGGCATCAAGTTTACCAACGAAGACTTCTCCACCATTCAGACTGTGGGAGATGTGATCGCCTGCATTGAGGCAAAGTGCTGATATGCGCTGGGTAGAAATAACACCGGTTTTTGGAGATGTGATCCGCACCAAGGTGCAGTTTTACCATCACTACGGCATTTTTGTGTCAGAGGAGGAAGTGATCCAGTTTGGACTTCCGGATGACCCCCTTCGTACCGCGGAGCAGATCAAGGTGCTAAGCACGGATGTGACAGTATTTTTGCAGGGTGGCGAACTGGAAGTGGCCCAGCCAGAGGGAGCGGAGCGCAGGAATATGCGTACCCCGGAGCAGATCGTGTCCCTTGCCCGGCAGCGGCTGGGAGAGGGCGGTTACGATATCCTCCACAACAACTGCGAACACTTCGTCAACGATTGCGCCTTCGGAGAGCATACATCCTCCTTTTTGCAGGATGTGCGGGAAAAACTTCGGAAAAAACTGGGAAAATAAAGACAAATGCCGCAAAGGAAACTTTGCGGCATTTTTATACGATTTGCACCATATACCCGTCTATGACCTCCATCTGCCTCGGCAGATGCAGAATGTTCACGGATTGTAAGTCCGTGATGCCTGTGCCAAGTTTCTTGAAATAGGCCTCCTTGGCAGTCCAAATTTCAAAAAACCGGCGCGCAACTTCCGGATTTTCACAACTCCGGTCTTCAGCCAATTGGCAATCCCCCAGCACATAGGCTTTCTCTTCCTCTACGCAAACACGGTTGCAAAGTTTTGGCTTGATAGGCCGAATTTGTTCAATGTCAATACCCACCGGCTCCCGGCTGACAGCGCAGGCCACCATTTTGTTGCAGTGTGAGATGCTCAGGTGCAGGCTGCACCCGGTGAGATAAGGCCTTCCGTTGGGATCTCGATGTAGCAGGGCAGAGGAGATGCCAAACTGCTCTTTTAAGATCCGTTGCGCCAGAATTTCCCCGGCCAGAGAGCGGATCTTATCCTCTTGCTGACGGAGACGGAAAATGTGTTCTTTTCGGGATGGGGATAGATTCTCCCAGGCCATTTCCAATTCCCTGTGGGAAAAATCTTCTATATTGCAGTAGGACCAATGCATAGGATTCCTCCCTTTGCGTGAATAATGTTGAAATCTTTTGGTGAATACTGTATAATACATCTATTATAAATGAGGAGGCAGCGACATATGTGGATTGCACTTGCAATTATCGGATTTTTGGCAACCCTGATCACTGTGATCTTGTTGCTGCCGGTAAAGATCCTGATTCGAAACGATGAAAACGGGGAACTGATACTGCGCTATAAATTCCTCTTCAAAACCTACGGAGAAGACCCCGACCCCAATGCGCCGGTGATCAAGATACTGAAAACGGCTGTAGGCGCAGACCGGCTGAGTGGGAAATCCGTGCAGGAGAGTATCCGCAAGGATGGCCTGAAAAGAACGGTAAAGGATACTTACCGTCTGCTGATCAACCTGCTGAAAGAGATCGTGGAACTGCTGCAATACGGCACCATCACCCGCCTGCATGTGGAGATCCGCTGCACCGGAGACGGCGCAGACGATGTATCGATCCGTTACGGCCAGTACTGCACTGCAACTTACGGACTGTTAAATGCCCTACGCAGTTTCCTGCGCGTCCGCAAGCAGGGGTGCAAGATCGATATTTCCTGCGACTTTCTGGGAGAAGAGTCGGTTTTCAACTACGATGTGGTGCTGGCGATCCGGTTTGGCCGTGTGCTGGCAGGTTTTTGGAAAGTGGCGCTGGCAGAGGCAAGGCGTATGGGTGCCCAAAAGGGCGATCAGCGGAAGTGATCCAACACCGCCTGTACATTGGCGGCAATGGCTTCCCGGGTACCCCATAGCATACTGTGAGTAGCCCCGGGGATGATCACCTGCCGGCATACGGGACAGTTCTTGGCAAACATTGTCTGTGCTTTGAAGCATACCACCTTGTCCTGTTCCGCACAGAGCATGAGAATCGGCGTCTGCAGTTCCCGGAGGAAAGATTTTCGGGTCAGTTGGGGTCTCAGAAGCAGCGCCTGCTGAATCCATCCAATGGTTTGGGGTGTGGTGCAGTAACAGGGGTTTGCCAGACGAATCTCCATATTTCGCCGGAAACGGGCATAACTTCTGTCCTGAGACCGGGTAAAGGGATACTCCGGGTCAAATTCGTCCGCCAGCCAAAACTTTTTCTTTCTGTTTCCAAAGAGCAGATAGGCGCTGAGACCCCAGCGAGCAACCGCCGGCGACACATTGCCGGTCAGGGGTTCAATCATAGGCGCAGACAAAACTGCCTTTGTGAAGACTTCAGAATGCTGGGCCATATATTGGATAGCAGCGGCACCGCCCATAGAGTGGGCGTATAAGTACAGGGGTAGGTTGGTTGCTTTCCTGATCACATTCTCCACAAAGCAGTGGAGATCTTTGTGATAATCGGTAAAATGATCCACATGGATCAGATCTTGCCGCTGAGTCAGCCGGCAAGAACGGCCGTGGCAGCGCTGGTCATACAGAAATACATCGTATCCTTGATTTAATAAGTACCACGCAAATTCGTGGTATTTTCCCGTAAACTCACTTAAGCCGTGGACGATCACAACTGCGCCGCGGCTTTCCTGTGTTTGAAAATATTCATAATAAAGGGGCTTGCCGTCAAAACCCTGAAAAGTTCCCTCTTGCCGGCATTGATCCAATTTTACGGAGATGGCGGCCATCTCCTCTGGGAATGTATCTTCCGACAGTACGGATAACTGATAACTGGGGGAAATTTTCATAAAATCAACTCCCTTATAATTTGCGAAAAAAGTGGTGATAATTGTGGTATCTGCAAAGAAATTCAATGGCAAAAGGATACTAGGTATTATTATCACAGTACTATTTATTTTTTGTGTCGTTTCCATGGCGGCAACCAAAATCATATACGACAGGATCTTCCGCCGGTACGACACCCCTGCGGCTATTGACGAGGCCCTTGCGGCCACGGTGGAAAACAGGAGGATATGTCAGTTTTCTTCCGGGGAGAACCTGCTGATCGGCTATCATTATGGTCTGTCAGACCCGGCGCAGGCCCACGGCCTGATCGTCTTGGTTCCCGGCTTTTGCGCCGGCGGGGATGATTACCTATGGCAGATCCGATCTTTTTTGGATTACGGCTGGGGCGTGTTTACCTTCGACCCCACCGGAACGCTCCGCTCTCAGGGAAAGAATCAGGTGGGATTTTCCCAGACGATCCCGGATTTGGAAGCGGCATTAAATTATATTGAAAATCAGGAATACTTGGGGTATAATGAACTCGTTTTGGTAGGCCATAGCCGTGGCGGCTATGCAGCCTGTTGTGTGCTGGCCCAAAATCGGGATGTTTCGGCGGTGGTGTCTGTCAGCGGTGTCAACAGCGCTATGGAAGCGGTGATGGAGATGAGCGTCAAGACTGCCGGCCCGGTCAGTTACGCTAATTACGGATTCCTGTGGCTGTATCAGACGATGCTCTTTGGCAGAGAAACGGTAGATCTGCAGGCGGCAGAAACCATTTCCCGGCAAGATGTGCCTGTGCTGGTGGTCCACGGGACTGTGGATGAGAGAATATCCCTGGACAAAGGCTCGATTATGGCCCATTGCCAAGCGTCACCGTCTGCCCAAGTGGAGTATTTGCTCCGGGATGCCGGCCATACAGATTTGCTGTATGATGCCGACGGCACGGCAAACGATGATCTTATGGAAGAGATTCACAGGTTTTTGATCCGTAGCACGGAAGAATAAAGGGAAGTCCGTTTACCGGACAGATAGAGAGGTAATCATGGACGCAGTGCTCATTCCGGCCTATGAGCCGGATGCAGAGTTAATACACCTGACCAAGCGGCTAAAGGAAGCCGGTTTTGCGGTGGTGATCGTGGATGACGGCAGCGGCCAGTCCTATAGGGAGATCTTTGATATTGCCCAAGAAGACGCCCATATTCTGCGGCACGAGAAGAACCGTGGCAAGGGCGCCGCGCTAAAGACGGGTATGAAATATATTCGGGAGCATATGCCGGAAATCGCCTGTTTCATCACTTGCGATGCGGACGGACAACACCGTGTGGAGGATGTGACCCGTGTCAGCCGGCAGTTACAGGCCGGACATAAATTTGTCCTGACTATGCGCCAGCGGAGAAAGGATATTCCCCTGCGATCCAGGGTAGGCAACGCTATGTCCCGTGTGGTCTATGCGCTGCTGACCAAGCGGTATCTGTCCGACAATCAGTCCGGCTTACGAGGCTTTTCCTGTGAGTATATCGACTGGCTGGTACAGGTGGAACGGGATAATTACGATTATGAAATGAATGTGCTGTACTACGCAGCCAAAAAGGCCATTCCTGTCTCTACACTGGAGATTGAAGCCATTTACATCAACAACAACCAGTCTTCCCATTTCCAGCCGGTGAAAGATACGGTGCGGATCTACAGAAGTCTGTTCAGCCTGGCCATCGGCCAACTGGTGGGATTCCTTGCATCGGTCATTTCGGTGACAGTAGCGTCTGTGATGTTTGGTTATCAGCATCTTCTGTTCACCGTTCCCAGCGCGGGAATTCTTGCCTATGGAGTGCATATGATCATTGACCGGTATTATGCATTCCGGACAGTACGCTGCTACGATCAGTTAACACTGCTGATCCATCAGATCATATCCCACTGCCTGTATACATTAGGCTGCACGCTGTTTTTCTATGCTTGCCCGCAAGTGCCTCTGTGGCTGGCCTACTACTTGGTGTTGTTGCTATGCTTGCCACTGCGTTACTGGCTATATAAGTTTACATACATCGCGCTGCGTACCCGGGAACAATAAAACAAACAGTTAAAAAACTGCAAATCGCCAAAAATGATTTTTTGGCGATTTGCTTTTTTATTTTGTTAATTCCTCTGCCATCGCCTGAGAGAAACAGGATTTCTCCAAACGGAGGATCTGGGCAATGGAGGCCACCACTGTGTCGGTGTTGGAGGCACCGTGCATTTTTACCACCGTTTTTTTCGTTCCCAAGAAGGTGGCTGCGCCCCGGGAGTTAAAGTCAAAGGTTTCAAAGAGCGCCCGGCAGATGGTTTCCGCCAAAGCAGAATCTGTGCAATGGGCCTTCACGATCTTCATAGCGGCTTTGCCGACGGATTCTGCGCACTTTAGGAGCAGATTGCCGCTGAAGCCGTCGGTGACCACCACATCTACATAGTCACTGACCAAGTCACTGCCCTCCACATTGCCCACAAAGTTCAGCCCCAAAGCGCTGATCTTTTCGTGGGCCTGCTGGACAAGGGGCGTGCCTTTTTGCTTTTCTCTGCCAACGCTCATCAGACCCAGACGGGGGGAAGGGATGCCGCAGTAGTGCTTGGAGAAAATATGTCCCATTCTGGCAAACCGTGCAAGATCGTCGGCGCTGCATTCGATGTTGGCGCCGCAATCCACCAAACACAGCAGATTATCTCCGTTGCAGGGCAGGGCAGAGGCCAGTGCAGGGAACTTCAGACCCGGCAGCAGACCCAGTCTGCAGATAGAGCCCACCAAAAGCGCACCGGTGTTGCCGGCAGAAAGCAAGGCTTTGCAGTCACTGTCATTTTTTAACCGATCATAGGCAAGGGCCATCGTGGCAGGATTGCCCTCACCGAAAATAGCGGTGGGGGGATCTTCGTTGCGGATAAAGCAGCTGCTGTCCAGTAGTTCGTAGCGGTGGGGGGAGATCCCTTCACGGTCAAGAAACTGTTTGATTTCATCGGCAGGGCCTACCAACACAGGGAAGAAATCCACTTCCTGCCCCAGGGCTTTGGCCACGCCGGTCACTACCGGGGCAAGGCCCATATCGCTGCCCAGGGTATCAATTACGATCTTGGTCATAATCATTACTCCAAAGAGATAATAAAGTCATAGATAGCCTGCTTGCCGTCTACAAATCCCACATCCACCATAGGATATTCCTCCTGCAGGAAGGCGGAAAGCGCGTCCACTTCCTCCTGAGATACACCTTCACCGTAGAAGAAGATAATCACATCTTTGGCCGATGCGGCAGTGATGCTGCGCACCAGATTCTTGGCGGCTTCTACCCGATCGGAGGCGGTGGTGAGAATGTGCTTGCCGCTGAGACCGATGTAGTCGCCTTTTTTTACATCCAGGCCGTCCATATGGGTGTCCCGAATGGCGGTGGTCACATAGCCGGTATCTACATTTTTTAGGTTGGCGGACATATCCTCAATAAGTTCGTCCACTGTATCGCACCACAAATTCATCATAGACAGGGCAGAGTACCCCTCCACAATGGAGGTGGTGGGGATCACTCGCACATCGCAGGCGGTGTAAGCGTCGGCCGCCTGATTGGCGGTGAGAATGATGTTGGAATTGTTGGGGAGCACCACGATGTGCTCCGCATCAAACCGGTTAAACGCATCCAAAAACGCGCTGACGGGAGGATTGTTGGTCTGTCCGCCGTCAATGACGAAGGATGTGCCGATGCTTTCAAAGTATTCCTTAATGCCGTCACCGGAAGCCACGGCAATGATGGCGTATTTTACCTTTTCCCGCTGGGTCTCTGCTTGCACCTGACTGTGCTGCACAGACATATTTTCAATCTTCAGGGAGACAAACTCACCGAAACGGCGGCCGTAACTCAGTACGGTCTCCGGGGTGAAAGTGTGAATGTGGATCTTCACGATGCCGTCGTTATGTACCGCAACGATGGAGTCACCCATCTGCTCCAGGGGCTTAGTAAACTGCTGCAGATCAAAGCGGGATAAGTCGGTCTTGTAGTTCATCAGTTGCAGAATAAACTCGGTGCAGTAACCGTATTCCAGACGGCTGTCCGGTCCAAAATTGGTGGCGTTGACCGTAGGTGCGGCCAGATCCGTCCAGTCGGAAATGTCCGCAGGGGCGTGACCCTGCAAATGGGCGCAGATGCCGTCCACAAAGCAAACAAGACCTGCGCCGCCGCTGTCCACCACGCCGGCTTCTTTCAAAACAGGAAGAAGTTCCGGTGTTTTCTTCAAGGTGGCGGCCATTTGGGCCTGCAGCCCATCGAAACCTTCTTGGAAGGAGTCGTATTTTTCTGCATTTTCCGCCAAAAACGCAGCGGCCTCCCGAATGACGGTGAGGATCGTACCTTCTGTGGGGGTAATGATGGAGTGATAGACGTCTTCCTTGGCACAGGCAAAGGCATCAGCCATATCGGCAAAGGTAATGGTCTCTTTCTCTGCAAATCCCCGGTACAGACCGTGGACAAACTGGGAGAAGATCACGCCGGAATTGCCTCTGGCGGACAGAAGAACTGCCCGGGAGAGGGCCTGCATATACTGGCCCACATGGACGGGCGGCTCAACGATGGTTTGCAAGCCGCCGCCAAAGGTCATCACCATATTGGCACCGGTATCTCCGTCAGGAACGGGAAACACATTCAGCGCGTTGATGGTGTCCATATTCTTTTTTAAGTTGCGGTAACCGCTGGTAAGCAATTGGTGCAGGGCAATGCCGTCCAATGTATTTTGCATATTACTCATTTCCTTCGATCATAACTTCTGTGCCGTGGCAGAAAGCAATTACAGTGCCAGGGCCTACAGATGCGCCTACAATGGGGCCGATGGTGCTGACGGTAACTTTTTTGAAGGGTGCTACCTTCAAAATCGCATCTTTCAGCAGTTCTATTTCCTCGATGCAGTCTGCATGGGTAAGGAACAGTTCTTCATAAACACCGTTGGCGGCCTGACAGATATGCTCGGCAATGGCAATGCGGGCGTTCACAATGCCTTTCGCCTTTTTGTAGGCGTAGTTGTTACCGGTCCGGTCCGAAATAATGATAGGCTTCACGCCAAAGAGATTGCCGAAGAAAGCCTTGGATGCCTTGATCCGGCCTGCCCGGCGCAGATATTCCAGAGATGCCACAGTGCCGCACTGGTTGACGCAAAGTTTGATGCTCTCGATGTAAGCGGCATTTTCTGCAACACTGAGACCGGCCTCTCTCTTCCGGGAGGCTTCCATTGCCAGATAACCCTGCCCCAGAGAACTGATGAGGGAATCAATGCAGTAGATGTTTGCGTCCGGATACTGGTCAGCCAGTTCTGCAGCCACCAGCCGGGCCACATTGATGGAGGCGGACAGGGCGGAGGAGCAGGCAATATAGATCACATCTTTGCCGGCTTGAATGGCATCAGAAAATGCCTGATGGTAAGTTTCTTTCAGAATCTGGGATGTAAAGACCCTGGAGCCGTTGCGCATCAGATCGTAGTATGTCTTGGAATCGTGGGATTCCCAATCCAGAGAAGCCTTGTACTCTACGCCGTCAATGATGTACTGCATCTGTACATATTCGATGTTGTACTGCTGCCGCATTTCCAAAGTCAGATCGCTGGTAGAATCGGTAAGGATGATATAATCTCGCATAACTGCCCCCCCATTAATTCTTTTGATTATTGATGATTTCGTCCATTAACGCCTGTTCGTATTCCATATTCTCGCTGAGTTCACGGCCTTCATAGAAGACTGCGCACAGACCCGGGCCAATGGAAGCGCCGCAGGACATACCAATGTGATTGATGATAATTTCCTTGGGAGAGAATTCCTCCTGCACCCGCTGGGCAAGCATATGGGCTGCCTGTTCCCGGTTGGAGTGGGCGACAAACAGAATCTGCTCCTGGGGATTTTCAATAGTGCCCCGGATATATTCGATCACCGCGTCAAAAGCCCGTTTCTTGCCTTTGAATTTGCCCAGAACCTGAGAAAGACCATTGCGGTTAAAGTCTGCCATAGGATTGATACCGATCAATGTACCGAAAAAGGCCTTGAAATTGGAAACGCGACCGGTCTTCACAAGGAAGAACATATCGTCCATAGGACCTATCTGGTGAATGCGGTGCTTAATGCTTTCCAGGTAAGCGGCGGTCTCTTCCAAGGTAGCGCCTTCCTGCTGCTTCTGACTGGCTTTGATCACCAAAAGGGACAATGCGGTAGAATACCGCAGGGAATCCACAACAATGATCTTCCGCTGGGGGTATTTTTCCAGCAACTCTTCCGCCACTTTCCGGCAAACCTGATTGGTGCCGGACAGGGCAGAGGAGAGGGTGACGGCCAAAATATCTTTGCCGGCCTTCAGTTGATTTTCGTAAACTTCTATGATATTACCCCGCTGGGCGCTGGCGGTCTTGTAAAGAGCCTTTCGTCCGGACATAGAGGTGTAGAATGTTGCCGGATCCATCAATTCCCAGTCCAGACCCACAACAGCCTCTTTGCCGTCGGGATAGTACATGGTTCCTCTTACATAATCGGGGATATGAAAACGCTCCCGCAGATCTTTGGTCAGATCGGAAGACGCATCGGGGATGATCACAAAATCGGACATAAATTTTGATCCTTTCTGTTGAAGTGAATCGCACCCATAAAAAGCGCATAATTTGTAAAGAGTATACCACATTATATTGGCCAAATCAACAGAGTCTTGCTATTTTCAACTTTTTTTGACAAAAAAATAATGCAATTTTTCGAAAACTGTGTTATACTGTTTCCAAATCTGTCATTTGGGAGAGAGACTATGTGGATTTTGGCGATCGTTGCGGTTTTGCTGCTGGGTGGATTGATTGTAATGCTGTGCTATACCTACCCTATCGCAAAGCGGGTATATGAGGAGCAGTTGGTTCGTACTTCTGCAGAAAAATGGGGAAGAACC
>JAZSRS010000047.1:0-3933 GCA_045538595.1 Faecousia sp. | reverse complement strand
TCTAGCAGTCGGCGGTAACGCTTATTCGCGTTGCATTTGAATGTTCGAGTCCCATTAACACCAAATAAAAAGGGAGAGCCACTGGCTCTCCCTTTTTATTTGGTGCGAGAGATGGGACTCGAACCCACACGGCGTAACCACACGCACCTCAAACGTGCTTGTCTACCATTCCAACACTCTCGCAAAGCGCTAGTGTATTATAACCCTTTCTATGGGATTTGTCAATATGTTTTACAGGTTGGTGCTGTGTTGTTTTTTTACTGATGATATGTTATAATTTGGAAAAAGAACAGAGAAAGGATTCGGATTATGACAAGATTTTTTATCTCTCCTCAGGAAATGCAAGACAATTTTATCACACTGACAGGGGAGAACGCCAATCACGCAAAAGTATTGCGATTGGAATGCGGAGAAGAAGTGTTGGTGTGTGACGGCGAAGGGAATGAATGTATTTGCACGATCTCCGATGTCAACCGAGACCAGGTCAGTATAGTGGTGAAAAACAGGCAGGTTTCTTCATCAGAAGCCAAAGTGCGTGCCAGTGTGTATATGGCGTTTTCCAAAGGGGATAAACTGGAGCATGTGATCCAAAAAGCCACAGAACTTGGCGCTTGTGAGATCATTGCCTTTCCCAGTAACCGATGCGTTTCCCGTCCGGATCAAAAGAGTCTGAGTAAGAAACTGGAAAGATGGCAGAAGATCGCCGCATCAGCGTCAGAGCAGTCCGGAAGGGGTATGATTCCTAATGTTTTGGTGGTAAACAGTTATAAAGAGGCACTGGAACGGGCGATGACTGCTGATAAAGCAATCTTGTTCTATGAAAATGAACATGCTACCACATTAAGAATGGCCTTGGAAGAAAATATTTATCAGTCTATCAGTCTGCTGACAGGCCCGGAGGGCGGTTTGGATGAGAGAGAAGTGGAAATGGCAAAAGATATGGGGTTGCATATTTGCACCCTTGGCAGCCGTATCCTGCGCTGCGAGACTGCACCCCTTTGTGCTCTGTCTGCCGTGATGTACGCTTCCGGTGAATTCTAAGAAACGGGTGTGTATTTTTACACACCCGATTACTGTTACTTGTGATATTTACTGCCGGATTGAATGGCCTCTGCTCGATATAACTGCTCCATAACCATGATTCTTGCCAAATGGTGGGGGAATGTCATAGGGCTCATGGATAGATTGAAATTGGCCATATCCTTTAACCGCTGGGCCATTCCAAAAGAGGATCCAATCAGGAAACAGGCACTACTCTTTCCGGAAATCTTGATTTCTTTCATTTTGTCGGCCAATGCATCCGATGACAGCATTTTTCCTTCAGGGGTGAGGGTGCAGAACCAGGCGCCTTTGGGGATCTTGGTCAGAATAGAATCGGCCTCCTTTTCCAGCGCAGATGCGATCTCAGCAGGGGAGGGATTCTCCGGCAGACGAACCTCCGGCAGTTCAATAAGTCGGAACTGACAGTATCCCTTGATGCGTTTTTCATATTCTGCAGCAGCGGAGATATAAAAAGATTCCTTTAATTTTCCAACAACGATCAATGTGAGTTCAAACATCCAATCACTCCTTTTTTTCAGTATAACACATATAGATTCTGTTTTCTACAAAAACATAAAAGAGACACTGAATTTTCAGTGTCCCTGCGGATGGAATTGTTTTTTAAGTTCGTATTTTTTACGGGTAGCCAGACCGCCGCGAATATGGCGCTGCGCCTTGTTTGTATCCAAGATTTGGCGTACCTGCTGGTAGAGTCGTTTGTTATATCTTGGGAGTCTTTGGGAAAGGTCTTTGTGTACGGTGGATTTCGATATACCGAAGTGTTGCGCCGCTGTCCGGACAGTAGCCCCGGTCTCAATGATGTACACAGCCAGTTGGCAGGCTCTTTCTTCGATCGTGTCTGTCATACGGTTCCCTCCCTGCTGTGTCCTACCATAATGAATCTATGATATGACCTATCAGAATATACCTTCTTGACACAGGATACAGAAAAGGATAAAA
This sequence comes from Faecousia sp., assembly GCA_045538595.1. Lineage (GTDB taxonomy): Bacteria > Bacillota > Clostridia > Oscillospirales > Oscillospiraceae > Faecousia. The sequence goes on along the minus strand of JAZSRS010000047.1, from coordinate 1,932 downwards.
TATTAGAAAGATTTTTAATCCATAAATAGGAAAGGGGAGTGCGTTATCATAGAAATCAATAAAAAGACATTGAAGCGTATTTTCTTGATTGTATGCGGCTGTATTGTTTTGTATTGGTTGTTGCACGAAACCGAGCGGGTAAGAAGTTTTGTTCGCGTGATCTCCAATGTACTTTCTCCGTTTGTGATAGGCAGCGTATTGGCATTTGTGCTGAATGTGCCTATGCGGGCGATTGAAAACAGCATTCTGAAAAAAATATCTAATCAGAAGGGAAAGCGAGCAATTGCAGTCGTGTTGACATTGATTGCTATGGCGATTGTGCTTGCCGGCGTGTTCTGGCTGCTGATCCCTCAAGTCATTTCCACAACCCAATCCCTGATCCCCAGCCTGCGGACATTCCTTATAAATTCCGAAAAGAAGATCCGAGAGTGGTTGAATGATAATCCTAAACTGTTGGAGTGGCTGTATACCTATACAAACTTTGAAAATCTTAGTTGGTCTTCCGTTGTAGACAGATTTCTATCTCCTATCGTCAATAGCGTTTCTTCTGTGTTTAGCGGTGCGATTTCTGCTATTTCCAGCGTGTTTAGCGGTGTTTTTGATGTGGCGATCGGCCTAGTGTTTAGTGTCTATTGCCTGTTCCAAAAGGAAAACCTGGCAAGACAGGGCAGAAAACTGTTATATGCATTTGTCAAGGAAAATACGGCAGATAACATTGTTCGTATCTTGCGCCTGACCAACTCCACATTCTCAAACTTCCTTTCCGGACAATGCGTGGAAGTGTGTATTTTAGGCTCGTTGTTTGCCATCACAATGGCAATATTCCGTATGCCTTATATCCCGTTGATCAGTGTCCTGATCGCAATCACAGCGTTCATTCCTATTGTGGGTGCTTGGACCGGTTGCGTTGTGGGTGCGTTTCTGATATTCGTGAAAGACCCCATGCTGGCGCTTCTGTTTGTTGTGTTGTTTGTTGTTCTGCAGTTTATTGAGAACAATTTGATCTATCCCCGTGTGGTTGGTAATTCTGTTGGTCTCTCCGGTATGTGGGTACTGGTGGCCATTACAATTGGTGGTGCTTTGAAGGGTGTTCTTGGTATGTTCCTGATGATTCCTGTTGCATCTGTTGTATACACTGTTTTGCAAGAAATGACCAATAAGCGCTTGAGTAATTCTTTTGTGGACGCAGAAAAATTGCAAATACAGCCGCCGATCCTCCGGTCTAAAATCCGGGAGAAAAGGGAGCAGAAGAAGCACCTGATCCAACTGAAGAAAAAACAGAAAAGCGAAGACAAAGAAACTCAAGAGTAATAAAAAGCAGACCGTGTAAAACGGTCTGCTTTTTTGCGGTTTATGCTATAAAACCCCGCCCTCTATTACAGAGGGCGGATAATTGCTTGGGAAATTAGTCCTTATACATTTCCACCAGTTTCAGCAGATGCTCGTAGCGCTCCTTAGCGGCAGCCTCGTTCTTAGCGAACAGGTCAGCAGCGCGCTCGGGGAACTCACGGGTCAGTCGGCTATAACGGGCTTCGTTCATCAGGAATTCCTGATAGCCATCCTTAGGCGCTTTACTGTCCAACTGGAACTTGCCGGTCTCCTTGGAGGGATCGAAGCGGAACAGATTCCAGTAACCGCAGTCAACAGCCTTCTTCATTTCAGCCTGGCAGTTCATCATGCCGCCCTTGATGGAGTGCATCTCACAGGGAGCGTAGCCGATGATCAGGGAAGGACCGTTGTAGGCTTCAGCCTCGCAAATAGCCTTAATGGTCTGTGCCTGGTTGGCGCCCATAGCGATCTGAGCAACATAAACATAGCCGTAGCTCATTGCAATCTCAGCCAAGGACTTCTTCTTGGTTTCCTTACCGGAAGCTGCAAACTGTGCACCCTGACCGATGTTGGAAGCCTTGGAAGCCTGACCACCGGTGTTGG
>JAZSRS010000121.1:0-9149 GCA_045538595.1 Faecousia sp. | reverse complement strand
CGATGGACAACCGGATTTTAGACATAAAGATCACCTCTTGTGGAAAGGTTTTCCGCAAGAGGTATTTTTTATACAACAAACCGTGCGTTGTTTTAGCAACGCACGGTTTGTTTTGTTACATATAAGCCATAATGCCGTCCAAATTCAGACGCTTGGTCTTCTCTGCGGTGATGGTGGCAGCATCCACAATGCCGTTGTACCACTTCTCAGCGTCTGCAGCGCGCAGATCCTCGGTGATCATGTAATCACGGTAGTTAATGTCGCTGTCCTTGGAGTAGTACATCACGTGGTAACCGTAATCGCTGACGATCACGCCGGTATCGCCGGGCTTGCGTTCGGGATCAATGGACCATGCCAGGAAGGAGGGAACATAAGCGGAAGCGGGGTGGATGTCCTCGAACAGACCACCATCCTTGGCAGAACCGTCATCGGAGTGCTTCTTCACCAACTCAATGAAACTCTCTTCGTTGGGATTTTCGCCGTCCTTCCACTGCTGCAAATACTTTTCGGCCTCTTCCTTTGCCTTAGCCTTTTCATCGTCGGTGTATTCCTTTACGCCGCTGGAGTTGGTCTTGCCGCCCTCAAACTTCACCAGCAGGTGGCGAACATTTGCCAAGGGGCGAGTATTTTCGTTGCGCTCGCTGAAGATGATCACATAATAGCCGTTGATGGTTTTCACTTCCTTGCCATCAGCATCCTTGGAGGTGGTTTCGTTGGCAATGGTGGTAATGTCGCCGGCTACACGGGCCTCATCGGACAACCATTCCTGCATCAGGGAAGGAATATTGGGATACAGCATATCATCATTCTTAGTAGATGCAGCGCTCTTGTTGTTCTTGTTGATCTCCAGGGCGGCGATTGCCTTGTCCAGTTCAACCACATCTTTGGACTCTGCCAACTTCTTTGCGGTTTCCTCAGCAGCCTTCACTGCAGCGTCCTTTTCGGCATCCGTATAAGTCTTGGTGCCGTCTGTGCCGGGGGTGCCACCGGTCAGGAAGGAACTGGCATTCAGATAGTAACTGGCGTAACTAAAGGAAGTGTAATCCAGAGGATTCTTCTTGTCATGCTCGTCAATGGCTTTTTCGTCATATTCCAAAGACTCCACATACTTATTATAGTAAGCGGTTGCGATGTAAGAGATCTTGGAATATTCTGCATAGGATTCCACGGTGGAGCCGTAGCCGTACATGGCTACTAAATACTTGTCAGCATTCTTGTAGCCGTAAAGGGTGGCGTACATTTTCAACTGGTCAGCAGTGGTGCTCAGAGTCTTCTCTTCTTCTTCGGTCAAAGTAAAGCCCTCAGCCATAGCCTTGTCATACAGAGCATAGTCGTTCTTGGCCTGGGTCAGAGCATTCTGCAGGAAACGCTGGGACCAGGTCTCACCGGTGGTCTTGTCTGCAACCTGCTGATCCAGAGGTGCGTTGATATCCAGACCCATCATTTTGACATAAGTAGCAATATTGTCGCCGTAAGCCTGAGACCACTCGTTATACAGACTCTTTACATAGTCTGTAAAGTAGTAGTTCATCTGGACGCTGTTCAATTTGTGCTCGCCGGTGATGGCGGCGATGGTGTTCTTGTCAATGATACCAGAGTTGTTAACGGCTCTGACGCCCAGAATGCTGGCGGCGGCAATGACAACTGCAAGCATAAGGGCGATAAAAGCAAGGGACTGATTTCTCAGTTTTTTAGCCTCGGCCTGGGCCTTCTTCTGCTTTTCAGTCAGTTGTGAAGCAGCCAGTTCCTTGCGGATTTTTTTCTTGTCTGATGCGCTCATGTAATCATATCCTCTCATATACGGTGGTAATGCTATGCGCTATTGCAGCACATAAGTTATGTCATTATAACCCATTTGTTGTCGGGTTGCAAGAAAAATATTTTACTTTGGCAGAGTGATTAAAAAACATGCCGAATTTTTAGAACATTTCCATAAAAAACATGGGGAGCAAACGCTCCCCATGCCACACCCCGCTTCGGCCGTACGCATCCGATTATGACCTGCACCAATCGGCAGGTGGGTTGCCGCTCCCTGTTTTAGCTGCTCCCAACGTCCGCCGTATGTCAAAGCATAGGCGGGAGGTCTGCAATCCAACAGGGAAGTCTAACATCCCTATAAATAAATGTGGGTCCAAAAGGACGACATTACGCACCAAGCAGGGGGTGGGATTATTCTTCTTCGTCTTCCTCTTCGTAGAGTTGCTCCATGATCAGGTTATACACGGTTTCCAGTTCCCCTTCGTCTTCAATGGCGCACAAAATGGGATCGTCCTCATCCCCCTCAACGGACTTGAGGATACTGACTTCCATATCTGCCGTTTCTTCACCGGAGGCAAGGGTAACAGCCAAATAGGTCGCGCCGTTATATTCCAAGGAGGTGAGGACTTCCAGTTCAAATTCTTTGCCGTCCTCGTCTACGATGGTGATAAAATCAGAGCCGTAATCATTTGTCATAGGAAATACCTCCAAATGTTTTTGTAGGTACATTTTAACTGCTAACCACGGGAAAATCAAGTCCAAACCGGTCGTCAGTATCAGTATATCCCTGAGATTTGTTTTTATGATAACAGAAATTTCATAACAAATGGGTATACTATATGAAATTATATAGATTATTCATAAAATAGGTCTTTCGTTTTCCGGTAATGTATGTTATAATGATATGAACTATAGTATACTCCCATACTATGGGCATTTGAGAATCAACCATGCAGGCAGTTTGCCGTGACGATGGAGGTTATAGAATGGACGAGCAAAAAAATAATTTACCCAGACAGGATTGGCATCCCCATTGGAGTTTGGATACTGCGCAGCGGGTATGGTCTGTGGTTTGGTCTGTGCTGAAGGTTTTGATCGGCGCGGCCATTACCGTGTTGCTGATCGGCATCGTGTGCGGCTTTGTGTTTGCAGGCGTTTTGGGCGACTATTTGCAGCAGGATATCCTGCCTATGGCCGATATGGAAATCGAAGATGTGGAGATAGACAAGAACTCCGTGCTGTACTATGTGGACGAAAACGGAGACATTCAGGTCCTACAGCAGGTATTTGCCTCTACTACCAGTAAGTGGGCGGATTTGGAGGACATTCCTGAGGATCTGATTCATGCTGCTATCGCCATCGAGGATAAGCGTTTCTATACCCACCAGGGTGTAGACTGGGTAACCACCATCAAAGCCTGCGCCAGAATGTTCTTTGGCGACGATTCCGTGGGTGGCTCCAGTATTACCCAGCAACTAATCAAGAATCTTCTGCTGTTTGAGGATGATACTGCCGACGATGTAACGGTGCAGCGAAAAGTGCTGGAGATATTCCGGGCGTTGCAACTGGAAAAGCGATACCATAAAGATACCATTATGGAGATGTACCTGAACTGCATCTACTTGGGTCAGGGTTGCCGGGGCGTTCGCAGTGCAGCGGAGACCTATTTTGGCAAGGAATTGGAACTGCTCACCACCGCAGAATGCGCCAGTTTGATCAGCATCACCAATTCTCCCACCTATTACGATCCCTATCAGAACTTTGAAAACAACAAAGAGCGGAAAGAGGATGTCCTGTGGTCTATGTGGCAGCAGGGCTGGCTGGAAGAAGAAGAGTATCAGTCCGCCATTGCCCAGGAACTGGTGCTGAAAGCCGGCGTAGATCCGGAAGACCGCCTGGCCACCTGTGACAATGAATCCTGTGATTACCGTAGCACGGTCAGCACTTACAAAAAGGAAGGTGACAATTATTACTGCCCCCGGTGTAACACTGTGACCTTGGTGCAGAAAGATAATTCCCAGTCGGTGTATTCCTACTACTCCGATACAGTTTTGGAAGATGTGGCAAAGGCTATGGCCGCCAAGGGCGGTTTCCAGTGGAATGATGCCACCCGTGCAATGATGATGCAGCAGATCCAAAAGGGTGGTTACAGCATTTATACTACCTTTGACAAAAAAGCCCAGGACGCTGTGGACAATATCTACACCAATCTGAACGAGATTCCCGATACCCGTGGCGGTCAGCAGTTGCAGTCGGCTGCGGTAATTATCGACATTCGTTCCGGTGATATCGTAGCGATGGCCGGCGGCGTGGGTGAGAAGACGGAACACGACGCGTGGAACCGGGCAACGGACTCCAAGCGTCAATCCGGTTCTTCCATTAAGCCTTTGACTGTTTATGCGCCTGCCTTTGAATCCGGCGCTATCACACCGGCTACGGTGATCAAAGACCTGCCCTTAAGTTACAGTGAGTCCGGCCCGTACCCTCTGAACGATACCAGAACCTATTCCTACGCCCGTACGATCTACCGTGCGGTGGTTCGCTCTGTGAACGCTGCCGCGGCCAATACTTTGGTGCGTTCCGGTGAGAGATACGCCTTTAACTTCGCCAAAAACAAATTCCGCCTGAACACCTTAGTGGAAACTTATGAAAGTGCCGACGGTATGATCCGCAGCGACATCGGCGTCGGCCCCTTGGCGATGGGCGCCCAGACCATCGGTGTTACGGTGCGGGATATGGCCAGCGCATTTGCTACTTTTGCCAACGAGGGCGAGTACCGCTGTGGCAGAACCTTTACCAAGGTCTACGACAGTAAGGGTAACCTGATTCTGGACAATCCCCAGGAAAAAGAGCAGATACTCAGCAAGAAAACTGTGGACTATATGAACTACTGCCTGACTGCCGCCACCAACGAAGGTACCGGTACGGAGGCAAACCTCTTAAACGCTTACGGCGTGACCACCGCAGGCAAGACCGGTACTTCCGGCGATAACAAGGACCGCTGGTACTGCGGTTACACCGGGTATTATGCCGCTGCCGTATGGTGTGGTTTTGACGATCCGGAAGTGATCACCTGTATCAATGTCAATAACCCGGCAGCCTACCTGTTCCGCAAGATCATGGGTCCTCTGCACAGCGGCAAGGCAGATATCCGTCTGTACAGCAACAAAATGCAGCCGGTCAACATCTGCCTCAGTTCCGGTAAGATCGCAACGGATGCGTGCCTTAACGATGTGCGTTTGGCATCTCCGCTTCAGCCTAACGATTTCATCGTAACCAGTCCCTCTATGGCATACCCGGAAGATATGCCCACCCAGACCTGCGATAAGCATGTCCTGGTGGACTACTGCTCCGGTGGCGGTGTGGCCACCCAGGCTTGCCGTGATGCCAATGCAACCCTGAAAAAGAAGGGCCTTGTGAAGATGACCCAGAGCGATATTGACCAGATCGTAAAGGCATCGCCCTACGATCTGCTGCGGGACTATCTGCGGAATGACTATGTGTACTATTTGAATTCCGACGGCAGCGACGGCTGGTTCCGGGGCATCCGCAACAATTTGCAGCAGAGCGTGAGAGCGCCGTATATGGTGTGTCCTGCCCATAACCATTAAACTTGGCTTGTATATCAGAAGGAGAAACAGATGATTTGGATTTCCGACGGTTGGAAAGAATATGAAGTGCTGGACACCTCTGCCGGTGAACGGCTGGAGCGTTGGGGAAAGTATATCCTGGTCCGTCCGGACCCCCAGATAATCTGGGATACTCCCCACAGCGACCCTGCGTGGAAACGCTATGATGCCCGCTATGTCCGTTCTTCCACAGGTGGCGGCCATTGGACTGACCACCATCTGCCGGAGCGCTGGCAAGTCCGCTATAAGGACTATCTCACATTCAATGTGAAACCTATGAATTTTAAGCATACGGGCGTGTTCCCCGAGCAGGCGGCTAACTGGGACTTTATCCGGGATCAGGTAGCCTCTGCCGGCCGTCCCACCAGAGTGCTGAACCTGTTTGCCTATTCCGGCGGCGCCACATTGGCGGCGGCTGCCGGTGGGGCAGAGGGGTTCCATGTGGACGCATCCAAAGGTATGGTAGCCTGGGCAAAGGAAAATGCTGTAGCCTCCGGACTGGCTGACCGTCCCATTCACTGGATCGTGGACGACTGCGCCAAGTTTATCCAGCGGGAGATCCGCCGCGGCCGCCGATATGACGCTATTATAATGGATCCCCCCAGTTACGGCAGAGGACCCAGCGGCGAGATTTGGAAAATGGAAACCAGTTTCTACCCCTTCCTGCTGGAAGTGGGCAAACTGCTGACGGATAACCCCTTGTTTGTGATTATCAATTCGTATACCACCGGCCTTGCACCCTCCGCAGTTGGCTATGCCTCGGATGTGGTGTTTGGTGCATCCCACGGCGGCTCTACCGCAGTGGGCGAACTGGGTCTGCCGGTGAAGTCCACCGGCTTGACACTGCCCTGCGGCGCAACAGGCCGCTGGACACCTTAATTGGGAGGTAGTGTTTTGGGCACTGCAATTTCAGTAGAGCATTTATCCTATACCTATCCGGGCGTGGAAGACACGCCCGGCGTTGCCGTGTTTGTGGATTTGAATATCACTGTGGAAGAGGGCAGTTTTGTTGCCATTTTAGGCAGCAACGGCTGCGGAAAATCCACACTGGCCAAACATTTTAACAGTATATTGCTGCCTTGCGGCGGCAAAGTGTATGTCAGCGGTATGGACACCTCTGACCCCAATCAACTGATCGCCATACGCAGAGCAGTGGGGATGGTATTCCAAAATCCTGACAACCAGATCGTTGCCAATGTGGTGGAAGAAGATGTGGCATTCGGCCCGGAAAACTTGGGCATTGCCGCCCCGGCCATTCGCCAGCGGGTGGATAACGCCCTGAAGCAGGTGGATATGTACCAGTACCGCAATCATGCCCCCCATCTTCTCTCCGGCGGACAGAAACAGCGGGTGGCCATTGCCGGTGTGATCGCAATGGAGCCCAAATGTATCGTGCTGGACGAGCCTACTGCTATGCTGGACCCCAAAGGCCGCCGGGAGGTTATGGAGACCATCCTCCGGCTGAACCGGGAAAAAGGGATCACAGTGGTGCTGATCACCCATCATATGAACGAGGCTGCTCAGGCAGACCGGGTGGTGGTGCTGCACAAAGGCGATGTGGCCTTGGACGGCACACCCCAAAGTGTTTTCTCACAAGTAGACAAACTCCATCAAATGGGATTGGCGTCTGTGGAGACAGTGGAACTGAGCCACAGTCTTAATCAATACGGCTTTGACCTTCCCTTGGATCGGTTAAATATAGAAGAATGTGCGCAGGCACTTTATGAGGTACTAAAGGCCTGACCCACAGGAGGTTAGAAAATTGACACCTATCTTGCAGGTTAAAAACCTACAACATACTTACAGCATCGGTACGCCCTTTGAGCATATTGCTCTGAAGGACGTGTCTTTCTGCGTCCATCAGGGAGAATTCATCGGTGTGATCGGACATACCGGCTCCGGAAAATCCACTCTGATGCAGCACTTGAACGGCCTGCTGAAGCCTACTTCCGGAGAGATTCTGCTGGACGGCAAGGATATTTGGTCGGACAAGAAACTGACCCGGCAGAGCCGATTCCGTGTGGGACTGGTGTTTCAGTATCCGGAGTACCAGTTGTTCGAGGAGACAGTCTATAAGGATATTGCCTTCGGCCCTGTGAATATGGGACTAAAACCGGAGGAAGTGGACCGCCGCGTGCGGGAAGCCGCCGCATTTGTAAACATCAGGGAAGATCAGTTGCAGATGTCTCCCTTTGACCTGTCCGGCGGACAGAAGCGCCGGGGTGCTATCGCCGGTGTGATCGCAATGGAGCCGGAGATCTTGATCTTAGACGAGCCTACCGCCGGTCTTGACCCGGAGGGTAGGGAAGAGATTCTCTCCAATATCCAGAACTACCGGCAGGCGAAAAATGCCACCATTATGATGGTCAGCCATTCTATGAGCGATGTTGCAAGGTTAGCCCAGCGTCTGCTGGTGATGAACGAAGCCACCTTGGCTATGGACGGCGCACCTGGAGAGGTGTTCGACCACGCACAGGAACTTATGGATATGGGTCTGGATATCCCGGAATTGACACACCTGTTTTTGCGCCTGCAGAATATGGGGATTCCTGTCAATCAGGTGTATACCCAGGAGCAGGCGGTGGCAGAACTGCGTCGTATCAGGGAGGGGAATGCCTATGCTTAAAGATATCACTTTGGGCCAGTATTTCCCGGGAAATTCTGTGATTCACCGTCTGGATCCCCGTACGAAACTAATTGCACTGATCGTGTATATCATTATCCTGTTCACTGCGGAAAATTGGATCTCTTACGGCCTGGTATTTCTGTTTTTGGCCACCTGTATCGCCGTGTCCGGAATCCCCGTAAAGGCGTTTGCCCGGGGTATGAAGCCACTGGTGCTGATTCTGGTGTTTACCGGCATTTTGAATCTGTTTTTCACCACCGGCGAGACGGTTTTGGTTACTTTTTGGCGGATCACCATCACCCTGCAAGGCGTGGAAAGAGCCATCTTCATGATGAGTCGGATCCTTATGCTGATCTCCGCCACCTTCTTGCTGACCTATACTACATCACCTGTCAGTTTGACTGACGGTATGGAATCTCTGCTCAGTCCCTTAAAGAAGATCCACCTACCGGTCCATGAACTGTCTATGATGATGTGTATTGCCCTGCGGTTTATCCCCACGCTGATCGAAGAGACCGACAAGATCATCTCTGCCCAAAAGGCAAGGGGCGCGGATTTTGAAACCGGTAAACTGATGCAGCGGGTAAAGGCGCTGATCCCAGTTTTGGTGCCCCTTTTTATCGGTGCGTTCCGCCGCGCAGACGAACTGGCAACGGCTATGGAGTGCCGCTGCTATCAGGGCGGTGATGGCCGTACGAAAATGAAGATGCTCCGATTCAAGCGGAACGATATCCGGGCATTTTTGGTAATGGCAGCGTTGCTTGCGGGCATTATTGTAATGGCGCAGTTGGGACTGTGAGGTGCTTATGCGTAATATTGCTCTGTTTTTGACCTATGAGGGAACTGCCTACCACGGCTGGCAGACGCAAAAAAATCTGCCCACAGTGCAGCAGACTTTGGAAAAAGCCATTGAGATGATCGTGGGAGACCCTGTCCACGTTACCGGCTGCGGCCGCACCGACGCCGGTGTCCACGCTAAGTGCTATGTGGCCAATTTCCGTACCGCTTCTACCATTCCTTGCGACAGATTGCCCTATGCCCTGAATACCCATCTGCCGGCAGATATCGTGGTGACCAAAGCCTTTGAGGTGGGAGAGAATTTCAATGCCATCGGCTCTTGCGTCCGCAAGGAGTAC
>JAZSRS010000124.1:0-15075 GCA_045538595.1 Faecousia sp. | reverse complement strand
TCATTTTATCTCATCCTTCCGTTTCTGCACCGCTGTTTTACGAAACTCGGCAGGGGTTGTGTCCGCTATTTCTTTGAAAATACGATTGAAATGTTGTACAGTTTTGAACCCAACCATATTTGCAATATCTTTAATGGGGACATCGGTAAAGGCGAGTTGCTTTTTTGCAGTAGTAATTCGGTATTGCATCAAATATTCGATAGCAGTACAACCAAGTTCTTCTTTCATAAGTGCGGTAAGAGTTGTATGATTTATCCCGACATTAGCTGATATATCGGACAAGGTTATGCTATCACCATAATGACTTTCTATATAAAGCACAGCATCCCGAAGCTTTGGATTTTTAATAATTGGTGCGTTATCTGATTTCTGATGGGTTAATCCGTAACCAATAAGACCGTACATACGCTCTAAGGCAATAATAATTTCCATAAAGTAGGAGCGTCCTCGACAAGACCAATACCAATCTCTTTGCTCCGTTAATTCTTCTAACATATAATCGGCAGAATGTTCAATCTTTTCTACTTGCGTCTCGGCAATAGGAATCACATACGCTTTATCAATAAACGGTTTTAACATAAACATATCGTGGGTGGTTGCAATATCACCGTAATTCTTAGAACGTAAAAGTTCAAATGTCATATTGATATTAAGAAATTTGGGATGAAAATATACACAGGTGTAACGAGCTTTTGATTTTGAAATCAACAAAGGGCTTTCTGACTCATCAAAGCACAAAAAAGACGGATCGGTAGCAGTAACCTTCTCACTGCCAACTCTAAACTCAAGTTTTCCTTTTGTGAGGATAACGAGTAGAAAACACTTGTCCTTAATATTGATATTATCAAGTGAACCGTTCTTAACACACTCAACAAAAGCAACTTTTCCCTCATTATACTTCCTGCCAACTGTAATGTGTTCCATATACCCACCACCTTTAGTTATTCATATTTTACCATATTTCTACTTTCCCTTCAATGTTAAGTTATTATCTGTTTTATAATTTCTTTTATCTAATCTTAAACAATCGGTTGTGTTGATGAAAATATTAAAAGGGCACTCCACTTTTAATTAGTGGGTGCCCTTAGTGCGTTATTTAAGATATTTTCTATTATCAGATTCCTGTAATACGGATATTTGATATATGGCAATTTGATTTAACTTAACAAGTCTTTCTGCCTGAGGCATTTGCTCGTTGATTAAAACTGCATTAATATTTTCGAGATTTGAAAGACAAATCAGTTCATTCATACTTGCGTAATCTCTGATATTTCCCTTCAAATCAGGATGCTCATCTCTCCATTGCTTAGCAGTTTTACCGAACAACGCCACATTTAAAACATCGGCTTCATCAGCATAAACAATAGATACTTGTTTTGAGGTAAGCTCGGCAGGAATAAGGTTGTTTTTTATGGCATCGGTGTGTATGCGATAGTTTATTTTAGCTAATTCGCGTTTTGCCGACCAACCTAACTGCTTTTGTTCTTCGGTTTTTAGTCTTTGGAATTCTTTTACTATGTAAATCTTGAATTGCGGGCTGATCCACATAGCGAACTCAAAAGCAATATCCTTGTGAGCGTAGGTGCCGCCGTATCTTCCTGCTTTAGCAGTAATTGAAATAGCATTTGTTCTTTCAACAAACTCTTTTACGCTGATTTTAAAGTTATTAAGACCAGAACGGCTTGTTATTTTAGAAAACTCCTCAAAATTAAAATCGGGATTATACACACTTTCCCAAGTTCCGATATATTCAAGAGTGTTCCTGTTGCGTAACCAATCTGTAATGAAAAAATCGCCGTCTTTGGCTTTGAGCATATCAGTTATGCAAATATAATCTTCATCATTTATTTTGGTAATATTAATTTCTGTATCTTTAACGGTAATCTTTGACATAAAACAATCCTCCGTATTTGTGATTTTAATTATGGCGAATTCGCCATAATTAAAATCTGTTCATATATTATAACATATTTCCTTGATGTCTTCAACAAATAACTGCTATTTTCTTGGTTTTTCGCTTTGGATTAATATATTCGTCTAATATAATACACCGCACTAAACGAATAGTCATTTTCGATATTATGGAACCCGTAAAGCTCTCCTTGTTTTTTAGTTTGAATAATATCAAAGGTAACATCCACGTTCCACCAAGAATCATCAAAGTATATTCTGTTCCAAGTGTGGTGGGATTGAAGATTATCTCTGGCATCGCCGTCAACCACATAACAAGGGATATTCTGACTTCGGCATAAAGCAGCAAAGAGGTGTGCGAAGTCATAACAAATACCTTTTTTAGTAGTTAAAGTTTTACGCACACTAAAATACTGTATAAATGGTTCACATTCATAGTCATACTCAAAATTATGGATTATCCATTCGTATATTGCTTTTACTTTTGCTTCGTCAGTATTACAGTCGGCACAAATTTCGTCAGCAAGTTCTACCGTTGCTGTGTCCCACAAGGTTGCATGACCATTGGTAAGAGAAACATCATCCTGTTTGTAGACGAAAATATAAGCTGAAAAAAGCAATACAATTATAAGCAATGATACTATTAAAACATATATTTTCGTCAGAAGATTATCTTTGCTCATGTTGTTGGAAAATGCAGTATAGTACATAAGAACAATAGCAAGAGAGATAATTGATAAAAACGAAAAAACTCTGCGACAATAAATTGCATAGGCAATATTCATACAAGCAATGAGTATCAGTAAAATATAAACCGCTGTTCTCGTTGCTTTTGTTTTTATCTCAACCGCTAAAAACAAGCACGGTAAAACTGACAATAAATAGAATACCGTAAGTGTTTGAGATAAAACAAGAAAATCTTTCAAATACAAACCTAACAGTAAATTATAGGTAGATGCAATAGCAAAGAAAATTAGTCTGGTTTTTGACTGCAATGTGATTGCAAATAATCTGGATATCTTCACGATAATTCCCCAATTCATTTGTAAATTCACATTGCAACAATTCGTTTTCCAATACTTAAAAACTAAAATTCAGATGATTCTTGCCCTTGATTTTGCCCTTATAATACTTTTGGGCAAGGGTAAAACGAAATGACAAGTCATAACAAGTTGAAATGAGTTGTTTGCGGAAAACCCTTTATTTTCAAGACTTTTAGAGGATTTTATTGAAACCCAACAATAAGCGATAATAATTCACAAAATATTAGTTTTCAAATTACTGTTTGTCAATGACCTTGATCAGCGCTTGTGTGCCGTCGTCATCATAGCCGAGGTCAGCAAGTTTGACATACTTATCACGCACAAGGTGCAGCACATCCAAACCCAGTTCACGGGCGTCGGATTCGTCGATGGCAATGTTCATATCTTTGATAAAGTGTTTGACGAAGAAACCGGGAGCAAAATCACCGTTGATAATCTTTTGACCGTTGTTGGTCATCTGCCAGGAACCGGCGGCACCGGTAGAAATGGCGTTGAACATATCCTGCGGGTCCAGACCACAGTTTTGGGCATAAGTGATGGCTTCGCACACAGAGGCGATACAGCCGGTGATGGCAATCTGATTGGCCATTTTGGTGTGCTGACCGTTGCCTGCAGCACCCTGATAACGGATATTGGTTCCCATAGCCTCAAACACGGGGACCATTTTGTCAAAGATTTCCTTATCTCCGCCGACCATAATTGCCAGCGTACCTTTTTGCGCGCCGATATCACCGCCGGAAACGGGAGCGTCCAGTGCGGTCAGGCCGTTGGCAACCGCTTCTGCATAAATTTTCTGAGAGAGTTTGGGACTGGTGGTGGTCATATCAATGAGCACAGTGCCTTTGTCGGCATTGGCGATGATACCGTCTTCGCCGAAGTAAACTTCTTCCACATCTTTGGGATAGCCAACGATGGTAATCACCACATCTCTGCCTTTTGCCGCGTCGGCAACAGTATCGCACCAATGGGCGCCTGCATCAATGACATATTGGGCCTTTTCTTTGGTACGGGTATAGATGGAAACATCAAACCCCTTCTTCATCAGATTCAGGACCATAGGACCGCCCATAACACCAACACCGATAAAACCAATCTTCATAAATCGTTTTCCTCCTAATGGATCGTAATTATCTGGATTATATTAGTTTTTCTTACGAAAATCAAGTAGAATTATTGGCTTCCAAGGCGGTTAGACGGTTGAAGACACCTTGCAATTTCGCTGGGTTGTGTTATGATAGTAAGACATTGCGATAGGGGGATTCCAAATGGTATTTTTGTGTCTTGCTATTTTGAGCAGTTGCGCCATAGCCCTGTTAATGCGTATCAGCGCCAACAAGGTAACTGCCAAGTTGAGTATGCTCAGCGTCAATTACCTGATCTGCTCGCTGCTGGGCGCTGCCTATGCCGGCTTTGACCTGATATGTCCGGATGTTTCCGGGTTCTCCACCACTGTGGCGCTGGGGGTTGTGGGTGGCATACTGTTCCTTGTCTCCTTTATGCTGTTTCAGTGGAATACCGCCAGAAATGGTATCGTACTATCCTCTGTTTTTATGAAGTTGGGACTGCTGGTGCCTATAATCCTTTCGGTGCTGGTTTTTCACGAACTTCCTACCTGGACACAGATCACCGGCTTTTGCATTGCACTGATTGCCATTGTGCTGATCAATGGAAAAAAAGAAAACAGTGGAAGCCGCTTTCGATGGGAACTGCTGGTACTGCTTCTGATGGGTGGCGGCGCGGATGCTATGACGAAAGTCTTTGAAGCGCTGGGTCCGGCCGCTTTGTCAAACCAGTTTTTGTTTTACATTTTCGCTGTGGCTTTGGTGCTGTGCGTTGCCTTGGTGGTCTACAAAAAAGAGCGACCGGGCATTCGGGAGTTTCTGTTCGGTGCAGCCATCGGCATTCCCAATTTCTTCTCTTCCAAATTCTTGCTGCGATCACTGGCGGATCTGCCTGCGGTGGTGGTTTATCCCAGTTTCAGTATCGCCACTATGCTGATTACCACCCTTGCGGGTGTGTTTTTCTTCAAGGAACGGCTGCTCAAACTCCAGTGGCTGGCGCTGATCGCCATCGTTGTGGCGCTTTGTCTGCTGAACATCTGAACAGGGCGCACAATGTCCGCAGTGAAAAGGAGATGTATGCCCTTGTGGCAACTCTTGCAAATGGCACAATGTAATAAATAAGAGCAAATCTGCCAAACAGCGGATTTGCTCTTATTTATTCATTTTGGGATTATCAGTTCGTCCCAACAGATAATCTACTGAAACTTGGTGATAATCCGCAATTTTGGACAGTGTGGTGGTAGGAATGTCAATATCGCCGCGCTCATAGTTGCTGTATACCCGCTGACTGCAAGAAAGTATCTCACCCATCTTCGCCTGCGACAGATCCTTGTCCTCTCGCAAATCCCGAATCCTGTGATAACAAGGCATAATCACACCACCTTTCAAGGATATGCCTATTATATCCTTGAAAGTTTTTCGCTATTGACTTTTAGCGAAAACTTCGCTAAACTAAGGATGTAACCACAAGAAAGAAGGTAAATATAAATGAAAAATGTTAGATTTTTTTGCACCGTTCTTATTTTTATGCTAAGTCTTTCTATCTTTAGTGCCTGTGCCAATCTAGAGGATATAACCGAAACATCTAATAATGGTACAAACACCCAATTGGCGACGAACCCCGATTCTAGTGAAACTGTTGATACCTCAGATCCCAACATCAACAAAAAATATATTACCTCCAAGGACGCCTTTGTTGACAAAATGGAAGAATTGTTGGACCTCTCTCTTTACGATGAATTAGATGAGTATGGATCATCGGATTTTAATGGTTATTCGTATTGTTTGAAGGTGGAGAACGAGAAGGATTATGATTTAGATTATACTATTATGCTTGGCGATGGATCTTCGTTTACTATGCCAATCACATTTTCAGAACTTAGCGAGAAAGGCTGGGTTTTATTTCGTGATACCGATCGTGAACTGGGTGCTGGTTTTATGACACAAAGCAGCATCAGAAATGCAGTCGGGAAAGTGATAAGTGTGGCTGCATACAATCCCACCGAAGAGGCATTCACCTTTCAGGAGGGAACAGTCATCGCATTGGAGGCGCAGCAATATAGTATTGATGACTTTACAAAAAAACTCAGTGATGCCGTCGATTTCACTGTTTGTGATTCTCTGACAAATAATTCAACTTTGGAAGATATTATCAAGCGATTAGGCAACCCTACCTCTATTACCTGTAGTTTGTATTTTAACGATGAACAATACCGGTGTTCTGATATAGAAGTTGAATACATACAGGAAAGTTCTGCATATAGTAGCATTGTTTTTAATTTATCAGGTGATGGTAATTATATCACAAATCTAAGATATGAAATAGCGCCGGAATAACATGGAAATGGTTAGCCAACGGTACAATGGAATAAAAGCAGGGGCGGCCGATGGTCGCCCCTATAAAAATGTCCCGACATTGACAACCATTGCCATATTTGGTAGAATTACAGTAAATAATGCGGAAAAATCGGCATTTTTATTGGCAACCAATGATTTTTAGGTGGGAAGAGGTGGTTTTCAGTGATTTGGTTGGTAGACTATACCCACTATGACAAGGCAATAGACCCCCGGCTGGCCAAGTGCAAGCAGGACTATTTCCGGCTGAAAAGTTATGTCCGGTACAATAAGATCGGCCCTACCGCACCGGTGAAATCCAAGGTGTTTGCCACCGGGTTGCTGCGGCTGGCCACCATTTTGCACAGAAACGGTTACGATGTACGGTATCTCCACTATGAAATGTTGGAAGAACTGCTGGAAAGCGGGGCCCAGATGCCGGAGAAAGTGGCATTTTCCTGCGTCTGTCCTACTGTGCCTGCCTGCGCCAAACTGGCGGAGGAAATCAAAAAGCGTTCCCCCAAGACCAAGGTGATCTTGGGTGGTATCCATGTGAATTTAAGTCCCGGGCTTACCCGGGAGCGGTTTCCTGTTTTTGACACACTCTCGGTGGGATTTGAATATGAGGCGGCGGAACAAATTGCCGGCGCACCTTTGGTGAGATACGATGGCGACTATGTGGATTACAGCCTGCTTCCACTGCCCTTAAAGGAATACGCCATCAACACCTTCACCACTATGGGCTGTCCTTACAAGTGCAGTTACTGCGCAGATGGGCGGGCGCCCCATTTTGTGGCAAGTCAGGATGGGCAGATGGAACAACTGAAGAAGGCGCTGCCGGCGCGGAATTTGGTACATTTCTTTGACAGTGTGTTGGGATTCTCCCAAGAGGGAATCCGCAATGTATGCAATGCTTTGCAGAAGGCGGAACATCCCTTTTTGCTCAGTTGCGATATGCGGGCAGAACTGCTGACCCCGGAACTGGTGGGCTGTATGGAAAAGGCCGGGTTTGTGGAGGTGCGTCTGGGCATGGAAAGCGCCGACCCGGAACTGCTGAAGCGGAACAAACGCACCCTGACGGTGGATCATTTTATGGAGAAAGTGAAGATGATCCGAGAAAACTCCAATTTGTATGTTTGCCTGTATTCCATCACCGGTCTTCCCGGAACAGACCGGGTTTCCCAGCAAAAGACACTGGATTACTGCGATTTTCTGTTCCAGGAACACTTAGTGGACGAAATTAAAAACGCCCAGTATGTGCCCTACCCCATGGAGGGGATCTGCTATGCAGACCGGGGCGTTACACTGCTGACAGAGGATTGGTCCCGGTACGACCGGCAGAGTTTCCCGGTATACCGCACCGATACCATGACTGCGGAAGAACTGTGGGAACTTTACTTATATACCGCGGAGTCTATCAACAAAAGTTGGTTGCGAGGTTGCGGATTTTCCTCTTTTGACGATGTTCCTGTGATAGACGGTTATTATCAGGAATATGTGGAAGCCAATTACCTGGACAAGAAATTAGTAAAGTAGCGAGGTTGGCCTATGTACTATAGCAACAACGATCACTATCGGACATTCATCTGCTACCGCAGAAAGAGAACAGACCCTACCTTTGCGGCCAGCGAAGATGTGGCAGGTATGCTGCATTGGTGGTTCAACAATAACCGTGCCTTTCGGGACATCTCCCCGGCATTGTTCGAGGAGTGCTATCCTCCCAGCGGCACGCTCACCTTTGACGAGCCGGGAATCCGGTCTGTGATGCCCCAGATCAGCAACTGCTTTGTGGTGATCTGTCAGGATTTCTTCCGGAACATTTTAGATGTTTTTTATAATATCTTTTTTGAAGACCCCTCTTTGCCGGAAGAGGAGCAGATCGCCAAAACCGTCCGGTATCTGGACAATGGCGAGATCATCTGCTACTTAGAGATCAAACACGCCTTGCAGCAGGGCTGCCGGTTGTGTCCGGTGTTTGTCAGTAACGGCAATCAGTCTCCCTATGCCCATATGGACGCAAAAAAGGTGTCCATTTTGCAGAAGATTTTGGGCGAGGGCAGCGAAATTCTGTTCAGCAAAATCAACGCCCATACTGTGGACTATGCGGGTTTGGCCGGACTGATGGGGAATATGTCCTGGTCGTCTATCCCTATGGAAGAGGCAGCGGTGCTGATGCAGAATTTGGAAAAGACCCAGCAGTGTAAGGATCTTTTGGTATACCTGAAGGAAGTTCTGTCCGGTACGACCCAACAGACCCGGGACAGCCGGGGGATCAAAAACCGCATCAAAGACGACTTGAAACTGTGCGCCATGACCACCTTTGCCCAACAGCGTCCCGGCCGAAATGCCGGGTTCTTCCGGGCGAAGAACCCCAAACTGATCTACGACCCGGTGCGGCTACACCACGACGATTATGCCAATCCGCCGTTTTTGGCGGCCTGTCTGGTGGAGAATTTCTTGGAGAACAGCGCCAAACTGGGTCTGCAATCCGATGCGTTCCGGTACTGGAATGTGGACATGGATCCCAGAGCCGTGAATCAGGAGAAGACCATCGGCCTCAGCGTGTGCGCGGTGTGTTTCGGTACCCTTTCTACTTATCACCGCCTGTGGAAGGACAGTGTCCTTTTGGAGGACGGGCAGATCTCCCAGCAGAATCAGCAGATGTTTTTGGACACGATCCAGTCCGGCATCAATCTGCTGTTGGCGCTGCGGAATCCTTACACCAAGACCTGGCCCTCCTCTTGGGTGTTTGATACCATCATCGGCGTGGAAGGCACTACCAACCAGACTACCCTCAGTCTGTCCACATTGATGAGTTGCGGATTTTTGTCTCCCAACGGGGAAGATGTGACCCCGGATGTTTTGAGAGCCCGGTATGGGTATATTTGGGAGAGTATTCAGGTACTCTTAAGTTGGAGCGAGATTGGCTGCACCTATGACGGTATGCAGTACAAGGGTTGGCGGTACACGGAAAACTCCACCAACGCCCCGGCGATCCTGCCGACAGTCTTCGCCTTTGACACCCTGTGCAAACTGCGGCAGAATCTGTCTGTACTGATTGGGCATTTCGGGGAGAGTGATCCCCGGTTCTGTGATCGGCTGACAGAAGATGCAGCACTTGTGGACGAAGAACTTTCCATGATCCTGCAGTTCTTCCGTAAGGAACAGAAAAAGTCCGACGACGGTATGGCCGGCGCATTCAAACGGTACGCGGATAACGAGTATTCCGTAACCCACACCGCTTATGTGATCAAATCTCTGTATCAATATATCTGCAGCGGCGGCCCGGAATCTGAGATGGCCGAGGAGATTATGCAAGGGGCGATTCGTTATCTTGTACCCGCCGTGAAGAAACAGATGTACAGCGGCCGGATGGTGTTCGATGAATTTGAGCGGTTTGAAAACTTCTGCGATTCCGACCCGGAAAATCCCTTGGAAGAGAATCTCTTAGAAAGCACCTATGGCGACCGGTATGAACACTGCGCGGAACTGATCATTGCGGAAACTTTGGTGAAGATCGCGGAGTATACCCAGGATACAGACTTGTGCAATGATATCCTGCAGATTTTGGAATGGTTGTTTACTACATATTCTGCCACCTCGGTGGTGCGGTATCAGGATACAATCCGTATTAAGGGCTGTCGGGCAGAACTGTGCTATCCCATTTACTATCTGTATTATTATCGGATGTTCTTGTGGGATTATCTGTCGCTGCTGAAGAAGAAGGAAGGGTAATGCTTTGCAGAAAATCAATGTAGCCACTTGGAATATTGGCAGTCTGTACCGGGATTTTGATAGGAATATCCGGTATCTGGAGGAGATGCTCTCCCGGCATTCTATCCATATCCTGTGTATGCAGGAACTGCCCCGAATACCGGAACTATTGGAGAATATTTGCCGTTGGGGCGGATTTGTGAGCCACCTGTTTCAGGTGACCAGCGAAAGCCATATCTGCCACGAGAGCGATATGGGGATCGGGATTTTCTCCCGGTTTCCCCTTGCCTCTTTGGAGACGGTGCGGCTGACAAAACCTACAGTACCCATCTTTTACAAGGGCCGGGAGGAATTCTGGCACGACAAGTATTTCTTGGCTGCTTCCTGCGATTTGGGAGAGAAAAAGGGTCTGATAGTTACGGGACACGGTTTCCCGTTCCACCGGTACGAACTGGAAAATGAGGAAAGTTACCACATTATCCGGCCGCCGTTCGGGGAACTGGACGCTTGGCTTTCTACACTGGAATCCCGGTTTGCCATGGATATGTTCTGCGTGTCGGCGGACTTGAATATTCCCACGCCGTTGCAGTTTATGCCCGTTGCTTCCCGGCGCTTTGCCGATGTGTTTGCCGGTCAGGCTACCCGTCCTACCGGCCGCAAGACCGACACGGTGCTGATCCCGGCGGGCGTTTCCGCCTTGGATACCACCAATATTCTCTGTCAGCAGGACGGAGAAGTGGTGTTCGACCATAACTTCATTATGGCAGGTTTGCAGATATAAAAGGTTCCCTTGCCTATGGCATAGAAACACCCCGTCAGGAATTTCCTGACGGGGTTGATTCTATAGATGCATAATGTGTTCATCTGTTACGGCAATCGCTGGGCAAACAGCCAGTCATAAAAGGATTTATCGTAATACACACTGTACAGCGGCGAAATGTGATTGCCATCGTCAAATTGGATATATTCCACATTGGGGTGTTCTGATACGGTCAACTGATAATACAAACCTTGGGAACAGGACACATCCACCACGGTATCATTTTTGGAGTGGTAAATGCGGAACGCGGTGTTATACAGAGAGGTGGGATCCAGCATATACCGTGAGCCACTGAGGGGAACTGCCGCTGCGAAGGTGTCCGGCGGCATCTGGTTGACAAGATCACAGGTAGTATAGCCACCCATAGAAATGCCGGTGATGTAGATTCGTTTGGGGTCAATGTTGTAATTGTCCACAAGATCATAGATCAGTTGCTTGAGAAAATCCAGTTGCCAGGATACCCACCAGCCTTCGCTGGCAAGAGGTGTGGACGGAACGAGGGTGTAGGTACTGAAGGCTTCACTTTGGTTTTCAAGCATGATCAAATTTTGAATCAGGGGACCGGAAGTACCTAAGGTACTCTCGTTGACGGTGTCCCCCAGACCGTGCAGGAAGATGATCAGGGGATAGTCCTTGCCGGTGTTGCGGATGGGTTCGTGGAACAGATACTGAATTAGGCCAACTTTATTGGGTGGTGTGTAGCCTTTGGTTACAAAATAATCATCTACAGAGGTAATGAGCGAAAATTCGGTATCTGTGGGCTTTTCCGGGGCAGAAGGCTCCGGTATCTCAACAGTTTCCTTATCCTTATCAGCAGTGGTCGGATCTTTGACAGTTGCAGATGCACCCGCGAGGACGTGCTCCCACATGCCTGTGTCCAAGGCCCAAAGAGAGGCCTCCATATAATAAGGCACGATGTTGGGGTCAGTTAGGTCCATACTCAGATATCCGTCGGTTGTGGCAGTGATAAAGGTGCATACCTGCTGTGCAACACCGTCGATATACTGCAATTCCGTGACACGCAAATAGCCTTCCTCTTCTGCCGGTTCCCAATATAAGGAACGGTCAATGGTGAAGTCCTGTTTTTCGGCATCGTAGATGAACATGCTATGGGTGGTGATTTTATCAGCCGAACGATAAGATAATACCGCTTTTTTGCCTTTGTACAAAGCAAAATTTGAAACACTCTCAAAGGTGGGTGCGTATACATACTGACCTTCTGCGTTGTTCCATACATAGCCTTTGTAATAAAGACCACTGGCAGACCGAACATACGGAAAAACAATATCCCGATTGCCGTCAAAGGAAATGTCCATTAGATACATGGGCTCTTCGGTAAACCACTCATGCCCCTCCAGACGGATGGTTTGCAGTTCGTTGTTTGTGCGGTTGTCTGTGATCGTCAGAACCCGAGTCCCCGCACTGTCAGGAGAGGAAATCTGAAAAGAATGAGACGGCTGTGTCGTGTTATCGGATGCCGGAGGCATAGTGGTGGGAACGGTGGTGGAATCTTCTGTAGGATCGAGATCAGCATCCGGCTTTTTTTCGCAGCCGGCAAAGATACCCAGCAATATAACAAAAACCAATAGCAAACACAGTGCTTTTTTCACGGTGATCCACTCCTTTTCCTTGTTTTTTGTAATTACATTATAGCAGACCCCTATGCCCATGGCAAGGTACAATCCCATTACAGTATAGCAAAAAACAAAAGAACTGTAACAGAGTACAGAAAATCACCCACAGAGTTGTGGGTGATTGCGTGTGTGGGAAGACTTCGGGTGATTCCCAACCAGTGTGAACACTGGTTGGGAATGACACCGCGCTTCTAACAGTCTAAATCAGATGTTTAGTATGTACCTGGCGGTCTTATGGGCGATCTGCTCCAACTGGTCGGGGGTGAGTTTCAGGCGGAGGAAACGCTCCATTTCTACTTCAGGATTCCACATAGGGAAGTCGCTGCCGTAGACAAACCGCTGGGCGCCGTATTTGTTGATGTACTCTTCCGGCATACCCTCCAGCATAAACATCATAGAACTGGATACATCAAAAAAACAGTCCTTGTCCTTCAGCAGGTCGTATGCTTCCCGGTGCATACTATATCCGCCAAAATGGGCGGCGATCACCTGCAAGCCGGGGAACAGATCCAGCACTTTCCGCAGCCGGGCGGGGTGGGAATAATCATATCGGGGATCACCCACATGAAAGACCACAGGCAAACGGCCCTGAATTTGCTCGTAGACAGGAAACAGCCGAGGGTCATCAATGGGGAATTCTTGGGTATCCGGGTGCATTTTAATGCCCCGCAGGCCCTTTTGCTGAATATAGTCCACCTCGTCTGTCAAATTGTCCATAGCCGCGTGGATCGTACCAAAACCCAAAAAACGACGCTCATTCTCAACTTCATGCAGAATAAAATCGTTGATATGGCGGGTTTTATCCGGCCGAATGGCCACCGGCAGGATCACAAACTGACTGATGCCGGCGGCAACCCCTCGCTGCAGCAAGGAAGATGCTGTGCCTTCAATGGTTGGGTCACCGTGGGAATAAAAAGCGCGAACCGTAGCGGCAGCCTTGTGGGCAATGGCGTCGGGATAGATGTGGGTGTGAAAATCGATAAATTCCAAAGTAAATACCTTCAATTTCTGTGTAATGCCAATGTAAGGACCGGCGTCCCCGACGGTCCGAAACCCATTTGGGAACGGACTTTTATCCCTCATTCAGCGCGCTGCTGTATTCCTCAAATACCCGGTCGATCACAGCGTCATCCGCGCTGACTTCCAGGTATAAGCCTTCCTCATCCTGAAGGATCTGAAACACCAATGCCTCGTCCTCTTTCAGAATTCCGTCGTTCACCGGCTTCAGGATTGTGTACACACCCATATCCTCAATGGGAATCAATGCGATCTGCTCAAACTCCATTGGATTGCCGTTTTCACCATACAGGGTAATATTGTCTGTACAGTTTTCGTCCAGGATCATTTGAATCGGATCCATTTTTGCACCCTCCTTTTATCGAAAGTACCCCTTCCGCCGGAAAGGGTACTTTTGCTTATTTTTATTTGTAGATGATGGACTCAGCGAAGCGGGTAGCAATGACACCTTCGGGCTCGCCGGTGCGCTTGGACTCGGACAGGATGTGCTCGATGGAGTTGTAGATGTTGTCTACCTTCTCGATGACAGCGTCCTTGTTGTAAGGACCGTCTACCTCGGCTGCTGCATTGATAACGCCGCCGCCGTTGATCACAAAGTCGGGAGCATAGTAGATGCCCCGAGCCTTCAGCGCCAGACCGGAAGCATCGTCCAAAATCTGGTTGTTGGCGCCGCCGGCAACTGCCTTACAGTTCAGCATGGGAATGGTGGTGGGGTACAGGATGGCGCCCATAGCGTTGGGGGAGAAGATGTCGCACTCCTGTGCGTAGATCTCTTCTGTGGGAACGATGATTGCGCCGAATTCTTCGGCAGCCTTTTCGGCCATAGCCTTGTTGCTGCGGTTGGCAACAATCAGTTTTGCGCCGGATTCGTTCAGCAGGCGGCACAGGTCATAGCCTACCTTGCCCAGACCCTGGACAGCGATGGTCAGGCCTTCCAGAGAATCGGTACCCAGAGCCACCTTTGCAGTAGCGCGGATACCCTGCCACACGCCACGAGCGGTGAAGGGAGAGGGGTCGCCGGAGTTCATGGGCAGACCACAGATGTGATTGGTCTTGCGGAGCATCACCATAGCGTCGACGCAGGTGGTGTTCACATCTTCAGCGGTGATGTAGTCGCCGCCCAGATTGTTAACGGCTTCGCCGAAGGCTTCAAACATAGCCTCGGTCTTCATGGAGGGGCCAGCAATGATGACGCCCTTGCCGCCGCCGTGGGGCAGACCGGCCACTGCGTTCTTGTGGGACATACCGCGGCTCAGACGCAGAACATCAAACAGCGCATCGTCGAAAGATGCATAGGGGAACAGGCGGCAGCCACCGATAGCGGGGCCCAGGTTGGTGTTGTGGACAGCAATGATGGCCTTCAAACCGGCCTTTTCATTATTGACAAACAGCACTTTCTCGTGGCGGTAGTTTACCATTTCGGTCATAGCATTCATAAATAGTTTCCTCCTTAAATTATTTGTAATTTTTGCCCAACGCCAGGGCCTTTTGGTTCAGTTCCACCAAAGCGGCTTTCTTGGCAGGTACTAACTT
This sequence comes from Faecousia sp., assembly GCA_045538595.1. GTDB lineage: Bacteria > Bacillota > Clostridia > Oscillospirales > Oscillospiraceae > Faecousia. The sequence continues at coordinate 8 of JAZSRS010000124.1, read as the reverse complement.
GGTAACCA
>JAZSRS010000125.1:0-13931 GCA_045538595.1 Faecousia sp. | reverse complement strand
ATTTCGCCGCCGTACCAGGTGTTCAGGATAACCTGCTCGCGGCTCGTCAGGTTAAACAGAACTGCAGTCTCGGAGTTCAGACCCAGTTCCTTGTAGTTCTCCACCTTAGCCTTGGAGGCGTTGTAGATGACGAAGTTGGGCTGGAAGTTCTTCAGTTCTTCCTCGGTGGGAGTGATGAACATATTCTTAACGAAGTGTGCCTGCCATGCCACTTCCACGATAAAGCGGATTGCCATACGGGAGTCGGGGTTGGTGCCGCAGAACAGGTCCATGACATACAGTTTCTTGTTGCCGGAGAGTTGCTTCAGAGCCAGTTCCTTACAAGCATTCCATGCTTCCACGGAAGCGGGCTTGTTGTCGTTACCGAACTCCTTGGAGGTCCACCACACGGTGTCCTTGGAAGTTTCGTCCATCACGATGAACTTGTCTTTGGGGGAACGGCCGGTGTAGATACCGGTCATCACGTTGACAGCGCCCAGTTCGGTGAGCTGACCCTTGTCAAAGCCCTCCAGAGTGGGATCCATTTCGGCCTCGAACAACTGCTCGTAGGTGGGGTTGTAGACAATCTCGGAAGTACCGGTAATGCCATACTTGGTAAGGTCGATTTGCATAGTGTTTTCCTCCTAAATTGGTATGCGGCAGCGCCGCGAATTTATGGTTTTTTCGGTGGATTGTTTGGATAAAATCCAATCTCCACCACATACATCTTACCATATAAAAAAAAGAAAGTCTACACATTTTTTCCTTTTTTTTCAGAAACTTTTTCAGGTTACTCTTGGTTACGGAAAGATTACAAATCTTCACACAGAGGCAACGGAATTTGCGGTTTACATAACCAAAATTCGACAGATTTTTACAATCGTTATGTCAATCGAGTTATCCCCATTGTCCACAGTTTTCTCCACAGGATAATATGGGAAAACCCCCTGCAAATTGGAAATTCACAGGGGGGATACCGGGAAATATAGAACTTTTCCGCAAAATCTGGGGAAAATTATCAGGTTTACAGAAAACAGTTAAAAAACCACTTGGGCAGAGAAGATCCGCTGCCCCTCTCTTTGGGCGTCTACGGTGAGAGTAGGGCCGTCGGACAGGGTGTATTGCAGGTCTAGGGTCTCATGTTCTCTTGCCTCGCTGAGGTAACATACCGTCAGTTCCTTCATAGGGTGCTGCCGGTGGAATTCGCTGGGCAAAAGATCGTATACCCAGTCCATATACCGGGTGTTGTTCATATGGCCGTTCTGGTCCAGCAGGGAATAGCCCACGGTGCGTTCCACACTACCCTCTGCCGGCAGGGCCACAATGCCGTGGGGAACAGCCAGTTCTGTGCCGGTGAGGGTGCCGTCCACGGTAATGCCGCTTTTTCCCGGCAGTACCAATGCCCTTGTCCGGTCGTCCATCAGTACCCACAGGCTGACGGATCGAAACAGTTCGTTCCCTTCTTCGTCATAGGCCACCACGCTGCGAGGATAGGCCACCCGGGTGGTGGGCATGGGCCAGGTCTCCACGGAGATCGTCTCCCCCAGCCGGGGCAGACGGGTGACCTGCACCTTGCTGCGGGTCACCGCCCAAAACAGGTGCTTGTGGGAAAGATGCTCCCGGTCCACTTCCAGCAAAACGCAGTGAGCCCCGGCGGCCTCCTGCATAAAGTACAACAGCGCCGTGGGTGTGGCTCTGCCGAAGCGGTCAGTATGCATATGGGATACCGTAAATTTTTGAGAAAAATTCCCGTTCATAATGCCTCCTAATCTTCCAAGGAAATGGTGTAACGGAAGGTCTGCCCCTGCCGGTGGAAGGTAAACCACACCTGTTCCCCGGTTTTAGTTTGGGTCAATAAGGTGTTTAGTTCTTCCAGCGTGGTCACGGCAGCGCCGTTAAAAGCCGTCAACACATCTCCCGGCTCTACCGGAATGTCTTCCGGGGCGTTTACCACGAACAGACCTGCCGGCAGATCATAAACCTGCTGATGGATCTCGGACAGTTCCTGTACCGTGATCCCGGCCACCGTCAGGGAATCCCCCTCCGGCGTTGCCGGGGACAGATCTCCCTCCCCAAAGGAAAGGGGAGATTCCCCACCGGATATCTGCAGTTGAGACAGCAGGTGAATATTCAAAAGACCCAGCACACTGACCACGCCGCACAGAAAAATGACGCAGATCAGCAAAAAGGCGATGAGCCCCCGGCTGCTTTTCCGGGGACGGGTCTCCCCGGTGCGGTATTCAAAATGTTGTTCGTCCATAAGATACCTCCATTCAATCCGTGTCATTGCGAGGAGCCAAAGGCGACGTGGCAATCTCAAAGATTCTGTATGGATTGCCACGCCTGCTGACGCAGGCTCGCAATGACAAGGAAGAAGTGTTTAATTTACCAGCGGGAGCGTGAAGGTAAATGCCGTTTTGCCGTTCTGACTGGTAACGGAGATATTCTCTCCGTGGCGGTCGATCAGGGTTTTTACAATGTAAAGGCCCAGACCCCAGCCTTCCCGGTTTTGGGCGCGGCTTTTGTCCAGTTTGTGGAAGCGGTCAAAGACCAGCGGCAGTTCCTCCGGGGGAATGGTGTCGCCCTGGTTGGCCACGGTGACGAAGATCTTACCGTCATCTTCCCGAATTCCCAACCACAGCGTACTCTCCGCCGGGCAGAATTTCACAGCGTTGTCCACCAGATTGTACACCACTTGGGTGATGGCGTCCTGACTGGCCCGGGTGTACACCGGATGTTCCGGGAATGTGACCTCCACATTCAAGTTTTTGCCGGTGATCTTCTGCTCAAAGGAGAGGAGCGTCTGCCCTACGCATTCGCATACATCGAAACGGGTGAGATTTTCCGGAGGGATACGCTCCTGATTCTGCATGCGGGAAATATCCAGCATACTTTTCACCAGCCGGCTGAGCCGCTTGGTCTCGTGGGAAACCAACTGCATATAGTGGTCATGACGCTCCGGAGGGATCGTGCCGTCCAGCATACCGTCCACATAGCCGGAAATGGTGGTCATGGGGGTCTTCAGTTCGTGAGAGACATTGGCCACAAACTCCTGCCGGCGGTACTCGCTTTTTTCCAAGGAAGAAGCCATATTGTTAAAAGCCAGCGCCAGTTCCTGCACTTCCCGGGGACTTCCCTCATCCACAGAAACCCGGGCGTCCAGTTGGCCGTGGCCAAAATCACTGGCGGCCTTAGCCATATCCTGCAGAGGGGAACTGTGCTTTTTGGCCATCAGGGTGATCAGCACCACCGCAATGGCCACCACCAGCAGGGAGATCAAAAGATAAGTATCCGCCAGTTTGTCCAGCAGCGCCAAGGCTTGGGAGGTGGGTGTGGAAACGATCACCAACCCCACCGGCAGATGGGTCAAACTGTCGGTGATGGGCATACCCACCACATACCGGGTGTCCTCATACAGACCTTGAACCTGCCCGGTGCTACAGACCATACCCTCGGCAAAGACCCGCCGCAGATAACTTTCGCCCACCACCATACCCTGATGGGCGCATCCCAAGGGGGAGTCGGAACACAGCACCAGCCGTCCCCGGCTGTCGCAGATCACTGCGTCTGCATCGCCCATACGGGTGGAAACGGACAGGGTGATGAAGAAATGCTCCCGGGAGACCGTACCCTCGGTGTAATAGGAGGCGGCAAGATCGGCAATGGTGGCGCAGTCCTCCTGCAATTTGTCTTCGATCTGGTGGACAAGGAGATTCCGCACCAGCATCTGAAAAGACGCGCCTACCAGCAGCAAAACCGACAGTAGAAGAAATGCCGCTGCAAAAAACGTGCGGCTGAAGGTTGTTTTCATAGTTTCTACCTCAAATAGAAAGGATGAACAGTGTCATTCCGAGCCGGTTCGCAAACCGGCTCGGAATCTTAAGATTGCCACGTCACCGCCAGCGGTTCCTCGCAATGACAAGTATCGTGTTATAAAACTTCGAATTTATATCCAACGCCCCACACGGTCTTGACGCTCCATTTTTCCGAAACGCCCTCCAGTTTTTCCCGGAGGCGTTTCACATGGACATCTACGGTGCGGGAGTCGCCGAAATAGTCAAAGCCCCACACTTCGTCCAGCAATTGGTTGCGGGTGTATACCCGATTGGGGGACGACGCCAGATAGAACAGCAGTTCCATTTCTTTCGGCGGGGTGTCCACCCTTTTGCCGGCTACGGTCAGTTCAAAGGCGTCCATATCAATGACCAGTTTATCAAATACCAGCCGCCGGGGGTTACTCTCCCCATTTCCTTTGTCAGAACGGCGCAGCACCGCTTCAATGCGAGCCAGCAGTTCTTTCATTTCAAAGGGTTTGGTGACATAGTCGTCCGCGCCGGTCTTCAGACCGGTGACCTTGTCGTCGGTCTCACTTTTGGCGGTGAGCATGATCACCGGGGTGTCGCTCTCGGCGCGAATGGCTTTGCACACTGCCCAGCCGTCCATCACCGGCATCATCACATCCAGCAGCACAAGGTGCGGCCGGATCGCCAGGAATTTCTCCAATCCCTGCCTACCGTCGGCGGCCAAGGTCACGGCATAGCCCTCTTTTTCCAAATACAGTTGCAGCAGTTCCCGGATGTTGGGATCGTCTTCCACCACTAAAACAGAAATCGGCATAGGCCAAACCTCCTTATGTTTGTATTTTACTCTATTATAACGCATTTTTCCAGTCTTCAGTGAATAATTTGTGAATAGTTTCACCCCAAAATGTGAACAGACAAGATTTGCTTGAAAGATTTAGAGATTACTGATATAATGAGAATGCAAAATGCGAAATGCAAAATGCAAAATTGTGGTATCGCCTACGGCGATGATTTTAATATGTCGCGGAGCGACACCTCCACTTTGCACTTTACACTTTGCGCTTTGCACTCAGAAGGTGCAAGGAGGCGTGTATGAAGACATTTATTGAATTACTCAAGGCGGTGCTGTTTGGCATCGTGGAGGGTATTACCGAGTGGTTGCCCATTTCTTCCACCGGCCATATGATATTGCTGGACGAATTTGTGAAACTGAACGTATCAGAAGCATTTTACGAAATGTTCCAAGTGGTGATTCAGTTGGGCGCGATCGCCGCCGTGCTGGTGCTGTTCTTCCACAAACTTAACCCCTTTTCTCCGAAAAAGGACACCCTGCAAAAGAAAAATACTTGGAGCCTGTGGCTCAAGGTAGTTGTGGCGGTGTTGCCGTCGGCGGCCATTGGTCTGGTGCTGGACGACTGGATGGACGAACACCTGTATAACTATGTGGTGGTGGCTATCGCGCTGGTTATTTACGGCGTGGCGTTCCTGTTTTTGGAGCGGGGCAACGCCGCCCGAGGCAGTAAGATCGAAAATGTCTACGCCTTGGATTATAAAACCGCATTCCTTATTGGCGCATTCCAGTGTTTGGCGCTGATTCCCGGCACATCCCGCAGCGGTTCTACCATTTTGGGTGCAATTTTGCTGGGCGTCGGTCGGTCTGCCGGCGCGGAATTTTCTTTCTTCCTTGCCATTCCCACCATGCTGGGCGCCAGCGCCCTGAAGGTGCTGAAATATGGGCTCGATATTATGGAGGGCGCAGCCGCTGTGCCGAGTGGCACGGAGATCGGCGTATTGGCCGTCGGCTGCGTGGTGAGTTTCGTGGTGAGTTTACTGGTCATCAAAGGTCTGATGGAGTATGTAAGAAACCACAGTTTCAAAGCCTTCGGCATCTACCGCATCGTCCTGGGCATCGTGGTGCTGGGCTACTTTGTCATCACCGCCCTGTAAAACAAAGTTACTTGTCATTGCGAGGAGCCGCTTGCGGCGACGTGGCAATCTCAAGTAAGCAGAATTGATTGCCACGCCAGCCAAGGTAGGTTCGCAATGACAAATAAAACAGGCAGAAAAAAGGGAGAGTCTTGCGACTCTCCCTTTTTTTATTCCTGAGGCAGCAGGTATTTTTTGACCGGTGTGTTCATCAGGATCACGCCCACCACCAGCACCAAAACCGTACAAGACAACATATACGCGCCGTTGTACAATGCGGAATATACCCAAGGGGTAGTCATGGTCATACCGAAGAAAGTTTCCGGCATGTATTCTGCCCAAATGGTTGCACCTACCACATAATGCACAAGGAAACGGATAGCGCAGGCGATCAGAGCAGCGGGGACGAATTTGCCCTTAAACAGTCCGGCAACACCCAGCACCATATAGGCAATCAGGTAATCACCCAGGAAACTCTGCCAGCCTACAAAGCCGCCGGAACTTCCAAGCAATGCTTGCAGAATGCCGTGGGCGGTGGTGGCGATCATACCGGGACCAAATCCCCACCGGACGCAGAATACGATGATAGGCAGCATGCCCAAGTCCACCGAGCCGCCCCAGGGGAATTTGTAAAGGGGCAGCAGACTTAAGATCTCTGCCATGGCGATGAGAATTGCGCCCTCGGTAATTGCGCGAAGTTTTTGCTTTTGCATAAATGAACCTCCTTGCCGATTTTAACGGCCAAGGGCAAAAACAGTTGTTTTGCCCCAAAAATAAAATTACCGCATTGCAACCGTCTAGGTGCAATGCGATACAGGAAGTATCTCATTTATGCATCTTTTCCTACGACGGTACTGACCGTATCAGGTTCACGGGTCAAGACTAACAGTCTTATCTCAGCCGGTGCACCGGCTCCCCGAAGACGTTGTATGCGACTAAAGCCATTATACCGCTTTTGCGGAATTTGTCAAGCCATTTGAAGCGTCAATTCCTTGCCGCCCAAAATGTGGAAATGGAGATGGTGGACAGTCTGTCCGGCGTCCGGACCGCAGTTGGAGACTACCCGATAACCGCCGGTGAGATGTTCTGCGGCGGCGATCTGGGGAATGATTTCAAAAATGTGAGCGACAACCGCGCTGTTGTAGGGGGTAATATCATTGACGCTGCCCAAATGTTCCTTGGGGATCACCAAAATATGGGTAGGCGCCATGGGGTTGATGTCCCGGAATGCGTACACCAGTTCGTCTTCATAAACGGTGGTAGAGGGGATCTCCCCGGCCACGATCTTACAAAAAATGCAGTCCATTTTTGTTCCTCCTAAAATCCAAATGCGGCAAATACGCCGGTAGTTCCCAGCGCCATAATAATACCTGCCATCACCACGCCCAAAGATACGGACGCCACCGTGGACTTAAAGCCCATATCCAAAAAACTTGCGCCCAGCGCGCCGGTCCACGCACCGGTACCGGGAATGGGGATACCCACAAACAGCATCAGAGCGATGAACAAGCCGCCGCGACCGGCAGTCTTCACCAGTTTCTGACCGGCTTTCTCGCCTTTTTCCAGACAGAAGGTGAAGAACTTGCCAATAAATCGCTTGTTACTGCCCCAAACCAGAATTTTTCTTGCGAAAAAGTAGATAAACGGCACAGGCAGCATATTACCAATGGCGCAAATCACCAGCGCAATGGGAAAGGGAATACCCATACCCAGCGCAATGGGCATTGCGCCCCGCAGTTCGATAATCGGCACCATAGATATGAAAAAAACAGACAAATACTTGGCCATTTATAATCTCCTAACATTGTTGCTGGGGATAGTTTACCACAAAACCGCAAGAAAAGCAACCGAAAGAAAAGGGAAGAAAAAGGCAGGGGCAGCCATTGGCTGCCCCCGGCGGTGGTTTTATGTATTTAAGTGTCTGCGGATTCTGTCCTCGATCATTTCTAAGGCTACCAAATTTTTGCCGCCCTCCGGCACGATGATGTTGGCGTACTTTTTGCTGGGCTCTACATACTGCTCGTGCATGGGTTTCACTGTCTGCTGATACTGCTGCAGTACCGATTGCAGAGATCTGCCCCGCTTTTCCACATCCCGTTTGATCCGGCGGCACAGCCGGATATCCGCATCGGTGTCCACGAAGATGCGAATGTCCATCAGTTCCCGCAGGGCAGGGTCTTGGAAAATGAGAATGCCCTCCACAATGATCACCCGGGAGGGGTTGATCCGGATCACGGCATCGCTGCGGTTGTGGACAGAAAAATCGTACACCGGACAGTCAATGGCCTGCCCTTTCCGCAGCAAGTATAGTTGCTCCACCATCAGATCGGTGTCAAAGGCCGCCGGCTCATCGTAGTTCAGCAGACACCGCTCCTCGTAGGTCAGTTCGTCGTGGCGCTTGTAGTAATTGTCGTGGCTCAGCACCGTGGCCACATCGCCGAATTTTGTCAGCAGATTCTTCATCAAGGTGGTTTTGCCGCTGCCGCTGCCGCCGGCAATGCCGATGACCAAAATGTTTTCCATAGGTTGCCCTCACCTTTCCAAAAGTTCAAAAGAAAGCCTAAGAATTTCCGGTGTCTCCAAAGAATTTTCCATGGTGATACTGCCTCCTGATTCCATTAGTAGACCCGCCTGTTCCAGGCACCGTTTGGTCTGCCGGGCAGTTCCTTCGCCGCCGTCAAACAGCAAAGTATTTTCATCTAAAATAGCAGAAATGGTATCTTTTACGAAGGGGTAATGGGTGCAGCCCAGCACCAGCGCGTCCAACTTGCCAACATAGGGGGTCAGCAGGGAACGGAGCAGGTCTGTGGTTTCCGGGGAATCGGCCTTGCCCTGCTCGATGAGGTTTACCAAACCGGGGGCGGGGATCCGCTCCACTTGTACCTCCGGAAACCGCTCCAACAGGTGGGAAAGTTTCTCCTCCCGCAATGTTACCGGGGTGGCCAAAATGCCAATGCGCCCGGTGGGAAAACGGTCTACCGCCAGTTTCAGCGCCGGCTCGATGCCAATAATGATGGTATCCGGGTAAGTCTGCCGCAGAGAATCAATGGCGGCGGCGGTGGCAGTGTTGCAGGCAATCACCAGGGCTTTCACGCCCCAACTTATCAGCCTTTTTGCGTTTTGCAGGGTCAGTTCCCGGACGGTCTCAGTGGGTTTTTCTCCGTAGGGGGCATTGGCAGAGTCGCCAAAGTAGAGGAAATTTTCGTTGGGCAGAAGTTGCACCAACTCCCGCAGGACGCTGATGCCGCCTACACCGGAGTCAAATACCGCAATATAGTCTTCTTTCCGGGCCATTTCCTCACCTGCTTTCTGTTTTTCTTTATTATAGCAGACAAAAAACCTACTTTCAATACAAAAGAAAAACCTTCCCCGAAGGGAAGGTTTTCAAGAGAGGAAGACAGAAAATCTGTCAAATGAAAAAGCGGATTTTAACCGGCAATTTTTCCGTCGGGGGAGAGGGTCACCACCTGCAGGGGAATATCCTTGCCGGAGTTGGCAACAGCGGTCTGTACCGCGAAAGGCAGTCCGCCGCAGCAAGGCACGGTCATACGGGTAACAGTAACGGAGCGTATGTTGTTGGTGGCAAAAATCTGGGTGAGTTTTTCTGCGTAATTCACCCCGTCCAACTTGGGGCAGCCGATGAGGGTAACCTTGCCTTTCATAAAGTCATTGTGGAAATTGCCGTAGGCAAAGGCGGTGCAGTCCGCGGCAATCAGCAGGTCAGCCCCGTCAAAATAGGGGGCATTGGGAGGTACTAACTTCAGTTGCACCGGGAAATTAGCCAGCCGGCTGGGGACATTTGCCGTGGCTGCCGAAGGCGTTTGCCCAATACTCTGACAGGCAGAGCCGGGACAGCCGCAGGGCAGGGGGGCTTCTTTGGCTTTCTTGGCGGCCAGCACCGCGGCTTCGTTGTAGGCCGGGGCTTCCCGCTCTACGAAGGTGATCGCCCCGGTGGGACAGGCAGGCAGACAGTCCCCCAAACCGTCGCAGTAATCCTCCCGCAGCAATTTGGCTTTTCCGTCCACCATGCCGATCGCCCCTTCGTGACAGGCGCTGGCGCACAGGCCGCAGCCGTTGCATTTATCTTCGTCAATGGTGATGATTCTTCGTACCATAGTGGTTCACCCCGCTTCTTTCTGTTGTCTTGCGATTTCCATCATTTTTTCATACATGGCTTCGCCCACGCACTTTTTGGCGTACTGACACCACTGCACGCAACTCAACGTGTCGTTGTAGGCAATAAACCCGCAGTGTTCGCAGGGCATTTGGGTGTCGATGGAGAACATTTCGATTTCATGGCCGCAGTTGGGACAGATTTTTTCAATAATGGTGGGGGTACGGGGTTTTCCTTGGCATCCGTCTAACATAACGATCCCTCCTTCGGGTTGTTTTCTGCCATTAGTATAGCAAATGCCCCCGGGGGATTGTGTGATATATATCACATTTACCACCGAGGGCGAGGATTTTTATAACAAACGGAAACAGTTGCGGTCATAGTCGATGAGACCGTCTTCTTGCATTTTTACCAGTTCTCTTGTCAGGGCGCTGCGGTCCACGCACAGGTAGTCCGCCAGTTCGATACGACCTAAGGGAAGTTCCAAATACCGGGATTTCTGCAGTTGCGACTGCATAGAAAGGTACGCCAGCACCCGTTCCCGAATGGTCCGTTTGCTAACCACTTCCACCTTCCGCAGCAGTTCCCGGGTCTTGTCTGCAATGACGCGGACCATATTTTCGATCACCTTGTGGTGATGGCCGCAGTTCATAGAGCAGTTGCGCATGGTCTTATCAAAAGGCAAAAAAAGGATTTCCGCGTCTTGGGATACAGTGAAAGTAACCACAGACTGATTATCCGTACCGCAGGCAAAGGTCTCGCCAAACAGGTCGTCTTTGTACACCCGCAGCAGCAGGGAACGGTTGCCCCAAATATCCTCTTTGATCATATCCACCGCGCCGGAAAGGAGAATCCCCACCTGCTTGATGTTGTCGTTTTCCAGAGCGATAATGCTGCCCTTGGGGAACGAACCGATATGGTAGCCGATACAGTGCAGCGCCGCCTGTTGTTCTTCGGCAGACATACCCGCAAACAGGGGAGAGTTGAGATTTTGCAGGAAATCCGTCATAAATATCACCTCGCTGAGGATATTGTACTATATTGCGCCCCGGTACGCAAGAGGGAGTTGGCGGATTGGCTTTTCGAGTCCCTAAATTACCCACCCCATAAAAAAGACGACCAATAAATAGGGGTGGGTAAGGGACTCGTTTAATCAAGGTGTCGCTCGGTCTAGCCCTCGCGAGCAACGCTCGTCCGCGTTGCATTGAATTGTTCGAGTCCCATTACCACCCGAAATAAAAACAGAGGAGACCAAAAGGTCTCCTCTGTTTTTATGGGGTGGGTAATGGGACTCGAACCCACAACGCCTGGAACCACAATCCAGTGCTCTGCCAATTGAACTACACCCACCATATATTTAGCTAAAAGATAAAAGTTAATAGTGAATAGTTAAGGTGTCGGCGAAGCCGACTTATTAAAATTGTGCCGAAGGCACACTACAACTTTTCACTCTCCACTTTTCACTTCACACTGCCGACCGTAGGGAGGCTTGGCACGCCAGGAGGGATTCGAACCCCCGACCTACTGCTTAGAAGGCAGTTGCTCTATCCTGCTGAGCTACTGGCGCATTTGCAATGGAGCGGGTGACGGGAATCGGACCCGCGTATCCAGCTTGGAAGGCTGGTGTTCTACCATTGAACTACACCCGCGAATCCACCTACTCTGAGCGATTCAGCCATACGATATTACCACAGGAGTGTCAATATGTCAAGGCTGAATCCCCAGAATGGCGGGAATTTTTTTATAAATCACGTCCGCAACCGCTCCATCACCACAGTTACACACGTTTTCGTACCGGTGGGCAACCACCGCATCGCCGGGGCAAAATGCGTAATCCGCCCCGTCCAGCATGGAAATGTCGTTCTCCGCATCGCCCACACAAACCAAGATTTTTTTACCCAGCCGTGCCTGTAAAGCCCGGGCGGCATTGATTTTGGAAACGCCCTTGGCGTGGACATCCACGATTCGGGGGGCGGCCCGGAAAACCTCCACCTTATCCCCCCAGCGACTGCGAACGAATTCCTCCAGCGCGTCGAATCTGCCCATATCCGCCGGGTCGTCGGTGAACATATCTGCCAGCACTGCTTTCCGCACAGGGCCGTAGGCGGCGAACTTCAGAAACGGCCCGTAATCCTGACCCTCCACCGCGGGAGCCCAGCGCCATTTCATTTTCTCGTACAGGGCCACGAAGGAATCCCGGGGGTCTAACAGATAATGGCCGTCGCAGGCCTGAATTTCCAGATTCATCTCGGGAAATGCCGCTTTTACCGCGTTGAGGGTATCCCACAGCGGCAGGTCGATGATTTGCAAATTGGTCAGGTGTCCATTTTCATAAAAGGCAGAGCCGTTGTACAGAAGAAAAGGGGCGTTGGCAGGAATGATGTCAAACAAGTCCCGCATGGTAGTGGTACTGCGACCGGTGTTTACTGTAAAAGTGCCGCCGTTTTCCGTAAAATACCGGATGGCCACCAAATTCCGCTGAGGAATGGAACTGTCTGGCCCGGTCAGCGTCCGGTCGTAATCCACAGTCAGTAATACATCGTCAAAAAGCGCCATTTATCCTATCCTCGCTAGTTTTTCTAAAACTTCCTTGAAATATTCCGGCAGGTCGGCAACAACCACGATGGGACGGCCGTCCCGGGGGTGGGAGAAACACAGCGCCCCGGCGTGGAGACACTGAGAGTCCTGCCCCAGTTCCGGCTTTTTGTGGCCGTAGACCCTGTCTCCCAAAATGGGGTGTCCGATATGCGCCATATGGACGCGGATCTGGTGGGTGCGTCCGGTCTCTAAGTTGCAACGGATATGGGTGTAACCCCGATAACGGGTCACCACCTGCCAGTGGGTCACCGCAGGCTTGCTGTTCCGCTGGGTCACGCACATCTTTTTCCGGTCAGTGGGGTGGCGGCCGATGGGGGCATCCACCGTGCCGGAATCCTCCCGGAAATTGCCGCAGACGATAGCATCGTAAGTCCGACCCATAGAGTGGTCCTTCAGTTGGGAGGCCAGCACCGTGTGGGCCAGGTCGTTTTTCGCCACCGCCAGCAGACCGGAGGTGTCTTTGTCAATCCGGTGGACGATGCCAGGTCGCAACTGGCCATTGATGCCGGAGAGCCGGTCGGCGTGGGAGAACAGCAGGCCGTTGACCAAGGTGTCCTCCTGATGACCGGCGGCGGGGTGGACCACCAAACCCTTGGGCTTGTTGATCACCAGCACATCCTCGTCCTCGTAGACGATCTCCAAAGGGATATCTTTTGGAGCGATCTCCACAGGTTTGACTTCCGGAATTTCCACAGAGATTTGATCGCCCATGTTCAGTTTGTCGTTTTTCTTGCCGGGTTTGCCGTTGCGGGTTACACATCCGTCCTCAATCAGCCGCTGGGCGGCGGAACGGGTCAGACCCTCGGCAGCGCGAGCCAAAAAGGCGTCCAGCCGCTCCCCGGAAATATCGGCGATCAGAATCATTTTTTGTCTTCCTTCCAAAATGCCTTATTGAAGAGAATCAGATGTCCAATCAGGGCAATGCAGCCACAGGTAATGAAGCAGTCCGCCACATTGAACACAGGGAAACGGATAAATTGGGTCTCGATCATATCCACCACGTAACCCAGCCGCACCCGGTCGACCATATTGCCTAAGCCCCCGCCGTAAATGGCTGCAATGCACCACCATTCAAAGGTAGTAAAGGCCATACTCCGCTTGCGGTATTCCCACACGATTGCCACGGTGAACAGAAGAAAGATAATGGCGAACAGCCATTGCATCCCCTGAAAGGAGGAAAAAGCCGCGCCGAAATTCTGCACATAGGTCAGACCCACCACACCGGTCAGGACTTCCACCTTGCCGTACAGAGGAATGTTGGCTACGGTCAGATATTTGGTAAACTGGTCTGCTGCCACGATAACCGCGGCAAACACCGCCATAAGCAAAGCCTGCATAAAATTGCCTCCAAAAGAAACAGTATAAAAAGTGTACCATTTTTTTGTCCATAAGTCAAACCCAAAGGCTTCCCCCTCTCGCGTCATTCTGAGCAAGCAGTGCGAGAACGTAGGGGGCGGCGCCTTCGACGCCCCGCAAGGACATTTTTTGCATTCCCATAACGGGCTGTCGTG
>JAZSRS010000167.1:0-19290 GCA_045538595.1 Faecousia sp. | reverse complement strand
AAATATCCTCCAGAATCACCACATGGCGGTCCTTGATGTCAACAGACAGGTCCTTCTTCACCACCACATTGCCGGTAGTGCTGGTGCCGCTGCCGTAGGAGGAAATGCACATAAAGTCGATTTCGCAGGGAATATTGATCTTTCGCACCATATCTGCAAAAAAGATCACGACGCCCTTCAAAACACCCACGAATACGGGGTCTTTGTCTGCATATTCCTTAGACAAAATCTCAGCAAATTCCGCTACCTTTGCCTGAATCTGCTCCTCACTCAGCAGTACCTCTTGAATATTTTCCTCCACAACGGAATCCTCCCTTATGTTTATTTACAGGTATTCTATTTTGATCCGAACTGCATCTTCTCCCGATGCAATTCTATCCAAATTTCCACCAAATCCCACGACACCCAAAACACCGCTCTCATCGGCAATGACCGGAACGGAATCCCGCTTCGGGACAGGGATCTTTGCATCAATAAATAGTTTTTTCAAACTTTTCGTGCCGCCGTGGAGGCGAATGGTATCGCCGCTCTGCCGACAGCGCACAAAAATCTTCCCTTTCGGCTTCACCGGAAAGGAAAGGGTGGTACACACCGCATCTATATTGGGTTCGCAGATCAGTCTGCCGCCGGGAAATAGGCACACACCCGGGCAGGTCAGTTCCTGCATCTGCAAGGCCGACTCCTCAGAAAGGATCTGCAAGTGGCCGTAATTTCTGCCAATGGTAATATGGTTGGGAAAATATGCTTTTGCCGAGGGTTTTTCGGAAAAAACCAGTTTTTCCAAGGTGGCAATATGCTCTGCCTCCGGTTCTTTTACACCGGCGTCTAGCAGAATCCGACTCAGCACCCGGCTGCGAACAGCCGGTTCTAAATTCCGCAGTTCGGCCACTTGGTCGGTCATATTCTCTTGGGCCAATTTGTCGAGGGCCATTTCATCCTGCCGCAGGCGCATGGCCATAGCGGAAAGATTCTGTGCCAAACCGGGATTTTCCTGCTTCAACAGGGGCATCACATGGTGGCGGATCCGATTCCGCAGAAAATCGTCACTGCGGTTACTGCTATCCTCCACATAGGGAATACTGTACTCCAGCAGGAACGCTTCCACTTCCGCCCGGGTGATCTGCAGCATAGGGCGGATCAGGTTGCCGTTCACCGGCTGAATGCCTCCAAGGCCTTTCAGGCCTGTCCCCCGGACAAGGTGCATGAGCACCGTTTCCGCGTTATCGTCAGCGGTATGGGCGGTGGCAATTTTCCCCGGCAGGGTTTTTAAGAAGGTATATCTTGCCTCCCGGGCGGCTGCCTCCAAGCCTTTTTTACCGGCGGTTACGGCTGCGCTGCCGGAAACAAAGGGGATTTGGTAGCAGCGGCAGAAATCCCGCACAAAGGCTTCGTCCCGATCGGATTCCGCGCCGCGGAGGCCGTGATTGAAGTGGGCCGCGGAAACATTCAGTTCCAGACTTTCCCGTAACAGATACATACCCCAGAGCAACGCCATAGAATCCGCACCGCCGGAGACTGCGCATACCACTTGCGCTCCCCGGTAGTTCTCCATAAAGGATTTGAACCTATTCAGCATGCTTCCACTCCCGGTCGGTAAAGGTCTGGTACTGGGGTACCCATTGCAGTTTTACTGTTCCCACTTCGCCGTGGCGGTTTTTGGAAACGATGCATTCT
This sequence comes from Faecousia sp., assembly GCA_045538595.1. Lineage (GTDB taxonomy): Bacteria > Bacillota > Clostridia > Oscillospirales > Oscillospiraceae > Faecousia. The sequence continues at coordinate 17,616 of JAZSRS010000167.1, read as the reverse complement.
GCAACGCCTTTATCCTCGGTGTTTTCATTGTAATACTCGTCTCTGTACAGGAACAGAACTTCGTCTGCGTCCTGCTCGATGGCACCGGATTCACGCAGGTCAGAAAGCATAGGACGCTTGTCCTGTCGGCTTTCAGGGCCACGGGAAAGTTGGCTCAAACAGATCACCGGCACATTCAGTTCCTTAGCCATAATCTTTAAGGAGCGGGAAATGTCACTGACCACATTGACGCGGCTGTCTCCGCCCTTGCCGTAGCCGGAGCCGCTCATCAGTTGCAGGTAGTCGATGACCACCAGTCCTAAATTCTCCACCGGGCGGCATTTGGCGTTCATATCCGCCACGGTAATAGACGGGTTGTCGTCGATACGGATATCCGTCTGGCTCAGTGCCACGGAAGCCATACTCAGTTTGCTCCACTCTTCTTCTGTCAGTTTGCCAGTAGCCATTTTTTGACCGTCCACAAAACTCTCCATCGCCAAAAGACGCATAGCCAGTTGCTCCCGGGACATTTCCAAGTTAAAGATGGCCACGGTCTTATTGCACTTCTTAGCCACATTCAGCGCCAAATTCAGAGCAAAGGCAGACTTACCCATAGCCGGTCTGCCTGCAACCAGGATCAGGTCGGATTTGTTCAGACCGTTGATCTTCTTATCCAGATCACGCATACCGGTAGAGATGCCGGGAATAGCCGAATCGGACTGGCTCAGTTCTGTCAAACGGTCAAAGACCTTATGGAGCGTAATGCTGATAGGCTCCAAAGAGTCCCCCCGTTCGCCTTTACGAATGGCGTAGATCTTCTTTTCCGCCACTTCCAAGATCTCCCCGGTAGCACCCACTTGGTTATGTACCATCTGGGAAATATCTGTTGCAGCCTCCGACAAGGACCGCAAGATCGCCTTATCCTTGACGATATTGGCATACTGCACCGCATTAGCGGCGGTGGGGGTGATCTCCATCAATTGCAGGATGTAATCCCGGGAATTGTCGTGATACACACCCAGTTCCCGCATTTTATCCAGCACAGTCACTGGGTCTACGGTCTGGGCGAAATTGAACATGGTATAGATCGTCTCATAGATCTCCCGGTTTTGCTGCAGGTAAAAATCCTCTGCCCGCACAATGCCGATCACATCGGTCAGGCAACGGCTGTCAATTAAAATGGAGCCCAGTACTGCCTGCTCCGCCTCCAGAGAATGGGGGAGTTGTCTGGCAACCAGTTCTTCATCCATAGTTGTATCTCCTTTTTTGCAGGATTTTATGCCTCTTCGATCTTAACAGTCAGAGGCGCGGTGATCTCGTAGCCCAACTTGCATTGGGCAGTATAGGTGCCAACATGCTTAATGGAATCGGACAGGACGATCTTCCGCTTATCGATCACGATGCCGGATTTGGCCTTCAGCGCGTCAGCGATTTCCTGACTGGTGACAGAGCCGAACAGTTTGCCGGCACCGCCACCCTTAGCGGTAACCACCAAGGTCATATCCCGCAGTTTTTTGGAAATCTCCAAAGCCTCTGCCCGTTCCTTGGCTGCCTTTTCTGCGGCTGCCTTATCGTTCATACGCATGGTATTGATGGCATCGGGAGTTGCTTCCATAGCCAGTTTTCTGGGCAGAAGGTAATTTCTGGCGTAGCCGTCGGAGATCTCCATCATCTGGCCTTTTTTTCCCTTGCCCTTTACATCTTGTAAAAATATAACTTTCATTGTACATTCCTCACTCTTCGTAGAATTTGTCAATAGACGCGACCAACCTGTCCAGTACCTGTTTGACAGTACTGCCGGAAATCTGCGCGCCGGCTGTAGCGGTATTGCCGCCGCCGCCCAAAGACTCCAAAATCACCTGCACATTGGCATTGCCGATGGAACGGGCAGACACATAGACGCTCTCTCCGTCCGGGTACACCACAAAGGATGCGGTGATGCCACAAATGTCCAGCAGTTCGTCCGCTGCCTGAGATGCCAGGATTCTGGAGGTTTTTTCGGTCAGCGCCGCAATGGCGATCTCATCCCGATACAGTTTCGCGGTTTTGATAATGTCGAATTTTTCTAAGGTATCCCGGAAGTCATTTTGCAGCAGCATCTTCACGGCCACCGTATCTGCGCCCAATTGCCGCAGATATGTGGCGGCTTCAAAGGTACGCTCGCCGGTACGCACATGAAAACTCTTGGTATCCAGGAAGATACCTGCCATCAGCGCCTTGGCTTCGATGGGCAGCACATCCTCCATTTCCACCGCATATTGCAGCAGTTCTGTCACCAGTTCCGACGCAGAAGATGCGTACGGCTCGTGGAGGTTTACCACCACAGGATTGATGTAGTCTGCGGCCCGGCGATGGTGATCCACCACGCAGACGCGAGGCACAGCCTCCAGCAGATGCCGGTGTTCCACCTGATCGGGGCGGTTGGTATCCACCACCACAAGGGTAGTGCGGTTATCGCTGAGCACCAGTGCTTCCTGTCCGGAAATGAATGCGTTTGCATACTCCGGCACCTTGCGGATCTCCTCCACAAAGTCCGGTGCCATATTGTTTTGGACATCCATAACGATATGGGCTTCCCGTTTCTTCTTCCGACACATACAGAAGATGCCCAATGCAGCGCCGATGGCGTCCAAGTCGGCATTTCTGTGACCCATGATCAGCACGCGGCTACTCTGGTCGATCAGTTCCATCAGGGAGTTAGCGGTGACACGGGAACGGACCTTGCTGCGCTGCTCGGCCTCCTTATTGCGGCCGCCGTAAAAGTTGAAGTTCAGCCGATCCTTCACAACCGCCTGATCACCGCCGCGGCTCAGGGCCATTTCAATGGCCAACGCCGCAAACTGGTAACTTTCCTCAAAAGTCTCTCCGTCTACGCCCAAGCCAAAGGAAATAGACGCAGCCAGACTGGAAGGACTGGTAATGGCGTGAACATCCTCCAAAACGGAGAACTTATCCTCTACTGCCCGCTTTAGATCCTTCTTTTCAAACAGGAACAGATAACGGTTTCTCTCCAGCCGACGGAACAGGCCGTGGTAATTCTCCGTCCACTGGGTAATGGCATCGTTGATCCGGGCATTCAGGATAGACATTGCGCTTTCGCTGAGGTTCTTGGTCAGTTCTTCGTAGTTATCAATCAGAATGATGGACACCACCGGACGGGAACGCACATATTCGTCCCGCACCTGATACAGTTCTGTCAGGTCAGTCAGGTACAAAACCGCCAATTGGTCTCCGCTGGGATCGCCGGTCTGAATCGGCGCGCCGTAGATCCGGTAACGTTGGCCCTGCAATTTTACATCATAGGGATACTCGGTTTTGCCGGAGATCAACCACTGGGTATCAAATCCCGGGAGAATATCCCCAATATTCCGTTCTTTCAAAACATCGTTAAAGCCGGTCAGGGCGGCAAAACGGTCGTTGGCATGGACAATGCCGCCGTCAGCCAATCGCACCGCCACCATAGCAAAGGGAGGGCGCTGACCCTGAATGCCACTTTGCTCGTGGACGGCCTTTTCTAAGAAAGCATTGAGTTGCTTTTTACGGGCGGCCCGCAGCACAAGGTAGGTCACCATAAACAGAAGCCACAGGGCAAATTCCACACCAGCAAGGACATATTGCCGAAGCAGCGCGGTAATAGCCGCAAAGATTAGCAGTGCTATAAAATAGGGCGCCATATTGGGTCTGAGCAGTCTTCCAAGTTTTTTATTCAATGCCGTCGCCTCCTTGCAAAAGGGTGCACTTCCCATAGTAGTCTAGTATTCTTAATATTATAGCAAATCTCCATCTCAGGTGCAACCATCATTTTCGTTTGTAAAGGGATTTTTTTACAGAAAAGATAAATGTATACAACTGGGGATCTTTGTGTTATAATACATTTACAAGCACCGGGTGGGTAGACCCGTGCAAAGAAAAAGAAGTAATATATATTGCAGGCGATTATTGCATTTTTCCGACGGTACGGGGTCAGGACAGGTGCATACGGCTGCCTGCTTGTTATGCCCCAAAAGAAAGGAGTTCTTTACAAATTGGCTGAAAAATTGAAAATTATACCCTTAGGCGGTTTGGACGAGATCGGTAAGAATATTACTGTTTTGGAGTACGGCCGGGATATGATCGTAGTAGACTGCGGCGTTGGATTCCCGGACGAAGAAATGTACGGTGTGGATCTGGTGATCCCGGATTTTACCTATCTGGTACAAAACGCCAAAAAACTCCGTGGCATTTTCATCACCCACGGACACGAGGATCACATTGGCTCTATCCCCTACTGTATGCAGCAGGTAAACTGCCCCATTCACAGCACCGCCATGACCAACGGTCTGGTAAAACTGAAACTGGAGGAGCATCGCATTGCCGACACGGTAAAACTCATCACTCACAAACCCGGTGATGTGGTCAAAGCCGGCTGCTTCTCTGTGGAATTTATTCATGTGAATCACTCCATCGCTGACGCGGTGGCATTTGCTATTCACACACCTGTAGGTACAATTGTGATGACCGGCGACTTTAAGATCGATCCCGCCTCCAAAGACGGCATGATCGATCTGGCCCGGTTTGGACAGTTGGGTAACGAGGGCGTCTTGGCACTGATGTGTGACTCCACCAATGTGGAGCGTCCCGGCTACACCCCCAGTGAAAACACCGTTGCAGAAGGTCTGGATCGGCAGTTTAAGAACTGCGACAGCCGGATTATCGTTACCACTTTTGCCTCCAATATGCACCGGATCCAGGCGGTTTTGGCCACTGCCCACCGCTACGGCAGAAAGGTTGCCGTTACCGGCCGGGGCATGGAAAATATGCTGAAAGTGGCTCAGGATCTGGGATATCTCACGATTCCTGCCGGCACGCTGGTGGAACTGGGCGCAACCAAGAGTCTGCCGAAAAACAAGGTTGTCATCGTATCCACCGGCTCTCAGGGCGAAAATATGTCTGCTCTGTACCGTATGGCTTTCTCCACCCACAAACTGGTGGACATTCAGGCCGGCGACCGGATCATCATTTCCGCTTCCGCTATTCCCGGCAGCGAGAAGGCCGTCTCCCGGATCATCAATGAACTGTACCGCAAGGGCGCAGAAGTGGTCTACGAAAAGAGCGAGGGTCTCCATGTTTCCGGACACGCCTGTCAGGAGGAACTGAAGATCATGCACGCCCTGTGCAAGCCCAAGTTCTTCATTCCCGTTCACGGTGAACAACGGCATTTGCAAATTCACGGAAAACTGGCCGTGACGATGGGCCTATCTCCTAAGAATGTCCGCATTGGTGAGATCGGTACGGTGTTTGAACTCACATCCAAAACCTGCAAGATCAGCGGTGCTGCCCCTGCCGGCAAGGTCTTTGTGGACGGCACCGGTGTGGGCGATGTAGGCAGCGTTGTCCTGCGGGACAGAAAGCATCTGGCTCAGGACGGTATGATCGTGGTGTGCATCAACATCAGTTCCCAGGACGGCAGTCTGATTTCCGGTCCGGACATCATCACTAGAGGTTTTATCTATGTGAAGGAGTCAGAAGAACTGATCGAAGAACTGCGGGAAGTGGCGCTGGAAGCCATTGAGCGCTGTAGCCGCAAGCACATTCGTGATCGGGCTGCGCTGAAATCTGCCATCAAGAACGATATGAGCGGTTACCTGTTCAAGACCACCAAGCGCAATCCCATGATTCTGCCCGTGATTATGGAAGTTTAATAACGAGGGGTGCGCCGTTCAGCGCACCCCTTTACAAAGTTTGGGAGTATTGATATGCGTTACTATTTTGCCCCGCTGGAGGGGCTTACCGATAGCATTTACCGCAGGCTGCATCACAGGTTTTTCCCCGGCGTTGACCGGTATTATACCCCGTTTCTCTCCCCCACCGTACATCGGGCGCTGACACCCCGGGAAATGCGAGAATTATCTGTGGCGGATCTGCCGGATTTTACTGTCATTCCTCAAGTACTAACCAAAAATCCGGAGGACTTTCTGTGGCTTGCCGGTGTTTGCCGGGACTTAGGCTACCAAGAGGTCAACTTAAATATCGGCTGCCCCTCCGGCACTGTTACAGCAAAGGGAAAAGGGGCGGGAATGCTGCGGGATTTGGAGCAGTTGGACGCGTTTCTTGACAGGATATTTTCTGCCGCGCCGCTGCCGATTTCCGTAAAAACCCGTATTGGATTTGAAGATCCTGCGGAATTTGCAGGCATTCTTGATGTTTACAACCGGTATCCCATCTGCGAACTGACGATTCACCCCCGGGTGCGAAAGGTTTTCTACAACGGGCCGGTGGAGATAGACAGTTTTCGTTATGCGGTACAGCATAGCAGCAACCCTTTGTGTTACAACGGAAGTTTATGTACCCTCTCTCAACTACAGGCATTTTCCCGGGAGTTCCCCCAAATTGATGCCATTATGGTAGGCCGCGGCCTCATTGCCGACCCGGGCATGCTGACCCCCGGCGGCACAACGGTGAAGGCCTTGGAAGCATTTCACGATGCCCTTTTTGCAGAATATATTGACGCTTTCGGCGGCAGCCGGAATGCTATGTTCCGTATGAAAGAGAACTGGCGGCACTGGCTGTGCCGGTTGGATCACTCTGAAAAACTGGGTAAGGCCCTGCGGAAAGCCACCGATGTGGATACATATAAGGCAATTACCTATGAAATCTTCCACACTCTACCCCTAAAAGAGGATTGGCAACCGGACTGGGATTAAAAAAACGAGGACGAAAGTGTCCTCGTTTTTATTTTACTGCATCTGGGCTGCCAAGTCTACATAGCCCAAAACGATCTTCTTATAGTTCACGGTCATGGGGAATCTTTCCTCGCCGTCAGCAATAAACTTATCGGTATTTTCGGCAATGAGCGCTTCCTCGCATTCGTACTCCCAAATGGGGTAACTGTCGGAGAAGTACATAATGTGATAGCCGTGTTCACTCTTCACTAAACCGGTATCTCCCTTCTGTCTACTTTCGTCCAGATACCAATTTTTGAAACTTTCCACAAAATTGGTCTGGGTAGTCAGTTGGGGATACAGGCCGCCGTTGCTCTTAGAGCCGGTATCTTCAGAATGGGTCGCTGCTAATTTTGCAAAGGCTTCTTCGTCCACAGTCTCTCCATTCAGATAGGTATTCAAAATCTTTTGGGCAGATTCCCGGCACACTTCCCATTCTGCTTCGGAATCGCCGAGGGGGGAAATCAAAATGTGGCGCACATCGTAGTAGTTGCCCTTATCCTTGCCGAAGCCATTCTGTTCCAACTCTGCCTTATGGGCCTCATAATAGGCTTCGATCTGCTCCTGATTGGGAACCAAAGTATCATAAACGGAATTGGAGTAAGCGACTCCAATCTCTCTCATCCGGAAGTGGTGCATATACGCCTCCACGGAACTGCCGGGGAAGAGTATTTCGTCAACGAATTTCTCCAGGTCGTCGTACTTGTTGTCCTTGGCCATCTTTTCCATTTGGGTGCGGATGTCAGCCAGGTACTTTTCACTCTCTTCATCCAGTACAAAGCCGGCCTCTTCGGCCATTTCCGCCAGCATTGCATATCTGTGCCAACTTTCCAATGCGTTCTCCAGGAACATCTGCTGGTAGGTCATACCGGTTTTCTGATCGTATATCTGCTCATCCAAGGGCTTGGAAACATCCAGACCGATCATGCTCAGGTAATTACCGTAATAACCCAGGAAATCGTATACGCCCATCCAATAACCGACCTGCAGTTCGCCGTTGGTCAGTGTCTGGTTGCCCAAGGTGGCTACGATCTCGTCGGCCTTCTTCTCGGCTTTGGTGTCGTCTACAGCGTAAGTTGTTTTGTAATTAATATCGTTTGCCCGCCAGAATTTCAGGTTGTGGGTAACTTTGTTTAACCGCTCCATCGTGGCCTCTGTTCCCTCTGTAGAAACCAGAATGGCATAGGTCAGTAGCAGCGCCAACACAATCACACACAGGGATGCCAGCACCACTTTCACAGCAACAGGCATCTTTCTCTTAGGCTTGGCTGCAGGAATGACCTCTTTCTCTGCCGTCTCAGCAATTTCTTCTACCGGTACTTCAGCGGTTTCTTCAGCAACTTCTTCCGCCACCTCTTCAGCAATCTCTTCCACAGGGGTTTCCTCCTGTGTCAATTCCTTGCCGCAGATGGGGCAGACAGTTGCCTCTTCCTCAATTTCTCCAAAGCAAAATTTACAAATCATAAAATTTCCTCTTTCTCCCATTTGCTGGGTGCCTTTTCGTTAGTTTACCACGAACAGGCCGTAAATGCAAGATAGTTTGCAAAATGTTCATAATCCTGCAAAATCCCTCTCTTCCCCTTGCAAAAAAGAACAGAAAATGCTATTATACTATATTGAGAACTTATAAGCATAAGGAGCCATTCCACTATGGGAAAAACCACCGTGATTACCAAGGAACAGTTAGATGTCCAACTGGCCTTTTGTGAAGAAATAAAAGCCTACTGGCACAGCAGAAACACCACGCCTACCGCCTATGTAGAGACCTACGGTTGTCAGCAAAACGAGGCAGATTCCGAGCGGATCAGAGGCCTGCTGATGGAAAGCGGCTATGCCATCACTGACAGCGCCGAAGGCGCTGATGTGGTGGTGATGAACACCTGCGCCATTCGGGAACACGCGGAGCAACGGGTATTCGGCAACTTAGGCGCATTGACGCACACCAAGCGTCGCCACAAAGGACAGAAGATCTTCCTGTGCGGTTGCATGGCCGGACAGGAAGTGGTGGTAAAACGAATCAAAAACAGTTATCCCCATGTGGACGGGGTATTCTCCACCCATCACTTGTGGCAATTTCCGGAGATCCTCAGCCGGGTTCTGTTTACCGGCAAGCGCACTTTCTTTGTAGAAGACGAACCCGGCTCTATTGTAGAGGGATTGCCCCAAAGCCGGGACAATAGCCTGAAGGCTTGGGTCTCTATTATGTACGGCTGCAACAATTTCTGCACCTACTGCATCGTTCCCTATGTGCGGGGACGGGAGCGCAGCCGGAAGTGGGAGGATATTCTTGCGGAATGTCAAGGACTCATCGAAAGTGGCGTGAAGGACATCACCCTGCTGGGACAGAATGTAAACTCCTACGGCAAGGATTTGGACGCCGGGGTGGATTTTGCCGATCTGCTGGCAAAGATCGCCCAACTGCCCGGTGATTTTCTCATTCGGTTTATGACCAGCCATCCCCGGGATGCCTCGAAAAAACTCTTTGATACGATGGCGACCTACCCTAAGATCGCCAAGCAGTTACATCTGCCTTTCCAGTCCGGTTCTTCCCGGGTATTGAAGGCGATGAACCGGCATTAAGACCGGGAAAAGTATTTGCAAGCGGTGAACTACGCCAAGTCCGTGATGCCGGATCTGGTGCTGACTTCCGATGTGATTGTGGGTTTCCCCGGAGAGACGGAAGAAGAATTTGAAGAGACCATTACCCTTATCGAGCAGGTACATTACGATTCTCTCTTTACCTTTATCTTCTCTCCCCGTCCCGGTACCCCTGCCGCATCTATGGACGACCCCACTCCCAAGGAAGAGAAAAATCGCCGGTTTAACCGGCTCTGTGCGGTACAAAACAGCATTTCTGAGGAATTACACAAAGCCTATATCGGCAAAACATTCCGTTGCCTCATTGACGGCACGGACAAGGATCTGCTCACTGCCCGGACAGAGGGTGGCCGGCTGGTACGGCTATCCGGCGAGAAAGTTTTGATCGGCACATTCGCTACCATTACCATCACCGGTGCTACCACCTGGAGTCTTACCGGTGAACTAAAGAAGGATTGATTTTATGGCAAATAAAACCAACGAAATGACCCCTATGCGGAAGCAATATTTCAGCATCAAAGAACGGAACCAAGATTGCATTCTGTTTTTCCGGCTGGGCGATTTCTATGAGATGTTTGACGAGGATGCCCGTTTAGCCGCCAAGGAACTGGATCTGACCCTCACTACCCGAGACAGAAACAAACCGGTGGAGGAACAGACTCCTATGTGCGGCGTTCCCTACCACTCTGTGGACTCCTATATTGCCCGGCTGGTACAAAAGGGTTACAAAGTGGCCATCTGCGAGCAGATGGAAGACCCCTCCCAAGCCAAGGGCATTGTGCAGCGGGACATCACCCGAATCGTCACCCCCGGTACGGTGACGGAAAGTTGCATGCTGGAAGAGAGCCGGAACAACTATATGGGTTGTGTATACGGTGAAAATGAGCGGTTGGGCGTTGCGTTTTGCGATGTGTCCACCGGCGCGTTCTATGTAACGGTGTGCGAAGATGCCGCTGTGGCAGTTTCTGAACTGGGTCGCTTCTCCCCCACCGAGATCATTCGCTACGGCGCAGGTACCAAGCGCGAAGTGATGAACGATGCCCTGCGGCATCGGCTGCACTGCTGCCTGGACGAGGGTACACCGGAGCAGTTCCAGTTGGATGCTTCAGCAGAACTTTTGGAGCGGCATTTTGGTAAGTCTTTGGCAGAACTAGGTCTGTCCGGCTTGTCCGAAGCGGTGATGGCTGCCGGCAGTCTGCTGCGGCTGCTGATCACTTTACAGAAAAATGACCTGGCTCACATCCGGGAACTACATTACTACACCACCGGCCGGTTTATGGAACTGGACATGGACGCCCGACGGAATCTGGAACTGGAGGAGACTCTCCGGGCCAAAGACAAGAAAGGCACGCTTCTGTGGGTGCTGGACAAAACTCGCACCCCTATGGGCGGCCGTCTGCTGCGGAGTTGGCTGGAAAAACCTCTGCTGGACGCCAGTGAGATCATCAGCCGGCAGAATGCGGTGGAGGAATTGGTGAAGGACACCGTTTTCCGGGGAGAACTATCGGAAACGCTGAAATATGTTACCGATTTGGAACGGGTAATGACCCGGATCGTTACCGGCACGGTGAACTGCCGGGATCTGCTGGGGCTTGCCACCGGTCTGAAGGCTTTGCCGCAAATCAAATTTCTTTTGCAGGATGTAAAATCTCCATTGCTTAAAAAACTGGAAGATGTCATTGATCCTTTGACCGACTGCGCCCATCTGATCGAGAGCACCATTGCAGACAATCCCCCTCTGACCGTACGGGAGGGTGGCATCATCCGTGAGGGCGCCAACGAAGAAGTGGACCGGCTGCAGGACATTATGAAAGGCGGCGCCGGCATTATGGCTGCCATTGAAGCCGAGGAAAAGGAAAAGACCGGCATCCGCACCCTGCGGGTCAATTACAACCGGGTATTCGGCTACTACATTGAAGTTTCCAAATCCTTTGTGGATCAGGTGCCTGACCGGTATATCCGCAGACAGACCCTGACCAACAACGAGCGCTACATCACCCCGGAACTGAAAGAACTGGAAGAGCAGGTGCTGACTGCCAAGGAGCGTTGCACCGCTTTGGAATACCAGATCTTCACCCACCTGCGGGAGTATCTGGCAAGCCAGTCCGCCCGGGTGCAGACCGCGGCTGCAGCGGTGGCTGCAGTAGATACCCTATGTTCTCTGGCTACTGTAGCAGTAAAGAATAACTACTGCCGTCCGGAGATCGCTTTGGACGACACGATCTCCATTTCTGAGGGTCGTCATCCCGTGGTGGAAAAGGTGCTGAAAGATACCCTGTTTGTTCCCAATGACACTGTGCTTGACAGCAAGAATAATCTGGTTTCCATTATTACAGGCCCGAATATGGCCGGTAAATCCACTTATATGCGGCAGGTGGCATTGATTGTGCTAATGGCACAGATGGGCTCTTTCGTGCCTGCCAAGTCTGCCCGGATCGGTTTGGTGGACCGGATCTTCACCCGAATCGGTGCCAGCGATGACCTGTCCTCCGGTCAATCTACCTTTATGGTGGAAATGGCAGAGATGGCGTCCATTTTGAAGTATGCCACCTCCAAGAGTCTGCTGATCTTGGACGAGATCGGTCGGGGCACTTCCACCTACGACGGTATGGCCATCGCTAGAGCGGTGCTGGAATACGCCGCCAATCCCAAGCAGTTGGGCGCAAAAACCCTGTTTGCCACCCACTATCACGAACTGAGTGTCATCGAAGATGAACTCCCCGGTATCAAAAATTACAATATTGCCGTAAAAAAGCGGGGGGACAAGATGATCTTCCTGCGGAAAATCATTCCCGGCGCCACCGACGACAGTTTCGGCATTGAAGTGGCCAAGTTGGCAGGTCTGCCGAACGGCGTCATCACCCGGGCAAGACAGATCCTGCAGGAACTGGAAAGCGATGACACCCCCAGACCGGTAAAAATCCATCAGGAAGAACCGGATATGCAGATGAGTATGCTGGACCTGCGGGGTCAGCAGATCTGCGGCGCTTTGGAGGGTATCAGCGTGGAAACATTGACGCCCATTGAAGCAATGAATGAACTATACAAACTGAAAAAAATGTTGGAGTAATATGAAACTATCCATTTCTATGACCCGAAGGGAGACATTGCTTGGTTGGAGTTATTTGCTCTTTTCCATGTTTGTGCTGCCCTTTGTGATCCAATTTGGCGCTTACATACTGGGTCTGCCCCTATCGGATTCCCTTTTGAATCTGATCTTCTTTGGGGTAAACTTTGCTGCCGTGGTGTTGATCTTCCGGCGGTTTCTGTCCGCTTCCCTAAAGGCAGCGGTGGCTGCCCCTTGGCGCAGTCTGCGGTTTGCCCTGTTTGGTCTTGTGTTTTACTTTGTTGGTATGCACTTGGTGTCCCGTGGTATTCTGCGGATCTATCCGGATTTCTCCAACGTAAATGACCAAGCGGTTTCCCAAATGACCCAAGAATATACGGTCCTGATGAATCTCTTTACCATTTTGCTGGTGCCTATTACGGAGGAGACATTGTACAGAGGGCTTCTTTTTCAAGGATTACAGCGGAAAAACCGGTATCTTGCTTACATTGTTTCCACGGCGGTCTTTGCCAGCATTCACATTCTGGCATATATCGGGATCTATGACTGGAAACTGCTAACACTGTGCTTTGTGCAGTATATACCTGCGGGAATCGCATTGGCCTGGGCCTACGAAAAGGCCGACACCATTGTTGCGCCGATTCTGATGCACATTACCATCAACCAAATCGGCATTTCTGCCATGAGGTGATTTTATGTCGAAAATTATTCAACTCTCTCCCCATGTTGCCAACCTGATCGCCGCCGGTGAGGTGGTGGAACGGCCTGCGTCTGTGGTAAAGGAACTGCTGGAAAATGCGGTGGACGCCGGCGCTTCTCAGGTTACTTTGGAAATCCGGGACGGCGGTATGACCTTCCTGCGGGTAACCGATAACGGCTGCGGTATGTCTCCTGAAGATGCGAAGACTGCTTTTTTGCGCCACGCCACCTCCAAACTAAAAAGCGCAGAGGATTTATCTGCCATCGTTACCATGGGTTTCCGGGGTGAAGCATTGGCTGCAGTTGCCTCTGTCAGTCGTATTGACCTGCTGACCAAGACCCCCGGGGCGGTTTTCGGCACTGCTCTGTCTTTGGAGGCAGGTAACATCACCGAGGAATCGGAAGCCGGTTGTCCTGACGGCACTACCATTATCGTCCGGGATCTGTTTTTTAACACCCCGACCAGAATGAAATTTATGAAGTCCGATACGGTAGAGGGTGGCAAAGTGGCATCTGCGGTACAGTCGCAGGCGCTGGCTCACCCGGAAGTGGCGTTCCGCTTCATTCGGGACGGCAAGGAAGTCCTCTCCACCCCCGGCATGGGCAGTTTGGAGGAGGCAGTTTACTGCGTATACGGCAGAGACGGTGGAAAACTCATTCCTGTGGACAGTAAATGGGAGCAGTTTACCCTGCGGGGTTTTGTATCCAAGCCCTCGGATGCGCGGCCCAGTCGTGCTTTGCAGACATTTTTTGTCAACGGACGACCTATCAAATCCCGGCTGCTGATCGCGGCATTGGAGGAGGCTTACCGAAATCAGATCATGGTAGGCAAATTCCCTGCCTGTGTATTGCATCTGACCACTCCCGCAGCGGCGGTGGATGTGAATGTCCATCCGGCCAAAACGGAAATCAAATTCTTAAACAAAAAGGCAATTTTTGACTGCGTCCATTACGGCGTATTGGGCGGACTGAACAAGGCCACCGATCGGCCGCAGGTGCAATTTAAGCCTGCGCCTGTTGCCCCCGTTCAACCTGTCCCCAAGGCTACCGCTCCCAAGCAGGAGAGTTTCTTCCGCACTATGAATGCGCAAGAGTATAAGGCTTTCACCTCTGCTATCAAAGAGGCTCCCAAGCCCTCCCCTGTTGCCGCTGCTGCCACTGCGTTGGCGGTGGAAGAAACATTCTTACCCCCGATCCGGGAAAATGTGATCCTCCCCACCCCTATGCCAGCAGCAAAACCCGCTCCTCAGGCAAAAGAACCGGAACAGACCGTAATGGCAGCCGTTGCCACGGATATCCCTCCCCGGTATGTGGGAGAACTGTACAACAGTTATATTATTGTGGAACAAGGGGAAGAGGCTTATCTCATTGACAAGCACGCCGCCCACGAGCGGATTCTCTTTGAAAAATTAAAGGCAAATCAGGAGACCATTTCCTCTCAAACCTTACTCACCCCGGTGGCGCACCGGACCAGTGCGGATAGCGCTGCCATTTTGCTGGAAAACGCGGGACTTTTGGAAGAACTGGGTTTTGAGATTCAGGAATTTGGCGAGAATACCCTTTTGATTCGGCAGATTCCTATGGATCTGGACGATGGACAAGCCGCCGATGCCTTGGAAAATTTGGCAGCGGATCTGCTGAATGGCCGCAAAGAGAGAAAAGACAGTGTCCGGGACGAACTGCTTCATACTGTTGCCTGCAAGGCTGCTATTAAGGCTGGCTGGCAGAGTAGCGAAGAAGAACTGAAACGGCTGGCAGAGCAGGTGCTCTCCCGGGAGGATTTGAAGCACTGTCCCCACGGCAGACCCATCTGCATCACATTAAGCAAAAAGCAACTGGAAAAGCAATTCAAGCGGAGTTAAAGGAGATTTCTATGAGAAGCAAACTGAAATTAAAAATGCTCATTTCCATCTTATTGGGTTGTGCTGGTTTTGGCTTCGCCATGCTGGGAATTGCTGTCGTACCAGTTCTGATGTTGGTTGGCTTTGTGCTTGTGCTGATTGCGGTTGTTGTGAATCTAACGATTTGCTGCCCTCACTGTGGTCAGCATCTGACTGGTCGGCATTCATACGGTCTGCCGAATTTCTGTCCCAACTGCGGAAAGGCTATCTGCGACGAAGAAATCGAGGAAGTATAATATGCAGCAAATTATTTGCATTGCCGGGCCTACCGCTTCCGGCAAGACCGCCTTGTCCATCGCCCTGGCCAAAGAATTGGAGGGTGAAGTGGTATCCTGCGACTCTATGCAGGTCTACAAACGGATGGACATCGGCACTGCCAAACCTACCGTGGACGAAATGGCCGGTATCCCCCACCATATGCTCTCCGTGGCAGAGCCGTGGGAGGATTTTTCCGTAGGAAAATACTGCGCTATGGCAACGCCCATCGTAGACGATATTCTCGCCCGGGGAAAGACTGCTATTATTGTAGGCGGAACGGGTCTTTATATGGACGCCCTGATTCGGGGCAATGATTTTGCCCCCGTGCCGTCCACCGGCCGCCGGGAGGAATTGGAAGCGCTGGTAAGGGATAAAGGCATTGAAGCGGTGATTGCGCAACTCCGGGCCGTTGACCCGGAATCGGCAGACCGTCTTCACCCCAGTGATCAAAAGCGGATCATTCGGGCAATGGAAGTATACTTAGAGACCGGTGAGACCATCACGGAACACAACCGAAAAACCCAGCAGATTCCGCCCCGGTACAACCCTGTTTGGTTTGCACTGGAAGATGCAGATCGGGCGGATTTGTATGACCGAATTGACCGGCGTGTGGAACTTATGCTGGAACAAGGCCTAATTGGAGAAATCCAAGGTCTTCTTGCAGAGGGTGTGCCGGAAAAATGCACCGCTATGCAGGCCATTGGCTACAAGGAATTTGTGGACGCCCTGCAGGGCCGCAGTTCTATGGAGACTGCCACCGCCCTGGTACAGCAGTCCTCCCGGAAGTATGCTAAGCGGCAACTGACCTGGTTTCGACGGAATCCCGCAATCCATTGGCTCAGAAGAGAAAAAGGCGCAGGCAATACGGAAATTCTTGCAAGCGCCCGACAAATTCTAACACAATTTGACAACTGAAAAATGATAAGATTTGTGTATCCCAAAAGAAAGAAGGAATACATATGTCTGATTCTATCAATCTACAGGAAGCAATTCTCAATGAGGTACGGAAGGACAAGACTCCCGTTACCCTATTTTTGATGAATGGCTTTCAGCTCCGGGGCACTATCACCGGTTACGACAACTTCGTTGTGGTGCTGGTAAGCGATGGCAAGCAGCAGATGATCTACAAGCACGCCATCTCCACCCTTGCCCCTATGAAGCCGATTAAAGCAGTGTAGCAAAAAGGCGGCGGAGCAATGCTTCGTCGCCTTTTTGTCGCCCTACTCTAGAGAAAGAAGGTGCCCTATGTCTATTACAGAAAATGTTGCCCGGATCAAAGCCGATATCCGTCAGGCAGCCATTGCCGCCGGTCGGGATCCCGGGGAGATATCCCTGTGCGCCGCCACCAAAATGAATGACGCTGCCGCGGTACAGGAGGCAATCCTTGCCGGTGTAGACTGCTGCGGGGAAAACCGGGTGCAGGAACTGACCCTGAAACAGTCTCAGAACGCCTACAGCGGCGTCCCTGTACACTTCATTGGCCACCTGCAGACCAACAAAGTAAAACAAGTGGTGGGAAAGGTAGATTTGATTCAAAGTGTGGATTCTCTGCGTTTGTTGGAAGCCATCCATAAGGAAGCAACTAAGCAGGGAATCTGTCAGGATATTCTGCTGGAAGTCAACATAGCCAACGAGGCCAGCAAGTCCGGTTTTCTGCCGGAAGAGGTGGATACCGTTCTCTCCAAAATGGGGGATTTTCCCGCAATTCGGGTACTTGGATTGATGGCAATTCCCCCAATTTGCCAAAATTCTACAGATAATCACAAATTTTTTCAAAAAATGTATAACCTTTCTGTTGACATAATGGCAAAAAAATACGATAATGTATGTGTCAATATATTGTCTATGGGTATGTCCGGAGATTATGCAGATGCCATCGCCTGCGGCAGTACGATGATTCGCGTGGGTACGGCTATCTTTGGTGCCCGGGATTATTCATAGTTCGCTCCCCTATATTAGGAGCGTGAACATATTAGGAGGATACAGATATATGAGTTTTTGGGATAATGTAAAGAAGTTTGCCCAGCCCTATTCCGAAGAGGATTACGACGATTTCTACGAAGAAACCGATGAATATGAAGAAGAAGTGCAGGAGACTGCTCCCCGCAGCCGTCGCACCTCTCCCTTTTCTTCTGCCGTTTCTGCTCCCGAGGCTGCTCCCGCAGCCGCACCTTCCGCAGGTTTCAGCGGTCAGGTGGTGAATATGAGTTCCGGCAAGCAGGAAGTTGTGCTGTTCCACGCCAAGACCTTTGACGATGCCGCCAAGGCTGCCGACGAACTGCGCAAGAGAAAGGCAGTCATTCTGAATATGGAAAATGTAGACAAGTCCCTGACCCGCCGGGTGGTGGACTTCCTGTCCGGCAGTGTGTATGCCCTGGACGGCAGTGTAAAGAAAGTTGCACAGGCTACATAC